>CAMEWP010000069.1 GCA_945946605.1 uncultured Pseudobutyrivibrio sp. | reverse complement strand
CTGGAGAAGGTGGGCTGCGAGATCATCCGTGTGGCTGTGCCTACCATGGAGGCTGCACAGGCGCTGACAGAGATCAAAAAACAGATTTCCATTCCCTTGGTGGCAGACATCCATTTTGATTACCGGCTGGCCATTGCAGCTATGGAACACGGGGCAGATAAGATCCGTATCAATCCAGGAAATATCGGTTCCATTGACCGGATCCGCGCTGTAGTACAGACTGCAAAAGAACGCAACATTCCGATTCGTGTAGGTGTAAACAGCGGATCCCTTGAAAAAGATCTGGTGGAAAAATATCACGGTGTTACAGCGGAGGGAATCGTAGAAAGCGCTCTGGACAAGGTGCATATCATCGAGGACCTTGGATATGATAATCTGGTTGTCAGCATTAAGTCTTCCGATGTGCTGATGTGCGTAAAGGCTCATGAGCTGATTGCCCAGAAACTGGACTATCCTCTTCATGTGGGTATTACAGAATCCGGTACCATAACAAGCGGTAATATTAAGTCCTCTATTGGTCTTGGACTGATCCTTTATCAGGGCATTGGTGACACTATCCGTGTGTCATTGACCGGGGATCCTCTGGAAGAGATCAAATCGGCAAAATTGATCCTTCGTACACTGGGACTGCGTAAGGGGGGCATTGAAGTGGTGTCCTGTCCTACCTGCGGCCGTACCCAGATCGATCTGATCTCCCTGGCAAACCAGGTGGAGCAGATGGTAGAAGATATTCCGCTGGATCTGAAGGTGGCAGTGATGGGATGCGTGGTAAATGGACCGGGAGAAGCAAAGGAAGCGGATATCGGTATCGCCGGAGGTATTGGAGAAGGATTGATCATAAAGCACGGGGAAGTTTATAAAAAAGTACCGGAGGATCAACTGCTGCCGGCACTTCGTTATGAACTCCTGCATTGGGGAGAAGAAAGTTAATGGACAGAAGTTTTTTTGAACTGTTTCCAAACATACAATTAGATCAGGATTTATCCCATGCGCTGTCGGATGGGACAGTGGAAAAGGTAAGTACGAATGGTGCCAGAGACACCATTCGTATTTACCTTTGTTGTTCTGCCCTGATTCCAAAACGCAGAATCTGGAAGTTGGAGGAGGAGATCAGCCGGCAGTGTTTTCCGAGACAGAAGATTCGTATCCGTATCATAGAGCGTTTTCGTCTGTCTGCACAGTACAATCCAAAGAATCTTTATGACGCCTACAAGGACAGCATTTACGAGGAGATCGACCGGCACAGTTCGCTGCTGTTTGGTATTTTTAAGAAGGCAGATCTGGATTTTACGGATGATCATCATCTTCTGGTGACATTGGAGGATACGGTCATCGCCAGGGAAAAGGAAGAGACCCTGCATCATATTCTGGATAAGATTTTCTGTGAACGCTGCGGTCAGCAGCTGATCATCGATTTTACATATAAGAAAGCGGCAAAGAGCAAATACCGGGAAAAGAGCCGGCTGGAAATAGAAAATGAAATTGCAGAGATTTCCCGTCAGAGAATGCAGATCATCCATCAGAAAGAACTGATGAAGGAAGAAAATGAACAGGAAAATTCCCAGGAAGGAAAGAAACCTGCCTTTGCAGCTGCAGAGAGAAAAGAGCCGGCAAAGGAAGAAAAATCTTTTGGCCGGGATCGTGGCGGTCGCCAGGATTTTCGTGGAAGGAGCATCAAACGTTCTTCCAATCCGGATGTGATCTACGGCAGGGATGTGGAGGAGGAGCCCGTTGCCATTGAAGAGATCCGGGATGATATTGGAGAAGTGGTGATCCGGGGTAAGATCGTATCTCTTGATACCAGAGAAATACGAAATGAGCGTACCATTATCATGTTTGCTACCACCGATTTTACGGATACCATCGTTACAAAGATCTTTGCAGCCAATGATCAGGTGGAAGAACTCACCGGGGCGCTGCAGCCGGGAACCTTCATTAAGATGAAAGGCAGCACCATGATGGATAAATTTGATCATGAGCTGACCATAGGTTCTGTTTTCGGCATTATGAAGATCCCGGATTTTACCACAACCCGTATGGATCATGCACCGGAGAAACGTGTGGAACTTCACTGCCATACCAAGATGAGTGATATGGACGGTGTATCGGATGTGAAGGATATCATCAAGCGGGCAATGTCCTGGGGACATAAGGCCCTGGCCGTTACGGACCACGGAGCAGTGCAGGCCTTTCCGGATGCAGATCACGCTGTTCCAAAAGACAGTGACTTTAAAGTAATCTATGGTGTGGAAGCTTACCTGGTGGATGATACAAAGGGTATTGTGACAAATTCCAAAAACCAGCCACTGAACGATACGTTTGTGGTGTTTGACCTGGAGACCACCGGGTTTAATCCGGAGAAAAATAAGATCATCGAGATCGGCGCTGTTAAGATTGAAGACGGAAAGATCACAGAACGGTTTTCTGAATTTATCGATCCTGAGGTGCCCATTCCCTTCCGTATTACGGAACTGACCGGAATCCGGGATGATATGGTGATGGGGGAAGGTACCATAGAACAAATGCTTCCCCGGTTTATGGAGTTCTGCAAGGGTGCTGTCATGGTGGCCCACAATGCAGAATTTGATATGAGTTTTATCAGTGCAAACTGCAAGCGACAGGGACTGCCCTGTGATTTTACCTATATTGATACCGTGGCACTGGCTCGTTTCCTGCTGCCGAATCTCAGTAAATACAAACTGGACCATGTGGCAAAAGCATTGGGGGTATCTCTGGAAAATCACCATCGCGCGGTGGATGATGCGGAGTGTACGGCTCATATTTTCGAAAAGTTCCAGAAAATGCTGGAGGACAGAGGCTTAGATACCCTGGACCGGGTGAATGAGGCCGGGGCTGCGGATGAGGAGACCATCCGTAAAATGCCGTCCTATCACTGTATTGTGCTGGCTAAAAACGACCTGGGAAGAATCAATCTTTACCGGCTTGTTTCCATGTCACATCTGCAGTACTATTATCGACGGCCGAAGATTCCCAAAAGCGAACTGATGAAGTATAGGGAAGGTCTGATCATCGGTTCGGCCTGTGAAGCCGGGGAACTGTACCGGGCCATTGTCAATGGAAGGTCGGATGCGGAGATTACAAGAATTGCCTCTTTTTATGATTATCTTGAGATTCAGCCTCTGGGAAATAATGCTTTTATGCTCCGGGAGGAGGATGGTGTAGTTAAGACGAAAGAGGATCTAATGGACATCAACCGCCGGATTGTAAAACTTGGGGAAGAGTTTAAAAAACCTGTGGTGGCAACCTGTGATGTGCATTTCCTTGATCCGGAGGATGAGATTTACCGACGCATTATTATGGCCGGAAAGGGATTCAAGGACGCGGACGATCAGGCGCCTTTGTATCTGCGTACCACGGAGGAGATGTTAGAGGAATTTTCCTATCTGGGATCGGAGAAGGCAGAGGAGGTTGTCATTACCAATTCTAACCGGATTGCAGACATGTGTGAAAAGATTTCCCCGGTGCGGCCGGACAAATGTCCCCCTGTTATTGAAAATTCCGATGGGATGCTGCGGAAGATCTGTTATGATAAAGCCCATGCCATGTACGGGGAAAATTTGCCGGAAGTGGTGGTGGAGCGGCTGGAGAGAGAACTGAATTCCATCATATCCAACGGATATGCCGTAATGTATATTATTGCCCAGAAACTGGTGTGGAAGTCCAATGAGGACGGATACCTGGTTGGATCCCGTGGGTCGGTTGGCTCTTCTTTTGTGGCTACCATGGCCGGTATCACGGAGGTAAATCCCTTACGGGCTCATTATCTTTGCGAATATTGTCACTATGTGGATTTCGATTCGGATGAAGTCAGGGCATATGCCGGACGGGCCGGCTGCGATATGCCGGATAAAAAATGTCCTGTCTGCGGTAAGGATCTGACAAAACAGGGATTTGATATCCCCTTTGAGACTTTCCTGGGATTCAAGGGAAACAAGGAGCCGGATATTGACCTGAACTTCTCGGGAGATTATCAGGGAAAGGCCCATCGCTATACGGAAGTTATTTTTGGTGAAGGCCAGACATTCCGTGCCGGAACCATTGGAACCCTTGCAGATAAGACGGCTTTCGGTTATATTAAGAATTATTATGAGGAACGGGGGATCCACAAGAGAAATTGTGAGATTGACCGGATCGTGCAGGGATGTGTGGGCGTGCGGAGAACCACAGGCCAGCATCCGGGAGGAATCATTGTTCTTCCCAACGGGGAGGAGATCTATTCCTTTACACCGGTACAGCATCCGGCCAACGATATGACCACGGACATTGTTACCACCCATTTTGATTACCATTCCATTGATTCCAACCTGTTGAAGCTGGATATTCTGGGACACGACGATCCTACCATGATCCGGATGTTGGAAGATCTGACGGGGCTGAATGCCCAGAAGATTCCGCTGGATGATAAAGCGGTGATGTCTTTGTTTAAGGACACTTCGGCACTGGGGGTGACACCGGAGCAGCTGGGCGGATGTGACATGGGAACTCTGGGAATCCCTGAGTTTGGTACCGATTTTGCCATGGGCATGCTTCGGGATGCAAAGCCTCAGGAATTTTCGGACCTGATCTGTATTTCCGGACTGTCCCACGGAACCGATGTGTGGCTGGGAAATGCCCAGACCCTTATCGAGGAAGGCACAGCTACCATTTCCACCTGTATCAGTACCCGGGATGATATTATGACGTACCTGATCAATATGGGACTGGACAGTGAGGAATCATTTAAAATCATGGAGTCTACCCGTAAAGGTATCATTGCCAAAGGCAAGGAACCCAGGTGGGAAGAATATAAAAAAGATATGCGGGATCATGGTGTGCCGGAGTGGTATATCGGTTCCTGCGAAAAGATCAAGTACATGTTCCCAAAGGCGCATGCGGCGGCTTATGTTATGATGGCCTGGCGTATTGCCTACTGTAAAGTGTTTTATCCACTGGCTTACTATGCGGCATTCTTCTCCATACGAGCCACGGCTTTTTCCTATGAACTGATGTGTCAGGGACAGGAAAAACTGGAGTACTATATGAATGAATACAATAAACGGAAGGATACGCTGTCCAAAAAGGAGCAGGATACCTACCGGGATATGCGGATTGTTCAGGAAATGTACGCCAGAGGATTTGAATTTCTTCCCATGGATCTTTACCGGTCCGATGCCAGATATTTTCAGATCGTGGACGGAAAACTGCTGCCTCCCTTTACCTCTATCGACGGCATGGGAGACAAAGCGGCGGAAACCCTGGCCATTGCTGCGGCGGAAGGGGAGTTCCTTTCCAAGGATGACTTAAGAGAACGTGGAAAGATCAGTAAGACCCTGGTGGATCTTCTGGAAGACTTAAATATCATTTCCGGCCTTCCGGAATCCAATCAGCTGTCATTTTTTGACTTTACCTGATGTTTACCGGGGATTAACGGAAAATGTCTTGAGTGAAAACAATCGTTACATTATATTATGATAGAAAGCAGACCCCTCGGGGTCAGAGGAATTTGCATGAGAGATTTGAAAGATATTCGCGAAGAACTGGACGTGATCGACTCCCAGATACTGGAACTGTATGAGCGAAGACTGGGACTTGCAGAGGATGTGGCTATTTACAAAGAGGCAACCCATAAGCCAATCTACGACAAGAAGAGAGAAGAAGAAAAACTGGCTGCCCTGGGTTCCATGGCATCTGATGATTTTGCAAGACAGGGGATTTTGGAACTGTTTGAACAGATCATGTCCACAAGCCGGAAAAAACAGTATCGCTATATGGCCTCCAAAGGTCTGGTGGATCGCCATGATTTTACCTGCATGGATGCTTTTGATTTTCACGACACCCGTGTGGTGTATCAGGGGGTGGAAGGTGCATACTCCCAGGTGGCTATGCAGACATTTTTCCCCCAGGTATCGGATTCCTTCCATGTGGAAACCTGGAGAGAAGCCATGGAAACCATCAAATGTGATAAGGCAGACTATGCGGTGCTGCCTATTGAGAATTCTTCTGCCGGTTCTGTGTCGGAGAACTATGACCTGCTCATGGAATATGATGTCTCCATCATCGGAGAGCAGATCATTAAGATCGACCATGCACTGCTGGGTGTGAAAGGAAGCAGTATTTCTGACATTACAGCTGTTTATTCCCATCCCCAGGCATTGATGCAGTGCGCGTCATATCTGAAACGGGAACATCCGGATTTCGAGACCATCAGTATGAAAAATACTGCCATGGCAGCCTGCAAGGTAAAGGAAGACGGGGATGTTCATCAGGCTGCAATTGCAGGAGTGAGAAATGCCGCACTTTACGATCTGGAAATTCTGGATGAATCCATTCAGGATAACAAGGAAAATGAGACGCGCTTTATTATTGTATCCCGGGACAAGAAATATTTAAGTACAGCGGATAAGATCAGTATCTGTTTTGAACTGCCCAACGAAAAGGGATCTTTGTACCATACGTTGTCTCACTTTATTTTCAACGGACTGAATATGAGCAAGATTGAATCCAGACCTTTGCCGGGCAGAAAGTGGGAGTATCGTTTCTTTATTGATTTTGCAGGCAATCTGCAGGAAGAGGCTGTGCTGAATGCACTGCAGGGACTGAAGGAAGAAACAAACGGCCTGCGGATCCTTGGAAATTACAGAAGTTTTTCGGAATAAGATAGAATTTGTCTGCGGATCGTGGCATAAGAAAAGAGAGGGTGATACGAATGAAAATGTTTGCATCTGTGTATATCGGTTCCTATGAGGTTATACTGAAGGTGTTTGAGGGGGCCAGAGATAAGGGAATGAAGGAAGTGGACTGCCTGAAAGCGTCCACTGAGATCGCCCAGGATATTTATACCAGCGGTAAGGTGTCCTTTGAGACCACAGAATGTCTTTGCAATGTATTAAAGGATATGAAAAAGACCATTGCCATGTATCAGGTGCGGGATTATCAGGTGTATATCGGATCTACCATTGATCTTGCGGACAATGACCTTTTTGTGTTAGAGCAGATCAAACTCCGGACAGGAATGGTGCCGGTGGTGCTCAGTAACTCCGAACATCGGTTTTTGGGATATAAAGCGGTGGCATCCGGAACGGATTTTGACCGTATGGTGGAGGAGAGCGCAGCGATTGTGGATGTGGGAGGCGGAAGTCTTCAGATCACTCTGTTTGTAAAGGGAAAGATCAAAACTACCCAGCATATCATGCTTGGTACGGTTACCCTTGCGGAAAATATCAAACGTCTTTCCCATGCGCCTAATTACAGGGAGCAGATCCTTCAGATGATGTATAAAGAACTGGAAGTATTCGGTACCATGTACCTTCAGGATACCAAAGTGAAATATCTGATCCTTCTGGGTGACCAGGTGGCAAGTATGGTGGAACATTTAGGTGTATCCGACAGCAGAAAATGCATGAAATCGGAAGATTATCTGGAATTTTTGCAGAACAGCAGTCGTGATTCAGTGGAAAGGATGGCCAGCCAGATCGATATTTTAGATGACAATCAGGAATTGTTAGAGCCATTCCTTCTGATGCATCGGGTGATCGCGGAAAAGATTCCTGCCAAATATATCTATGTTCCCGGTGTGGCTATTAATGAAGGAATTGCGTACAACTATTACGATCAGCACAGAATCCTGGTATCGCCCCACAATTTTGAGGACGATATCCTCTCGGCAGCCTGGTCCATAGCAAAGCGTTATGGAAGTTATCAGCCTCATCTGAAAGCCTTGGAGAAGATTTCTCTCATGATCTTTGATACCACGAAAAAATATCACGGAATGGGCGCACGTCAGCGGCTTTTGATGCGGGTGGCATCCATCCTTCATGACTGCGGAAAATATATCAGTATTTCTGAGGCGGCGAACTGTTCCTATACCATCATCATGTCTTCGGAGATCCTTGGCCTGACCCACAAGGAACGGGAGATGGTGGCACACATCGTGGCATTTAATCGCAAAGATCTGGAATCCTATCAGGAGATGGCGGACCGTTTTACACAGGAAGAGTACATGACCATTGTAAAACTTCTTGCTATTCTGAAAGTGGCAAATGCACTGGACCGCAGTCACCGTCAGAAATTTAAGGATATTAAAATGTCTGTAAAGGGAAATAAACTGGATATTGTTGTGGAGGCAAGTGATTCCATTGCGTTGGAAAAAGGTCTGTTTGAGGAGAAGGCAGATTTCTTTGAGAGTATTTTTGCAATTCGACCCGTATTAAGGGAACGAAGGGTGTTTTTATAGGAGGGGAACATGGACAAAAAGGTAAAATTCGGTGATCCGGTAAATTTTGAAAACAGAGAACTGAGCTGGTTGAAATTCAATCACAGGGTGTTAAATGAAGCCAGGGACAAAAGTCTTCCGGTGTTGGAACGCCTAAAGTTTGTCAGTATCACCTCGTCAAATCTGGACGAATTCTTTATGGTGCGTGTGGCTTCCTTAAAAGATATGGAAAATGCCGGATATACAAAAAAGGATCTGGCGGGAATGACGCCCACCGAGCAGCTTGGGGCCATCCATGCAGCAGCAAGAAAACTGGTGGATCTTCAGTATTCTACCTTTAACCGGTCTCTGATCCCCCTTTTGAAAGAAAAGGGAATTCAACTGCTGGATGCCTATGAAGATCTTGATCAGGAACAGAGCGATTATGTGGACCGCTATTTTATGGAGCAGGTTTATCCTGTGCTGACGCCCATGGCTGTGGATGCTTCCCGGCCGTTTCCCCTGATCCGGAATAAATCCTTAAACATTGCCGCCTTTATCCGCAGCAATGATAAGGAATCCAGATTGATGAAGCACAAAGGAGGAAAAGATGAGCTGGAATTTGCAACGGTTCAGGTTCCCTCCGGACTTCCCAGGCTTGTGGCGATTCCGAAAAAAGAGGGGGATCGCTATGCATTTATTTTGCTGGAACAGGTCATCGAGAAAAATCTGGATAAATTGTTTTTGAATTATGATGTTGTCTGTGCATATCCCTATCGTATCATGAGAAATGCAGATCTTTCTTTCGATGAGGACGAAGCGGCAGATCTTTTGAAAGAAATCCAGAAACAGCTTTCCAAGCGCCAGTGGGGACAGGTGATCCGTCTGGAAGTGGAAGACAAGGTTGATAAGAAACTTCTGTCGGTTTTAAAAAAGAATTTTAATATTGGGGATGAAAATATTTATAAGATCAACGGCCCCATCGATCTGACTTTCCTTATGAAGATGTACGGACTGGAAGGATGTGATGACCTGCGGCAGCCGGGCTTTGTGCC
Source organism: uncultured Pseudobutyrivibrio sp. (assembly GCA_945946605.1). Taxonomy (GTDB): domain Bacteria; phylum Bacillota; class Clostridia; order Lachnospirales; family Lachnospiraceae; genus Pullilachnospira_A. The sequence goes on along the minus strand of CAMEWP010000069.1, from coordinate 699 downwards.
TCAGAGAAATCCCAGGATCACACCTGGGGAGAATCTCTTTGATGAGATCAAGAAGGGGGATATTCTCCTGCATCATCCCTATGAGACCTTTGATCCTGTGGTTGATTTTATCAAACAGGCCGCCAGAGATGACAAGGTGCTTGCCATTAAACAGACCCTGTATCGTGTCAGCGGTAATTCGCCTATTATTGCGGCATTGGCTCATGCTGCGGAAAACGGCAAGCAGGTAACGGTTCTTGTGGAACTGAAAGCCCGTTTTGATGAGGAAAATAATATTGTCTGGGCGAAAAAACTGGAGAAGGCAGGATGCCATGTGATTTACGGCCTGGTAGGACTGAAGACCCATTGTAAGATCGCACTGGTGGTGCGTCGGGAAGAGGACGGGATCATCCGATATGTGCATCTTGGAACGGGAAATTATAACGATTCCACAGCAAAACTTTACACGGACTGCGGTATGTTTACCTGTTCGGAGCAGATCGGACAGGATGCCACAGCAGTGTTTAATATGTTGTCCGGTTATTCGGAACCGGCAGGCTGGAATAAACTCATCGTGGCACCTATCTGGCTTCGAAACCGGTTTGTTGCCCTGATCCAGCGGGAGATCAAACATGCCAGGGATGGTAAAAAGGCTCTGATCGTAGCGAAAATGAATTCCCTTTGTGATAAGGAGATCATCGAGAATCTGTACGAAGCATC
>CAMEWP010000068.1 GCA_945946605.1 uncultured Pseudobutyrivibrio sp. | reverse complement strand
GCTGGCCAAGTGTTACGGAGGCGATATTTCCCGTAAGAAGAAACTTCTGGAGAAGCAGAAGGAAGGAAAGAAACGTATGCGTCAGGTGGGCAATGTGGAGATTCCGCAGCAGGCCTTCATGAGCGTACTGAAATTAGATGATAAATAAAAAATGAGGCGGGGGCATCCAATCGATGCCTCCTTTGCCTGGAAAGGAGGATGTGATGGACACAGAGATGGAACTGTACCTGCACATCCCTTTTTGTGTGAAAAAATGTGAATATTGTGATTTCTTGTCCGGCCCCTATGATGAAAAGACCCAGCACGCATATGTGCTGGCTCTCTGCAATGAGATCCGGTATATGGGAAGGCAGATCCCGGCAAAACTCCGCAGTGTCTTTATCGGCGGCGGAACCCCTTCCTGGCTGGATGGACAGGAAATGGAACGGATCATGGAGACGGTGAAAGCCTCCTTTACCTTGCTGCCCGGGGCGGAGGTTACCATAGAATGCAATCCCGGCACAGTGACCAGAGAAAAACTTTCTATATATAGAAGCAGCGGCATCAATCGTCTTTCCATTGGTCTGCAGTCCGCCAATGAGGAGGAACTGAAACTTCTGGGCCGGATCCATACTTTTGACCGTTTTTTGCATACTTATGAGATGGCAAGAGAAGCAGGATTTTCCAATATCAGTGTGGATATTATGACAGGACTTCCGGGGCAGACAAAGGAATTGCTGTCCCACACCCTTTCTTCCGTTCTGCGATTAAAGCCGGAGCATATTTCCGCTTACAGCCTGATTATTGAGGAGGGCACCCCTTTTTACGAAAAGTATACGGCGGACGAGGACGCGGAGTACGAGCTTATGAAGTGGGCCAGGGAATATTTAGAGCAGAGAGGATATCATCGCTATGAGATATCCAACTATGCAAGACCTGGGTATGAGAGCCTTCACAACACCGGATACTGGCGCAGAGTTCCCTATATCGGATGCGGCGTGGGTGCGGCAGGCCTTCTGGTGGGAGGTCGGGAAGGTAATGGAGAACTTCGGACAGAAAATATTCGTGATATTTATCGTTACATAGAACTATGCAGCCAGCTGCCGGATATAAAGATCCCACAGGGGGATCTGTATTCCCCACTCTGGGAAGAACAGACGCCCCTTACCAGGGAAGATGCCATGGAAGAATTTATGTTTCTTGGCCTTCGGATGACGGAGGGGATTTCTGCCGCAGAATTTGCATCGGTCTTTGGAATCGGAATAGAAGAGGTTTATGGTGAGGTGCTGCAGAGATTCTATGATCAGGGACTGATGGAGCGGCAAAAGGATCGGATCTTTCTGACGGAACAGGGAATGGATGTGAGCAATATGGTGCTGGCAGAATTTTTGCTGTCCTGAAATCAGAAATTCACAAAAAGTTTATAAAAAACGGGTTGACAAAGGATAGGTACCGTGATAAATTATCTTTAAAGATGTTAGCACTCCAAACAAATGAGTGCTAACAACAAGAAGAGAGGTGAGGAAATGGGTGAGTTAGGAGAAAGAAAAGAGAAGATTCTGAAGGCCATTATTCAGAATTATTTAGAGACCGGCGAGCCGGTAGGTTCCCGTACCATTTCCAAATATTCCGATCTGAACTTAAGTTCCGCAACTATCCGGAATGAGATGTCGGATCTGGAGGAGTTGGGCTACATCGTACAGCCTCATACCTCTTCCGGCAGGATCCCTTCCGATAAAGGATATCGGTTTTATGTGGATCAGCTCATTGCTTCGAAGGATCAGGAGATCACCGAGATCAAAGATCTGATGATCGAGAAGACGGAGAAGATGGAGAAGATGCTGAAGCAGGTGGTGAAGGTACTGGCTAATAATACACAGTACGCTACCATGATCACAGCTCCCTCTGTTCAGAAGAACCGTGTGAAGTTTGTTCAGCTTTCTGCAGTAGATGATCACCAGATTTTGTCGGTGGTTGTCATGGAAGGCAACATTGTAAAGAATAAGATCATTCCTGTGGATGAGCCTCTTGACAATGAGACCATGCTGAAGCTGAATATATTGCTGAACACCAATTTAAACGGTCTTACCGTCACAGAGATTAATCTGGGGCTCATCACCCGGATGAAGGAACAGGCAGGAATCCATGAAGACATCATCGCACAGGTGCTGAACACCGTGGCAGAGACCATTAAGGGTGATGAGGAATTAGAGGTATACACCAGCGGAGCCACCAATATTTTCAAGTATCCGGAGCTCAGCGATTCATCCAAGGCCAGCGAACTCATATCTGCTTTCGAGGATAAACAGGTACTGGCGGACATGATCACTGAGGCAGCAGGAGATGAGGAAACAGGCATCCAGGTTTATATCGGTAAGGAATCCCCCATCCAGACCATGAAAGACTGCAGCGTTGTGACAGCCACTTACGAATTAGGTGAGGGTGTCAAGGGTACCATAGGAATCATCGGACCTAAGCGAATGGATTATGAGAAGGTAGTGGACAATTTGAAGAACCTGAAGGTTCAGTTAGATAAAGTAATGAATCAAAAAGAGGATTAGCAGGAGGCGTAGGTAGTGGCAGAAGAGATGAACAAAGAAGAAATCAAGGATTCCCCGGAAGGAACTGTTGATACAGAGGAGACCAAGAAAGAGACGGTGGACACTGAGGAGACTGACGGCGGACAGGATACAGTGGAGCAGGAAGCTTCACCGGAAGAAGAGCCAAAGAAAGAAGCATCCGAAGAGGCACCAAAGGCTGAGGAAGCAGAGCCGGAGAAGAAATCTGAAGGATTTTTCAAGAAGAAAAACAAGAAAGATAAGAAGGATGAGCAGATCGAAGAGCTGAACGACAGAGTAAAGCGGCAGATGGCTGAATTTGAAAACTTCCGCAGAAGAAGCGAGAAAGAAAAGAGCCAGATGTATGAGATCGGAGCAAAGAGCATTGTAGAGAAGATCCTTCCGGTGGTAGATAACTTTGAAAGAGGTCTGGCCGGAGTGGAAGAAGGAAAGGAAGATCCTTTCGCAGCAGGCATGCAGATGATTTACAAGCAGCTGCTCACCAGCCTGTCAGAAGCAGGCGTTACACCCATCGAAGCGTTGGGTAAAGAATTTGATCCCAATTTCCATAACGCAGTGATGCATGTGGAAGATGATGCATATGGAGAGAATGAAGTGATAGAAGAGTTCCAGAAAGGATATATGTATCGGGATTCAGTGATCAGACACAGCATGGTAAAGGTGGCAAATTAGCCCCTTATCCAAATATTAATTTAGTCAAAATAATTTATTTGAAATATGATGGAGGAAAAGATTATGGGAAAGATTATTGGAATCGACTTAGGAACAACAAACAGTTGTGTAGCTGTAATGGAAGGTGGTAAACCCACCGTTATCGCAAACCAGGAAGGAGCAAGAACCACACCTTCTGTTGTTGCATTTACAAAAAATGGAGAGAGACTGATCGGTGAGCCGGCAAAGCGTCAGGCAGTTACCAATGCAGAGAAGACCATTTCTTCTATTAAGAGAGATATGGGTACAGATAATGGCCGTACCATTGACGGCAAGAAATATTCACCGCAGCAGATTTCTGCTATGATCCTTCAGAAACTGAAATCCGACGCTGAGAATTACCTTGGTGAGAAGGTTACAGAGGCAGTTATCACTGTGCCGGCTTATTTCAACGATGCACAGCGTCAGGCAACCAAGGATGCCGGCAAGATCGCAGGTCTTGATGTAAAGCGTATCATCAACGAGCCTACCGCAGCTGCATTGGCATACGGCCTTGACAATGAAAATGAGCAGAAGATCATGGTATACGACCTTGGTGGTGGTACTTTCGATGTATCTGTTATCGAGATCGGTGACGGCGTTATCGAAGTTCTGGCTACCGCTGGTAACAACCGTCTGGGTGGTGATGACTTCGATCAGAAGATCACTGACTGGATGCTGGAAGAATTCAAGAAACAGGAAGGTGTAGACCTTTCTACCGATAAGATGGCACTTCAGAGATTAAAGGAAGCTGCTGAGAAGGCTAAGAAGGAACTGTCTTCCGCAACAACCACCAATATCAACCTGCCTTTCATCACTGCAACAGCAGATGGCCCGAAGCACTTTGATATGAACCTCACCAGAGCAAAATTCGATGAGTTGACACATGATCTGGTAGAGAAGACTGCAGAACCGGTACAGCGTGCCCTTTCTGATGCAGGTCTTACCGCAAGCGATCTTTCCAAGGTATTGCTGGTTGGTGGATCTACCCGTATCCCGGCTGTACAGGATAAGGTAAAAGCTTTGACAGGACATGAGCCCAGCAAGACCCTGAACCCGGATGAGTGTGTAGCCATCGGTGCTTCTATCCAGGGTGGTAAGTTAGCAGGCGATGCTGGTGCCGGTGAGATCTTACTTCTGGATGTTACTCCGCTGTCTCTGTCCATCGAGACCATGGGTGGTGTTGCTACCAGATTGATCGAGAGAAATACAACTATTCCTACCAAGAAGAGTCAGATCTTCTCAACAGCAGCAGATAACCAGACTGCCGTAGATATCAACGTTGTACAGGGTGAGCGTCAGTTTGCAAGAGATAACAAGTCCTTAGGACAGTTCCGTCTGGATGGTATCCCGCCTGCACGTCGTGGTGTTCCGCAGATCGAGGTTACCTTCGATATCGATGCCAATGGTATCGTAAATGTATCCGCTAAGGATCTTGGAACCGGTAAAGAGCAGCATATCACCATCACTGCAGGATCCAACATGTCTGATGAAGAGATCGAGAAGGCTGTAAAGGAAGCAGCTGAGTTCGAAGCACAGGATAAGAAGAGAAAAGAAGCAATCGATGCAAGAAACGATGCAGATTCCTTCGTATTCCAGACAGAGAAGGCATTAGAGGAAGTTGGCGACAAGATCGATGCTTCCGATAAGACCGCTGTAGAAGCAGATCTGGCAGCAGTAAAATCCTTCCTGGATGCACATCAGGAAGCTGACCAGATGACAGATGCAGATGTTGCAGAGTTAAAGAGCCTGCAGGAGAAACTCCAGGAGAGCGCTCAGAAGGTATTTACCAAGATGTATGAGCAGCAGGCAGCAGCACAGCAGGGTGCAGCCGGCGCAGATGCAGGAAGCACAAGCTACACCGCAGCAGATGATGACGTTGTGGATGCAGATTTTAAAGAGGTATAAGATTTAGCAATCATTTACAGTGGCGGAGGGGCGGCTGGCGATCTGGGAAGTCGCCCTCCGCAATACAATGGGAAGATGTGGGGAGATTCCGCATGTTCCTATTTGTTGTGTAAAATGGGGAAACGAGGATAGTATGGCAGAAGAAAAGCGAGATTATTATGAGGTTTTAGGCGTTGATAAGAACGCAGATGATAATACAATTAAGAAAGCGTATCGTCAGCTGGCCAAGAAATATCATCCGGATATGAATCCCGGTGATAAGGAGGCAGAGAAAAAATTCAAGGAAGCATCGGAGGCCTATGCTGTTCTGAGTGATCCGGATAAGCGAAAACAATATGATCAGTTTGGTCATGCAGCTTTTGATGGCAGCGGCGGAGGCGCCGGTGGTTTCGATTTCAGCGGCATGGATTTCAGTGATATGTTTGGGGATATTTTCGGTGACTTCTTTGGAGGCGGAAGCTCCAGAAGAACCAGCAATGCTCCCATGAAAGGACAGAATGTCCGTGCCAGCGTGCGGATCAAGTTCGAGGAGGCGGCTTTCGGCTGTGAGAAGGAATTGGAACTGGTGCTGAAGGACGAGTGTACCACATGTCACGGTACCGGAGCAAAACCGGGAACCAGCAAAGAGACCTGCAGCAAGTGTGGCGGTAAAGGTAAGATCGTTATGAGCCAGCAGTCCTTCTTTGGAACGGTTCAGAATGTGACAACCTGCCCTGACTGTCAGGGAACCGGACAGGTGATCAGGGAACGTTGCCCGGATTGTCACGGATCAGGTTATATTGCCAGAAAGAAGAAGATTTCCGTTAATATTCCTGCCGGTATCGACAACGGACAGAGCATCCGTATCCGGGAGAAGGGTGAGCCGGGATTAAACGGCGGTCCCAGAGGAGATCTACTGGTGGAAGTTCGTGTGGCACCTCATGCGATTTTCCAGAGAAACGAATATGATGTGTATTCCACTGCACCCATCTCTTTTGCCCAGGCAGCTTTGGGCGGGGAAGTCATGATCGATACTTTGGACGGCAAGGTGGTTTATGAGGTAAAACCGGGCACACAGACAGACACAAAGATCCGTCTCAGAGGCAAGGGTATTCCCTCACTGCGGAATAAGAACACCAGAGGAGATCAGTATGTGACTCTTGTGGTTCAGGTGCCCACCAGTCTCAGCAGCAGTGCAAAGGAAGCACTTCGCAAGTTTGATGAGGAAACCGGTCGGACCTTAAAACCCGGCGGAACCACAGTGAAAGAAGAAAAAGGCAAGAAACGTGGCTTTATGGATAAGCTGAAAGATACCATAGATGAATTGTAATCTAAGTGTTTGGCGGAGGCATTACACCGGCGGGTGTGATGCCTCTTTTCAGGTTTGTCTTTTCAACAACTGGGAAATCTGATAGAATAACTCTATATAGTGTTTTTTTACAGATGATTTTTCGGATATGATGAGGTGAAGGATATGAAATGGACCAAATTTACCATACATTCCACAACGGAGGCAGAGGATTTTATCTGTTCCATGCTTTCGGATCTGGGGATTGAGGGCATTGAGATTGAGGACAGCGTACCCATTCCCGATGCGGATCGTCAGGGCGGTGTGTTTGAGGAATTACAGCCGGATCTGCCGGAGGATGACGGCACCAGCCGCATCAGCTTTTATGTTGAGATATCAGAGGAGACGGACGAAGCACAGACAGAAGAACTTCTTGAGGGCGTGAGAAGCGGCCTTTCAGAATTACGGCAGTTTGTGGATGTGGGTGAAGGAACCATCACAACAGGTGAGACAGACCAGGAGGACTGGATCAATAACTGGAAACAGTATTTTTCCGCCTTTACCATCGGTGATATCTACATCAAACCAACCTGGGAAGAAGCAGATCCTGCGCATAAGGACAAGCTGATGATCGAGATCGATCCCGGTGTGTCCTTTGGCACCGGTAAACATGAGACCACCCAGCTTTGTGTCCGTCAGCTTCAGAAATATTTAAAGAAGGGTGATGCGGTGCTTGATGTGGGATGCGGCAGCGGAATCCTTTCCATTGCGGCATTAAAACTTGGGGCGGCTTCTGTGGCAGGTACAGATATTGATGCGGACTGTATCGCTTCCACCTATGAGAATATGCAGGTAAATCATCTTCCGGCGGAACTGGGAGATTTTCATGTGGGCAATCTTATCAGTGATAAGGACTTACAGGACACCATCGGATATGAGAAATATGATGTGGTGGTAGCCAATATTCTTGCGGATATCATCATTGCCATGATGCCTGCCATCTATCAGACATTAAAGCCCGGTGCAGTGTTCATTTCCTCCGGTATCATTGATTTTAAAACGGATGAGGTGAAACACGCCATCGAGGCCACAGGACTTACTGTTTTAGAGATCAACACTCAGGGAGAGTGGGTCAATATTACTGCAGTAAAGAAGGATTGAGGAACAGTATGCAGCAGATATTTACGGAAGAATCTTTATATCCCGGGCAGGAAACAATCATAACAGGAGCAGATGCCAGACATCTGGCCCAGGTGGTGCGTATCCGTGCCGGAGAGAAGGTTCGCCTCAGTGAACAGAAGATTCCGACAGAGGCCGGAAAAAGTTTCCTGGGAGAAGTGGTTTCGGCGGACCGGGATCAGGTCTGTATCCTTGTGACGGAGGAGGTGCCTTCCACGGAACTTCCCATCCGCATAGAGTTGTATCAGGGCATCCCCAAGGGGGATCGTATGGAGACCGTCATCGAAAAGGCGGTGGAACTGGGAGCCTGCAGTATCATTCCTGTGGAGATGAAATACTGTGTGGTAAAACTGGATGAAAAGAAAAAGAAATCCAGGATTTCCCGGTATCAATCCATTGCGGAAAGTGCGGCCAAACAGTCCAAGCGAAGTGTGATCCCGGTGGTGGAAGATGTGATGTCCTATTCATCGGCACTGGAGGCAGCCACGAAGTGTGATGTGTGTCTGCTTCCCTATGAATGCAAGGAAGGAATGGCTGCCACAGGGGAAGCCTTAAAAAAGATCAGACCCGGTTCATCCGTGGCCATCATCATCGGGCCGGAGGGAGGATTTGCACCGGAAGAGATCCGGCAGGCTGAGACAACCGGAAGAGTGGATGTGATCTCCCTGGGCAAACGGATCCTGCGCACTGACACAGCGGCCATCACCACCATGTCTATGGTGATGTTAGAGGCTGAAAGACATCTGTGGGATCAGGATGATGAAAGAGCACAGAAAGAAGAAAGGTAATGCAGATGGAAGCATATTTTGATAATTCGGCTACCACCCGCTGTATGGAAGGGGCGGCTCAGCTGATGATGAAAGTTCTCAGGGAGGATTTCGGAAACCCTTCCGCGCTCCACAACAGAGGACTGGACGCAGAAAATTATATCCGGGAAGCCAGAACCAGGATCGCACGGAGTCTGAAGGTCAATGAAAAGGAGATCATCTTTACCTCCGGCGGCACGGAAAGCAACAATCTGGCCATTGTGGGATCAGCCCTGGCCAATGCAAGAAAAGGGAAACATATCATTACCACATCCATTGAACATGCTTCTGTGGATCAGCCCATGAGTTATCTGGAAAAGCAGGGGTTTGAAGTGACCCGCCTGTCTGTAGATGCCAACGGTATCGTGGATCTGGAGCAGTTGAAACAGAGTCTGCGGCAGGATACTATCCTGGTGTCAGTGATGCATGTGAATAATGAGATCGGTGCCGTAGAGCCCATAGAGGAGATCGGATGCATTGTGAAGGAACATGACAGCAGTTGTCTGTTCCATGTGGATGCCATCCAGTCCTACGGCAAACTTCCCGTATTCCCCAAAAAAGCGGGGATCGATCTTTTGTCTGTCAGCGGTCATAAGATCCATGGACCAAAGGGAAGCGGATTTTTGTATGTAAAGGAAAAAACAAAACTTTCCCCCAGGATTTTAGGAGGCGGTCAGGAGAGCGGAATGCGCTCCGGTACGGAAAATGTGCCGGCCATTGCAGGTCTTGGCTTTGCCGCTGAAGAAATGTGTACCCACAGGGCGGAGCATGCAGCTTATCTGTATGAACTGAAACATCATTTTGTTCAGGGCTGTGCACACCTTCCGGGAGTATCCATCAACGGATTTACAGATGAAAGAAGTGCACCCCATATTGTCAGTGTCAGTGTGGAAGGGGTCCGCAGCGAGGTGCTGCTTCATGCATTGGAGGATCGGGGAATCTATGTTTCCGCCGGAAGTGCCTGCTCATCCAATAAGCCTTCCGTAAGTCATACGCTGGTGGCCATCGGGCTGCCGAAGCAGCTTTTGGATTCCACGGTACGCTTTAGTTTTTCCATCGAAAACAATATCGAGGAAGTGGATTATGCATTGGGAGTTATGGAGAAACTGATTCCCATGCTTCAAAAATATACCAGGCACTAAAAGCCGGGAATGAGGAGAGGATTCATTATGCAGTATAAAGTTTTTTTGATCAAATATGCGGAGATCGGCATCAAGGGAAAGAACCGTTTCCTTTTTGAGGATGCTCTGGTTCGTCAGATCCGTTATGCATTACAGAATGTGGACGGAAATTTTGAAGTGAAGAAGGAGCGGGGCCGCATTTATGTGGAGACGGAGGGAGAGTATGATTATGATGAAGTGATCGCAGCACTCCAGACGGTCTTTGGTATCACTGCCATCTGTCCGGCTATCATGGTGCCGGATCAGGGATTTGACAAACTGGCAGAAGATGTGGTTTCCTACCTGGATGCGGTATATCCGGATAAGAATTTCACCTTTAAGGTAAAGGCAAGAAGGGCCCGCAAGAATTATCCCATGGATTCCATGGAGTTAAATGCTGCCCTGGGCGAGAAGATCCTGGAGGCAT
>CAMEWP010000067.1 GCA_945946605.1 uncultured Pseudobutyrivibrio sp. | reverse complement strand
CCTTAGCTAAAATCGTGTCAAAATCACAGTCCGCTGTCAGGGATTTTACATACTGAATATGACCACTGGTGAGGCCTTTAATCCAGAGTTCCTGTCTGCTGCGGCTGAAATAGGTCATTTTCCCAATGCGGATGGTTGTCTGAAATGCTTCCTCGTTCATATACGCCAGCATCAGCACCTGATCTGTACGATAATCCTGTACAATGACAGGAACCAATCCGTCAGAATTGGTCTTCATATCACTCCAGGACAGTGCCGGTGCAAAGTTGTCCATCTTAATACCTGCATCGGACAGTTCACATTTCAACTGCATGATATCCGTATCTGTATCATTGATGAAAGCTCCGGAAATTCCACGGATCTGCTCGGAACGAAGAAGGCCTGAAATATAGTCAAAATCATAATCATCGATCTGGGCAATATAGGGAACATCTGTAATATTCTCTGTGGCTTCCAAAAGTTCGCGGTTCATGATCAGAAGCTCATGTACATTGTCCTTTAAGAAATCTTTTGTCTTAAAGATAAAATCAACGGTGGACAAAGATACCAGCATTTTTTCAGCCCCAAACCGTCTGCTTGCTTCCGGCAAAAGATCTACGGTTTCCGGCTTGGATCCGTTTAACACCACTTCCACACAGCCGGCATAGAGAAGTTTTTTTACATCCTCCAGACGCTTGATATTGCCGCCGCCGCAGGTCTTGATCTCAATATTCCGGTTGATCTGCCGGATGGCAAGAATATTTTTTTCGTGTTCGTCATCGTCATCTGAAAGATCATAGCAGATGATCTTATCAATGCCGCTGTCGTTATACAGTTCCGCCAGTGTCAGGACATCCATGGTCTGATCCATCTCCTGGGGACTTTTCACAGCCATTCCATCCTTTAAATAAATGGTGGCTACTACATTTTTATGTTCCATGATAAACATGTTCCTCCAAATTTATAAACTGCCTTTGGTTGACAGCACACCTTCCACTCTGGGTTCCGGTGCCACTGCCATATCCAGTGCCCTTCCAAAGGCTTTAAACATGGCTTCCGCCATATGGTGACTGTTGCCACCGTTCAAAACTTTGATGTGAAGATTCATTCCTGCAGAATATGATACGGCATAGAAAAATTCCTTTACCATCTGGGTATCCATATCGCCTATTTTTTCTGTGGGAAACTCACCGTCGAAAACAAGGTAAGGTCTGCCGGACAGATCGATGGCACAAAGCACCAGTGTCTCATCCATAGGAAGGATACAGCTTCCGTAACGACGGATGCCCGCCTTATCTCCCAATGCTTCCTTTATGGCAGTACCAAGAACGATTCCTGTGTCCTCTATGGTGTGGTGGCAATCCACTTCAAGATCACCGTGTACCTTTGCGGTAAGATCAAAAAATCCGTGTCTGGTCATACCGTTCAGCATGTGATCAAAGAAACCGACTCCGGTGGAAATATCGGAATTTCCCGATCCATCCAAAGACAGACGGATTTCGATATCTGTTTCTTTTGTATTTCGTTTCACTTCAGCAATGCGTTCTTTTTTCATATGATCACTCCTCAAATCTCACCTTGATGGAATTGGCATGAGCTGTCAGCTGCTCACATTCTGCAAACTGCACAATATCTTTATATACTTCTTCCAAAGCTTCTCTGGAATAGGAAATAATGCTGGATTTCTTGATGAAATCATCCACGCTGAGAGCAGAGAAGAACTTGGCTGTGCCGTTGGTGGGAAGCACATGGTTTGGACCTGCAAAATAATCTCCTAAAGGCTCACTGGAATATTCTCCAATAAAGATGGCACCTGCATTTTTTACCTTTGTCATGATCTCAAATGGATTTTTGGTAACGATCTCCATATGTTCAGATGCAATCTCATTTACCGCATCCAGCGCCTGGTCCATATCTTCTGCTACAAGGATATAGCCATACTGATCCAGGGATTTCTGAATGATCTCTTTTCTGGAAAGTACAGACACAAACTGATCCACTTCTTCTGATACCTTCTGTGCAAGTTCCGGGCTTGTGGTGATCAGAATAGCGGAAGCCATCTCATCATGCTCTGCCTGGGACAAAAGATCCGCCGCAACATATCTGGGATTTGCCGTCTCATCTGCCAGTACCAGGATCTCGCTGGGACCTGCAATGGAGTCAATGCTTACATGACCAAATACCGCCTTCTTAGCAAGAGCCACATAGATATTTCCCGGTCCCACGATCTTATCCACTTTCGGGATACTCTCTGTACCAAAAGCAAGGGCTGCGATAGCCTGGGCACCGCCTGCCTTAAAAATGGTATCCACACCTGCTTCATGAGCTGCCACCAGAGTGGAAGCACAGATCTTGCCCTCTTTGTTTGGTGGTGTTGTCATATAAATATGGGGAACACCGGCCACTTTCGCGGGTACTACATTCATGAGAACAGAGGACGGATATACGGCCTTTCCTCCCGGAACATAAACCCCAACTTTATCAAGGGGCGTCACCTTCTGTCCAAGAATAATTCCCTTATCATCGGTGTCAAACCAGCTGTTCTGACGCTGTTTGCTGTGGAAAGAACGGATATTTACCAGGGACTTGCGGATCACATCCAAAAGTTCCGGTTCCACTTCCTCATATGCAGCATCAATCTCTTCCTGGGTTACTACAAGATTTTCCGGAGTGATCTTTGCATGGTCAAATTTTTCAGTGTATGCAAACAAAGCCTTATCTCCGCCGCATTTTACAGCATCGATGATCTCTGCCACCGCTGCCTCATAAGTCCCGTAACTGTTGGGGCTTCTCTTCAGCAGGGATTCTAAAATATGATCCGTTGTTTCTTTGTTAAGATTTAAGATTCTCATGTTTATCCTCCTGTTACATCTCAGCCAGTGCAGTTTTTAAATCTGTGATCAGTTTGGTAATGCGTTCGTTTTCCATTTTCATGCTGACCTGGTTCACAACCATTCTTGCAGAAAGAGGACATACCTCTTCTAACACCTGCAGCCCGTTTTCCCGAAGGGTACTTCCGGTCTCCACAATATCAACGATGACTTCGGAAAGTCCAACAATGGGAGCCAGTTCAATGGATCCGTTTAATTTAATGATCTCAACCGTCTGATGTTTTCTGTTATAGAAATAATCCTTTGCAATCCTTGGATACTTGGTGGCAACACGGATCAGCTCATGATGCTCCAACAGTTCTTTGGATTCTTTTGGACCACATACACACATTTTACACTTTCCGAACCCTAAATCCAATACCTCATAGATATTTCTTGCTTCCTCTAAAATGGTATCTTCACCAACGATACCGATATCCGCTGCGCCGTATTCCACATAGGTGGGTACATCCGGGCCTTTTGCCAGGAAAAAACGCATCTTATGCTCTTCATTTACAAAGATCAGTTTACGGGTATCCGGATCTTTCATCTCCTCACAGGTGATGCCAATCTTTTCAAATGTCTTTAATGTCTGTTTTGCCAGTCTTCCCTTACCCAGGGCAAAGGTGAGATATCTATCTTCTTTCATTTTTCCTTACTCCAATACTGTAATATTTGCGTCCCGATATGCATCCATAAGAGCGGCACGATCTCCGGAATCTTCCAGTTCCACCAAAGAGGTGCTCTCGCCCATATTTCGGTTTTCCTGTGCAAGATGAATTGCTTTCTCAGCAAGATCCTTATGATAAAAGATCACATTCTCTTTTTGAGGTTTTAACACCTCAATCTTCTGTCGCTCCAATGCCAGAAGAAGCTGGTCAACAGAAAGTGCAAAACCAATGGCAGGTGCATTTTTTCCAAAATAAGAAAGCAAGGAATCATAACGGCCGCCCTTTACAATGGGTTCACCGCTGCCAAAAGTGTATCCAAACAGAATGATGCCGGTATAGTATTTATAATTGCTGAGTACTCCCGGCTCATAGGAAACATAATGATCCACACCGTATATTTTCAGAAGCTGATGAAGATCCTTCAAATGCTGCAGTGCATCATAAATCTTTGGATAACCTTCTGCCAGAGCAAGTACATCCTCCCACTCTGCAGGATCGGAGTACATATTTTTCAAAAGACCGAAGAGCTGGCGAAGATCGGAAGAAATCGGTTTTTCTTCCAGAAACTCATCCACACCAAAGAAATTTTTATTGGCAATAAGATTGGAAAGATATTCTTCCTCTTCCTCATTGAGTCCGCAGGCTTCCATCAGTCCCCGGACAATATTTACATGGCTGATGCTGATCTGAAAATCCTTCAGTCCGGCAGCTTTTAAGGAAGAAACCACCAAAGAGATGATCTCACTGTCTGCAGCGGCAGAATTTACACCAATGTATTCGCATCCCAACTGGGTACTCTCCTTCATTCTTCCCTGATAACTGCTGTTATTGATAAATACATTACCCTCGTAGCACAGGCGGATAGGAATATTGGAATCCTCTGTAAAATACTTTGCAGCTGCTCTGGCAATGGAAGGTGTCATATCCGGACGAAGCACCAGGGTATTTCCTTCCCGATCAAAAAATTTATAAAGATCCTTTGAAGGAGTGGTGCCTACTTCTTTTCCAAAAATATCAAAAAATTCAAAGGTGGGTGTCTGAATGGAGTGATAACCGTATTTTTTGATCTCCTGATTCATCCTGGATGTAATCTGAATCTTCCGCTCACACTCTCCGTTGTAAATATCCCGTACACCCTCCGGTGTATGTAACAATCTGTTCTGCATGATGTCCTTTTTGCCTTTCTCTTCCATTCCCGATGGAAGGATATGATTGTAATATGTGATGATATGCAATTTAGCGAAGTAAAGTGCTAAATCGGTAAAACATTAAACTTTTCTTATTATAATAAAGGAAGATGCTATTGTCAACACCGTTTTAGGCTTCTTGTTTTAAACATCCCTTTCATCCAGATCCTTCTGAAGCATCTCCAGATAAGGGACAAAAAATCCCTTACGTCCTTCAAAAAAATACCCCTCATCCAGTTCTTCAATGCGAAAACTTTTTCTCCCCCCGGAAAGTGCTCTCTCCCAGAAAAATTTAGCCTTCTGATAAGTCAGATAATAATAGCTGTCCCGATGGGTAAAGTAAATCAGCAGAAAGGCAATTCCCTTCTGTTCCTCAAAATGACCCATAAAATTCATCTGATGTTCATGGATATTCTGCAGAGGAAATGTGTCTGTATGACATTCTTTCGCGTCAAAACACACAGGGATTCCCTGAACAACACCAATATAATCCACGGTACTCTTTTTATCAAAATATGCCAGTGTAATATGCCGTGTCTCTTTATCAATGTTAATGGGAGTGATGGGTGTTGGAACCTTCTGGATCAACGCCAGACCGTTTTTTTCATACATCTCATTTGTTCTGTTGATAAATTCCTCCAGACTTGATCCTCTCAGTCCCCTGGAATTCCATGTTGCCATATTTTCACCTCAAACCCGCCATATATCTTCTATCTGGCCATGTCATTCACAATTTTTTGAAACATTTTCGGGTACGGTGCCCGGATCATGGTTCCGTCTCCAAGCTGCATTTCATAGGCATGAAGCATCTGATATCTGATACGGTACTTTCTCTCAAATGCTGCATTGATCTTTGGATCACCGTATTTGCGGTCTCCCACCACAGGATGACCAATGCCGGCCAGATGAGCCCTGATCTGATGGGATCTTCCCGTGATCAGATGAACCTGCAAAAGCGACATATCCCGCTGATGGAATAGGGGAACATACTCTGTTTCAATGTATTTGCTGCCAGGCAGTTCCTCTTTTGATACAGTCACTTTGTTTGTCAGTTCATCCTTGCAAAGATATCCTTTTAAGAATGCCGGCTGGGTGATCTCTCCTGCCACAATACAGTGATATATCTTTGTCAGATTCCTGTCTTTTAACACTTTGGAAAGATACTGCTGTCCCTTCAGCGTCTTTCCTGCCAGAAGAATTCCGGTGGTATTCCGATCCAACCGGTTAGCCACTGAAGGATGAAACATAGAAAAACTCTCCTTTGTAACAATCCCACGCGCCATCAGATCATGAAGGATCACTTCATTCATGGAAACATCGGAGGGATCCGCCTTCTGGGAAAGAATTCCCGCAGGCTTATTTACCGCCAGAATATCATCATTTTCAAAGAGGATTTCCGGTGAAAATGTCTTTAACTGCAGCAAAGAATCATAGAGATCTGCCGTTTGATCAGCCCCCTGCATTTTTGCAAAAGTTTCCTCTGAGAAAAAGACCTTAATCACATCCTTGTCCTGCAGCATTTCATTTCCTGATGCTTTCTTTCCGTTCAGAGTGATGTTTTTCTTACGAAGCATCTTATAGAGAAACCCCATAGATGCATTTTTAAAATACTTATTTAAATATTTATCCAGGCGCTGGTTGGCATCCCGGTCAGAAATTTTTATCTCTCTCATTTTTTCCTATGCACATTGCGAATGGTTTTCTTTTTGGTTGTTTTTTTCTTCCCTGACTGATCCGATTTCTGATCCGGTTTCTTCTCATTTTTCCTGATAGCTGTCTTTCTTAGGGGAATCAGGCATTTAGGGCCGTAACCGATGAGATCCTGTCTGTGTTCTCTTGTCAAGGCCTCATACACAAGATCATAATTTTTCGGATCACGATACTGGATCAGCGCACGCTGCATGGCTTTCTCATGGGGATCCTTAGCAATATATACCGGCTCCATAGTTCTTGGGTCCAGACCGGTATAATACATGCAGGTGGATATGGTGGATGGCGTAGGATAAAAATCCTGTACCTGCTGGGGCATATATCCCAGTGTCTCCAGATATTCCGCCAGGGTGATGGCATCCTTTAAAGTCGAACCCGGATGAGAAGACATGAGATAAGGAACCAGATACTGTTTTTTCCCTAACTGCTCATTGATTTTCTTATATTTGTCTACAAATTTACGGTACACAGAAAGAGAAGGTTTTCCCATCTTCTGCAGCACCGGGTCAGACACATGCTCCGGCGCCACCTTCAGCTGACCGCTGACATGGTACTGACACAGTTCCCGAAGGAAGGTATCATCGGAATCCGCCAACACATAGTCAAAACGGATGCCGGAACGGATAAACACCTTCTTTACCCCAGGCAGCTGCCGGAGTTTCCGAAGTAACTGCAGATAATCCTGATGATCCGCCACCATGTTCTCACAGGGTTTTGGGAACAGACACTGTTTATTGGTACAGACACCATATTTCATCTGTTTGTCACAGGCCGGTCGACGGAAATTTGCAGTTGGACCTCCCACATCATGAATATAACCTTTAAACTGTGGATCCTGTGTCATAAGTTTGGCTTCCTGAAGGATGGAATCATGACTTCTGGTCTGGATGATCCTTCCCTGATGGAAAGTCAGCGCACAGAAACTGCAGCCGCCGAAGCATCCTCTGTTGGAAACCAGACTGAATTTCACCTCAGAAATAGCAGGAATACCGCCATCTTTTTCGTACATGGGATGATAGGTCCGCATATAGGGAAGTGCATACACATCATCCATCTCCTGGGTGCTTAAAGGCATCTGAGGAGGATTCTGTACTACAAACATACTCTGATCATAGGTTTCATACATTTTTTTTGCAGAAAAAGGATCTGTATTGCAGTACTGGGTATAAAAACTCTCGGCATATTTTCTCTTATCGCCTTTGATCTCCTCAAAGGAGGGAAGTTCCACTGCATCCTGGATCAGTTCCCGGTCTCTGGTTTTAAATACCGTTCCCCGGACAAAGGTGATATCCGATACGGCAATCCCGGCTGCAAGACAGTCTGCAATCTCGATGATAGACTTCTCTCCCATACCGTAAGAGATGAGATTTGCACCGGAATCTAAAAGAATAGACCGTTTTACCTTATCAGACCAGTAATCATAATGTCCCAGTCGCCGCAGACTTGCTTCAATTCCACCGATGACAATAGGAATATGACGGTTGGTTTTCCGGATCAGATTACAGTAGACAATGGTGGCGTAATCCGGGCGTTTTCCCATAACTCCACCGGGAGAAAAGGCATCTGTCTGCCGTCTCTTTTTGGCTACGGTATAGTGATTGACCATGGAATCCATATTTCCGGCAGAAACAAGGTAAGCAAGCCTTGGTTCCCCCAGTGCAAGTACGGAATTCTCATCTTTCCAGTCCGGCTGGGCAATGATACCCACAGTATAACCATGGGCCTGCAGCAATCTGGTAATAATGGCATGTCCGAAAGAAGGATGATCTACATAGGCATCCCCACAGATATAGACAAAATCCAGTTGTTCGATTCCCATGCGTTCCATGTCCGCTCTGCTCACCGGCAGAAATCCACCTGTCATAGTCTTCCTCCCAATAATTCATAATAATCCATAATATATCGATCTGACATCCTGCGTTTTTCCTGTTCAATATTTTTAGAATAGTCATCATGAACAGCATACACCTGCATTCCTGCAGCTTTACCGGCTTCAATTCCGGGAAGAATGTCTTCAAACACCAGACATTCTAAAGGTGTCATACCAAGACGCTCCATGGCACAAAGATACACATCCGGCGCAGGCTTGCCATGAGGCACTTCATTGGATGTGACGATGGTATCAAAATATCCCGTGATATTTTGTGCTGTCAGAAAAGCTTCCACCAGTTCCCGGGAATTGCTGGTGGACATACCCATACGAACCTGCCGTTCCCGCAAAAAATCCATAAATTCCCTTGCTCCCGGTTTTAACGGAATACGGCTTTGGTATGCCTCGTATGCCATATCATTCCAGATTTTGATCAGTTCTTCCAGCGATTCTTCCAGTGGAAAATGTTTCTTGAAATATAACGCCGTTTCCCACATACTCTGGCCTTCAATGGTCTTTTGCAGGTCCTTTGGCATAGGGATTCCCCGCTCCGCCAAAAAACGGATATCAATATCTTCCCAGATCCACATAGAATCTGCCAGTGTTCCATCCAGATCAAAGATCACCGCATTTATATTGTTCCACATATTTCATTTCCTCTTCTGTCAGTTTGCGATATTCTCCTGGTAATAGTGCAGGATCTAACACAAAGGCTCCCATAGTAAGGCGCTTTAATGCCGTCACTTCTTTTCCTCTCACATGAAACATCCGCTTGATCTGATGAAACTTGCCTTCGGAAATGGTAACCCGGCACACAGAAACAGCACCGCTTTCTAAGATTTCAAGGGTGGCCGGAAGTGTTAGCCTTTTTTCTCCGATATCCAGCCCCTGGGCAAAGGCCTCGATATCCTCATCTGTCAGTTTTCCCTCAACGGTAGCTTCATACATCTTTTCTACATGATGTCTCGGGCTTAAGAGCCGGTGTGACAATTCCCCGTCATTGGTCACAAGTAGAAGGCCTTCGGTATCTAAATCCAGCCGTCCAACGGAAAACAGATCCTGCTTCAGATTCATGGGGACATACCGAAAGATCGTATCATGAAGCTGATCAGTAGAAGCGCAGACACAGCCCATAGGTTTATTCAGCATATAATATTCA
The DNA here is from genome assembly GCA_945946605.1 of uncultured Pseudobutyrivibrio sp. Classification (GTDB taxonomy): domain Bacteria; phylum Bacillota; class Clostridia; order Lachnospirales; family Lachnospiraceae; genus Pullilachnospira_A. Next base: position 881 of record CAMEWP010000067.1, on the reverse strand, counting down.
TTGGCAGCATATGTGATGGGAACACCCTTGCAGATCACCTGGGTATGATCCGGGTCAATCTGAAGATTACTTTGACGGCATACCTGCTGATCCACCAGTACTTCCCCCTGGGCGATCAGTTTTTTCACCTGGGTTCTTGTTCCCATATTGCAGTCGCACAAATATTTATCCAAACGCACGATATCATATTCCTTTCCCTTGTCTCATAGATTGTTCTATGAAAAAGTTGATTCTGTTTCCCGTTATTATCTTTATTATCATTGCCCTGACACACCCCGCTGTTACACTGGAAGGTGCAACCAATGGTCTTATGATCTGGTTCAACAAACTTTTGCCCACACTTCTGCCCTTTTTCATTCTTCTGAATGTGCTGTGGAATGCCGGTATCATTTTCTCCCTTTTAGAAAAATTTCCCGGGAAAAAACAGACAACAGCCATTCTGCTTACTGCAGTTACCGGACTCACATTCGGTCTGCCCGTGGGAGCAAAAATGACGGCGGATTTTCAAAGATCCGGTTTGTTTACGAAAAAAGTGTCTGAAAGACTCCTTGTGGCATGTAACCAGCTAAGTCCTGCTTTTGTGGGAAGTTTTGTACTGCTTTCCTGTTTGAATCAACCCAGGCGTATCCTGATCAGTTACGTGATCCTGTATCTTCCAGGAGTTATTCTGGTCATGGTTACGCTCCTTCAAAATAACCACACTCTGGGAAAATCTCATGGAAACCCAGTGCAATCCAGTGACCTTTACTCCATAAAAAAGGCATCCAGATTTCAAACTTTATTTCAAATCATAGATGCCGGTATTATGAACGGATTTGAAACCATCACAAAATTGGGTGGTTATCTTATTATGTTTGGAATCCTCTGTCAGTACATGAAAG
>CAMEWP010000066.1 GCA_945946605.1 uncultured Pseudobutyrivibrio sp. | reverse complement strand
ATGGCGCACGAACCTGCAAAATAGTGGAATCACAGCTGTGAAAGCCAGCCGCCGCCCCAGATCCAGTGTGACTCGATGGGGTAGATCAGTGCGGAAATCACTGCGGAATAAATACAATAAGATAAGAATTTTGTTCGCTCAGCCATGGCACCGGACACGATGGTTGCGGTTGTTGCACAGAACACCAGGTTGAATACGAAATTAGACCAGTCAAAGTCTGCGTAACTGGTAAAGATGTCAAATCCGGGTTTACCAATGAATCCCAGCAAATCTTCACCAAGCAGAAGGCTGAAGCCGATGAGAATGAAGACAACGGTTCCGATACAGAAATCCATCAGGTTCTTCATAATGATATTTCCCGCATTCTTTGCTCTGGTAAAGCCTGCCTCCACCATTGCGAAACCTGCCTGCATCCAGAATACCAATGCGGCGCCGATCAAAAACCAAATGCCGAATGTCTGACTGGAAACGATCTCCATAATTTCTTCTGTCATAATCTTTTCCTCCTTTTTCCCTTTTTACAAAAAGCGTGCATGTCTGCGGATTTTCCCCATCAGAACATGCACGCCTTTGTACATGATATTATGTTTTATTTTACGCTGTAGAGCATCTCACCGTATGTGGGATATGGCCAGATATCACTGGGAACCAGAGTTTCCAGTTCATCCACTACGGTACGCAGTCCGTTCATATCCTCAAATACCACTTCTCTGTTGTATTTTGCCAGTTCATATGCATCGGAAAGGTCATCTTCCGCTGCCACATCTGCCTCCAGACGTTTCAGGCCTTCGGAAAGAGATGCCGTCAGATCGGATGCCTTTGTCAGAAGTTCCTCTTCTGTCTCACAGCTGATGGCAACACCGGTAGCCTTCTTGGCATTGATGGTTTCAGCCAGCGAGAACTGATACTCGCAGGCAGCTCCCATGATATCATTCTTTACCATGGAGATCATGGTCAGTGCCTCAATGTTGAGCACCTTGTAGTAGTTCTCCAGGAGGATGTCATATCTTGCCATCATCTCCGTTTCCGTGTAAACATTGTTCCTTGTAAACAGCTCGATGGACTTGTCGGAAATAAATACCGGAAGTGCATCCACAGTAGATTTCAGGTTTGCAAGTCCTCTCTTCTCCGCTTCCACCAGCCACTCTTCTCCGTAGCCGTTGCCGTTGAAGATGATTCTCTTGTGAGCCTTGATCTCTCTTCTCAGCAATGTGGTAAGGGCTGCATCAAAATCATCTGCTTTTTCCAGTTCATCTGCAAATTGCCGCAGGCTTTCAGCAACGATGGTATTTAATACCACGTTAGGTCCGGAGATGGATGCGGAAGATCCCAGGGAACGGAATTCAAATTTATTACCGGTAAAGGCAAATGGTGATGTCCGGTTTCTATCGGTGGTATCTTTGGGAATATGAGGAAGTACAATGGCTCCGATAGACATCAGAGTCTTTTCCTTATCTTCATAATCCTGACCTTTTTCGATAGATTCAAGCACTTCTGTCAGCTCATCTCCCAGGAAGATGGAAATGATGGCTGGCGGTGCTTCGTTTGCGCCCAGACGATGATCATTGCCGGCACTTGCTACAGACACACGGAGCAGTTCCTGATAATCATCTACTGCCTTGATGACAGCCGTCAAGAACAGTAAAAATTGTGCATTCTGGGAAGGAGTTGCACCTGGTTCGAGAAGGTTCACTCCGGTGTCTGTGGATATAGACCAGTTGTTGTGTTTGCCAGAGCCGTTAATTCCGTCAAATGGCTTTTCATGAAGCAGACAGGTCATGCCATGACGCCCTGCCACAGTTTTCATCATTTCCATGGTAAGCTGATTGTGGTCTGCAGCTATATTCGTGGTTGAGAAAACCGGTGCCAGCTCGTGCTGAGCCGGAGCAACTTCATTATGCTTGGTTTTAGCAAGGATTCCAAGTTTCCACAACTCCTCATCTAACTCTTTCATATAGGCGGATACTCTCGGTTTGATGGTTCCGAAATAGTGATCCTCCAACTCCTGGCCCTTGGGAGGCTTTGCGCCAAACAAGGTACGGCCTGTATAGATCAGATCCGGTCTCTTCTCATATACGGAAGAATCGATCAGGAAATATTCCTGTTCCGGACCAACGGTGGTGATCACCCGCTTCACATCGTCATTTCCAAACAGTTTCAGCACTCGAACGGCCTGCTTATCCAGCGCCTGCATGGAACGAAGCAACGGCGTCTTCTTATCCAGTGCTTCCCCGCTGTAGGAACAAAAAGCGGTGGGAATGCAGAGTGTATCATCTTTAATGAAAGCATAGGATGTGGGATCCCATGCGGTATAGCCTCTTGCTTCAAAGGTAGCACGCAGTCCTCCGGAAGGAAAACTCGACGCATCCGGCTCGCCCTTTACCAGCTCTTTTCCGGAGAATTCCATGATCACTTTTCCGCCGGGCTCCGGGGAAATAAAGCTGTCATGCTTCTCTGCGGTAATGCCTGTCATAGGCTGGAACCAGTGTGTAAAATGTGTTGCGCCCTTTTCAATGGCCCAATCCTTCATGGCTGCCGCAACCACATTTGCCAGATCAAGCTGAAGATGCAGGCCATCATCGATGGTCTTATGCAGAGCCTTGTAAATATCCTTCGGCAGGCGTTCCTTCATCACCTCGTCGTTAAATACCATACTGCCAAATAATTCCGGTACATTCATCGTCATAATCTTTTTCCTCCTTTTTCCTTGCTTTCAGGGGATGTTTCCCAATATCTTAACAACCGCTGGCGCCATAGTTTTTCAATACTCTGGCTGACGGGTCATCGACATCACAGTTCTCCCAGTTCTTGTTAGGCATCCAGAAATCTTTTACCATTTCTGCCTGGCCGGGATAATACTTTTCAAAGAGTTCTCTGTAAAGAAGAGATTCCTTGGTAAAAGGTGTGGCATAAGTATACTTTGCAGCTTTCTCCTTAAATTCTTCTTCCGTATAAAGACTTTCGGCATATTCCTTGATGTAATCCACCATGGAGTGACCTACCGCATCGGAAAATGCTGCTTTCTCCCGGAAGAGAATGTCCTTAGGAAGATAATCACCTTCCTCAAATGCATGCCGCAGAAGATATTTTCCTTTGTTATAACGGTTCATCTTCAGTTCCGGATTGATGCTCATCACATACTGTACAAAATCCAGATCTCCGAAGGGAACTCTCGCTTCCATGGAATTTACGGAAATGCAGCGGTCTGCCCGGAGCACGTCGTACATATGTAATTCTCTTAAACGCTTCTCTGCTTCCTTCTGGAACTCTTCTGCATCAGGAGCAAAATCCGTATATTTGTATCCGAAGATCTCATCTGAAATCTCACCGGTAAGAAGCACCCTGATATCTGTCTGTTCATGGATGGCTTTACAGATCAGATACATTCCCATGCTGGCACGGATGGTTGTGATATCGTATGTTCCCAGGATGGAAACCACTTCTTCCAGACTTTCTAAGACGATGTCCTTATTAATGATGATCTCGTGATGATCACTGTGTAAATACTCTGCAACTTCCCTGGCATACTTCAGATCGATGGCATCCTCATTCATACCGATGGCATATGTCTTGATGGGTTTGTTCATCAGCTTGGTTGCTATGGCACATACCAGAGAGGAATCAAGTCCGCCGCTTAAAAGAAATCCAACCGGTGCATCTGCATCCAGCCGTTTCTCAACTCCGGCCACCAGTTTCTCGTGGATCTTTTTGCAGGCAGTTTCCAGATCGTCTTTTGCATATTCCTGTCTTGCTGCCAAATCCCGGTAACAGATAAATTTGCCGTCCGCGTAATAATGTCCCGGCGGGAAAGGCATCACCTTATCGGTAAGTCCGATGAGGTTCTTTGCCTCACTGGCAAACATGATGGATCCTTCTTTGTCATATCCGTAAAATAGTGGGCGGATCCCGATGGGATCTCTGGCTGCCACCAGATCTTCTCTTTCTTTGTCATATATGATGCAGGCAAATTCCGCATCCAGTCGTTTAAACAGTTCCAAACCGTATTTTTCATACATGGGAAGGATGATCTCACAGTCGGAATCACTGACGAAGGTATATCCTTCCTTTTCTAACAGTTCTTTCTCCTGACGGAATCCGTACAACTCTCCGTTGCAGATCACATAATTTCCGTTCAGCTCAAAAGGCTGCATACCACTTTCACTTAATCCCATGATGGATAATCTTTGAAATCCCAGCACCGTATCACCGATTTCGATGATCCTTGACATATCCGGTCCTCTGGACGCTGTCTTTGCAAAATGGCCTTCAAACTCCTCCATGGAAATATGCCTTTTCGCAAGTCCCATAATCGAACACATACCACATTTCCTCTCTTCCTTTAAATTTTCCTCACCCTTGCTATGAGAAAAGGAATTTGTATAAAAAAAAGCAAAGACACCACGAAAATAAAACTTCTTTCGTGGCGCCTTTGCCATTTGAATTAAACACATCATATTCTTTTGACTTTTAAATGTCAATAAAAATTTAGAAAAAATTTATCCACATTTTAGATTTTGGATGTTCTGTACAAGGAAGCTAAAAGTCCTTGCGTTTTTTTGTGCAATTCCACAATTTTCCATCTTTCAAGAACCTTTGAGAGCCTTTACAGATGATATTTCTCCTCATAATTGGAGAAGAGTCTGGTAAACTCATTATCCCCTGCCCGCTTCAGGCTGTTTGCAAAATCATGGGCATCGTAGGTATCTTCCTTCGCCTGGATCACACCGATGGCAACGTTGGAGCAATGATCTGCCACACGTTCCAGATTTGTCAGCAGATCCTCATAGTATACACTGCCGTCCAATGTACACTTGCCCTTCTGCAGACGCTTGATGTGATGCTTCTTGGCCTTGGAATTAATCTCGTCGATCACCTGCTCTAAAGGTTCTACCTTTCCGGCCAGTTCATTGTCATCCGCAACAAAAGCCCGGACTGTCTTGTCCACGATATCACGCAATGCCTTAATATAGATATTCAGCTCGTCCATACCCTTCTCGCTGAACCCCACTTCCTTCTTCTGCATCTTTACTGCTGTCTGGGAAATATTTAGAGCATGATCCGAGATACGCTCAAAATTACCCATACAGTGCAGGATACCGGTAACGGTCTGACTGTCCTCCTGGGACAGCTGTTTGCTGGACACCTTCACCAGATAAGTTCCAAGTTTATCTTCAAAACAGTCCACCTGTTTTTCCAGAAGAGATACACGCTTTGCCGTCTTTTCATCATATTTGGTAAAAAGATCCAGTGACAGCTGCAGGGCTTCCCCGGTAAGTTCCGCCATACGGTTTGCAACAGTCACACACTGTGCAACAGCAAAAGCCGGTTTCTCTAAGAAACGCTCGTCCAGAAGACCCAGTTCCTTGGGCATCTCCTCTCCCTCTTCCTCGTCGTCTCCACGGACAGTAAGGGTTGCCAGACGCTCCAGTCCCTTCGCAAAGGGAAGCAGCACAAAGGTAGCAGCCACATTAAAGACGCTGTGTACCACTGCGATACCTGCGCCGTTTGCCGCGGTATTTAAAAACGGAAAATGCACAAAGGCATTGATGGTGTAGAAGATCACCATAAACAAAGCCGTACCGATCACATTGAAATACAGATGTACAAACGCTGCTCTCTTGGCGTTTTTCTTAGCTCCCACTGAGGAGATCAGGGCTGTGATACAGGTACCGATATTCTGACCCATGATAATGGGAATTGCCACTCCATAGCTGACGCTTCCTGTCACGCAGAGAGCCTGCAGGATACCCACGGAGGCAGAGGAGCTCTGGATCACTGCCGTAAGGATCATACCTGCCAGCATACCAAGAAGCGGATTGGAAAACATGGTAAGGATTCCGGTAAATTCCGGCACATCTGCAAGAGGCTTCACCGCTGCACTCATGGTATCCATTCCAAACATCAGAACAGAAAATCCCAACAGGATCAGACCGATGTCATGTTTCTTCTCATCCTTTAAAAACATCAGGAAGATAATACCGATCAGGGCCAGGATCGGACAAAAAGAGGTGGGTTTCAGCATCCGGATCCACACATTCGAACTCTCAATGCCGGAAAGGCTTAAGATCCATGATGTGACGGTGGTACCCACATTGGCACCCATGATGATGCCTACTGCCTGGGACAGTTTCATGATCCCGGAGTTTACAAAACCTACCACCATTACAGTGGTTGCGGAGGAGGACTGTATCACCGCCGTAACCGCAGCACCCAGAAGCACCCCTTTAATGGGAGTGGATGTGAGTTTCTCCAAAATCCGCTCCAGCTTACCTCCGGCTGTCTTTGCAAGACCATCTCCCATGGTCTGCATTCCGTATAAAAACATGGCAAGACCGCCAATCATTGATAACAAATTAAAAATATCCATCTTCATTCTCCCTTTGGATCAGATTACACACAAATTTAACATTTACCATAAACACTTTACATAATTCGTGTATGTATTTCAAGAGAACGGGGATGGATTTAACATAGATTTAACTTAATTTTTACGAATCTTCTCTGTTTTATTTCATAGGACGCACTTTCCTGTGAAATAAAAAACTCCTGTCCCGGATAAACAGGACAGGAATTCTTATGTCTCTTTTACGATCACCGGGTCTTATTTGCTCTTAGCATCCTTATCTGCTGTGGCATCTTCCGGCTTCTCAACTGCTGCGATGGCATTCTTTGTCATGGGAATACGGCAGTTCTTGTTGCTTCCGAACTCTACAATCACAGTGTCATCCTGGATATCGATGATCACACCGTAAAATCCACCGGTGGTCATGATGGTATCTCCCAGTGCCAGAGAAGATAACATAGCGTTCTTCTTCTTCTCCTCTTTCTGCTGAGGACGGATCATAAAGAAATACATAAAAGCAAAGATCACAACAAGCCAGATGATCATCATAAAGCTGCTGCCTCCTGCATCTGCGGTAGCTACTGCTCCAAACATATCGGTTTCCTCCTAATATTCATACATAAGTGATTGTCCACATATCCGCGGACACTTATATCATTTTACATAAAATATCCCCACTGTGCAAGCAGATACGAGATATTTTCGAATTATTTTATAATTTCACGCAAAAATCCATGGGACTTTTCCCAGCTTACTCGCCTCTTGCCATGGAATCCAACAGATCCCGCTTGTAGGAAGCAAATCTTCCCTCATCCAAAGCGTCCCGGATCTCCTCCATCATATTGTTGTAGAAGTAAAGATTATGCAGGACGCAAAGACGCATACCCAGCATCTCCTTTGCTTTCAGCAGATGTCGGATGTAGGCTCTGGAATACTTCCGGCATGCCGGACATCCGCAGCCCTCCTCAATGGGTCGCATATCCTTTTCAAACTTCTGATTGAAAAGATTTAATTTCCCGTGTTTTGTATAAACATGACCATGGCGTCCGTTTCTGCTGGGGTAAACGCAGTCAAAGAAATCCACCCCCCTTTCCACACCCTCAAGGATATTGGCAGGTGTTCCCACTCCCATCAGGTAGGTGGGTTTATCTTTCGGAAGAAGGGGCACCGTCACATCCAGAATGTGATACATCTGCTCATGGGTTTCTCCAACAGCCAGGCCTCCCACAGCATACCCGTCCAGATCCATCTCTGCGATCCGTTTTGCATGATCCATACGGATGTCATCATAAATTGCTCCCTGATTGATGCCAAAGAGCATCTGATGAGGATTGATGGTGCCTTCTGTCTGGTTCAGTTCCTGCATTTTTGTCTTGCAGCGGGCCAGCCAGCGGGTGGTCCGGTCTACAGAATTCTGTACATACGTACGGTCTGCCACACTGCTGGGGCACTCGTCAAAGGCCATGGCAATGGTGGAGCCCAGATTGGACTGGATCTGCATACTCTCCTCCGGTCCCATAAAGATCAGATGACCGTCCACATGGGAATGGAAGGTAACGCCCTCCTCTTTGATCTTCCGGAGTCCTGCAAGGGAAAATACCTGGAATCCGCCGGAATCGGTAAGGATCGGTTTGTCCCAGGCCATAAATTTATGAAGCCCGCCCAGTTCTTTGATGAGTTCATCTCCCGGACGGACATGAAGATGATAGGTATTGGAAAGTTCGATCTGGGTCTTGATTCCCATAAGATCTTCCGTAGAAACTGCGCCCTTGATGGCAGCCACAGTACCAACATTCATAAAAACCGGTGTCTCCACCACTCCGTGCACTGTAGTCAGCCGGCCGCGTTTTGCCTGTCCTTCTGTTTTTAATACTTCGTACATTTTTCTTTAAACTCCTTCAAATCCTGCAGTCTTACACCCATATCACACAAAATTGCATCTAAGACGGTGATGGCAGCCATGCTTTCCACCACTACCACTGCCCGGGGCACAATAATGGGATCGTGACGACCGTGAATTTCAATCTCTTTCTCCTGTCCGTAAATATCCACCGTATGCTGTGGTCTGCTGATGGATGGTGTGGGCTTAATGGCAGCCCGGAAAACGATGGGGCTTCCGTCACTCATACCACCTAAAATACCACCTGCATGGTTGGTGGCTTTTGCCACTTTCCCATCTTCCATGATAAAGGGATCATTGTTGATGCTTCCGTTGCTTGACGCAGCAACAAATCCATCCCCTATCTCAAATCCCTTGACAGCACCAATGGAAAAAATTGCTTTTGCCAGGCAGGCATCCAGTTTGTCAAATACCGGATCTCCGATTCCTGCCGGCATGCCGGTGATAACACATTCGATCACTCCACCGGCGGAATCCTTTGCGCGCATACACTCTTCCAGATAGGCAGTTGCCCTGGCTGCCGCTTCATTATCCGGCATATACAATGCATTCTCATTGATCTCCTCCGGGCGGATTTTCTCTGCTTCCACCGGGCCGATCTTTTTGGCATAGGTAAGGATCTTGATTCCCAGTTCCTCTAAGACTTTGGAAGCGATAGCTCCTGCTGCCACCCGGCCGATGGTCTCACGACCGGAAGATCTGCCGCCGCCCCGGTAATCCCTGATGCCGTATTTCTCCCAGAATCCATAATCCGCATGCCCCGGCCGGAAGATCTCAGAAATATTGGAATAATCTCTGGATTTCTGATCCATATTGCGCACCATCATGGAAATGGGTGTGCCGGTTGTCATCCCTTCAAACACTCCGGAAAGGATTTCGATCTGATCTCCTTCCTGACGGGCTGTTGTGTACTTGGATTGTCCCGGTTTCCGGCGGTTCATAAAGACCTGAATATCCTCCTCACACAAAGGCACTCCCGCCGGGCAGCCGTCCACCACAACCCCCAGAGCCTTCCCGTGGGATTCTCCCCAGGTAGTGATCTGAAATTGTTTCCCTATATTAGAACCTGACATTACTGTTTCCTCCTGTATCAAATCTGCTGCAAAGAATAAAAAGGCTGCTGCCTCACAGCAGCAGCTATTCTATCTGCTAAACAAGCTTATGAATCTGAATACTGTTGGGCTTATCCACTTTAATGGGCGGATTCTTCATCAGACAGCACTTCTTCTCATGATCCACAGTAAAGGTACGGATCTCATTGGAGTCATGATTGAGCACCACCAGCGTCTTATTATCCGGCAGCATGCAGATGCTCTTGGGATAGTCCCCGCTGACCCTGGTATTGCTTTCCAGTTCCACGGTTCCGACCTCGTTATTCACCTTAATGACGGCCACCTCATTTAAACCATCAATGGAGGCGTAGAGATATTTTCCATCATCGGAAAACTCCAGTGCGGAACTGGAAGCGATGGAATCATGAGTGCTCAGCACACTGATATCCTGGATCTTTTCAAATTCCGGACCATTTTCTCCCACCCGGTATGTATAGACATCCAGGACATTGATTGCCTCCTCTAACACATACGCAAATCTTGCATCCTTAGAGAAACGGATCCGTCTGGGATAGGAATTGAAAGGACAGCGCAGAATATCATTGAGGATCAGTTTGCCATTGGCATAATCCACCTCATAGATCTTGATCTGATGAAGTCCCCAGTCCACTGCACACAGATACTTCTCATCCGGTGTCAGTTTTGTGCAGGTCACTCTGGGATCAAGACGCTTCTCCACAGAACTCTTGCCGATTCCCTGATGGAAAATACCATCGGCAATACCCTGAACACTACCGTCCTCATTCAGTTTCATCATGGTGACCCTGCCATCATGATAACCTGCCAGGAACAGATAACGATCCTGACTGTCAATCTCCACATAGCAGGCTCTCATTCCACCGATCCATGCCGAATTGATCTTGGTCAGGTCTCCATTTTCGTCAATGGAAAATGCAGCCACACCTTCATCTTCAATGGCATAAAGGAATTTACCGCTGTGTGATACTACTACGTTGGAAGGGTTATTGATAGGCGCAACACTGCGTTCTGTCAGCCTTCCCTTTTCCATATCAATGTCATACACATGAATACCCACACTGTTCTCATGTGTATATGTTCCCACATATGCTACATATCTGTCCGCTGCCACAGTCTAGTCCTCCTCTTTCCTTCTTAATATATCAAATGCATCCAACCGGCATCCAAGATCGATCCAGAGTTTCTGCTGGGGATAAGG
>CAMEWP010000065.1 GCA_945946605.1 uncultured Pseudobutyrivibrio sp. | reverse complement strand
TGCCTTAATCTTATTGGTGTCTCTGTCAAATGCCACAACGGACGGCTCCTTTAATACGACACCCTTTCCTTTCACATAAACCAGGATACTGGCAGTACCCAGATCGATTCCGATATCTGTTGAAATCATACTGTTTCTCCTTTCTCTTGACTATCTATTTCATAAGATTCTGCTCATTCTGTTCACAAAAGCACAGAATCCACCTATTGACAGTGTTACACTCATTTTTCATTATATACGAATGGCGTTTTTTTTCAATGAATTTTTTCCATTCTTTTGTCACTTCATAATTTTTTTCTTTTTCTTAAGATTCTTTTCATGTTTTAGTCACAGAGTTGTCACTTTTTCTCTTTATTATCTTAAATGTACTAGCTGATGAGCTAATATATTTTTCATAACTCAGCTCCGGAGCGAAAGTTCCGGAGCACTCCCCAAAACATAATTGAGCAGCAGGTTTCCCCTTCCTTTACCTGCTGCTCAAATTTTTTATCCAAATTCAAGTTGTTTATTCCTATTCCGCCAGGCTGCTGTCACCGGTAGCATAATCAATGGTGATCCCCGGCTGCACATTATAGCAGAACACGCAAAACTGCAGTCCCGCTCCCCGGTCTTCCACAGAGGATGCTTCTATCAGTACACCTCTGGCCACCAGTTCCTCACCTTCAAATACCGGTGTCACACGATACAGCACATGATTGCCGGTGTTCTTTACATACTCTGCCACCTGATTCTCAAAAGGCAGCATCCCTTCCACGTTCAGATATCTGGTTCCGGTGATGAGATTGCATTCATTGGCATTCTCCCCGGCCAGCTGATAGCCGATGAGATGGCACCTGTTATACAGATATCTGCCATCCACAATATCATATTTCACTGTATGCCATCCGGAAGGCCGCACCTGTCCAATGGATCCCCGCTCCTCTGTGGGCATAATGTCCTCACCGATACAGGCATAGGCCACACCGCACCGACCCAGATAATCCAGGGGCTGGTAAATTTCAAAGGACTCTGTGGTGTATTCTTCCTCCGTAAAATAGGGTACATTTCCGTTTTGTTCCACATAGGGAACGCCGGAATACTCCGACGGATCCGGGCTTTCATTGGTTTCTCCCCAGAATCCGCCCAGGGCAAGACACAATACCACAACCGCAGAGATCAGACCCACTGCGGGATTTCTCACGGAGCCTTTTTTGCCTTTTCTTCTGGCATAACCTGTCTGATGTCCTCTATGATAACTCAATCTATAACTTCCTTTCTGTCCTGTCTTATCAAGTCTTTTTTATCCGGAAGCTGAGCCAGGATAATGGCCGAAAACATGATCACACATCCTAGCAGTTCCCGACTGGAAAGTTTCTGCCCCAGAATCAGCCAACCGGCAATAGCTGATATCACCGACTCCAGACTCATGATCAAAGAGGCCACCACCGGATTCAGGTTCTTCTGACAGACAGCCTGCAGACTGTATGCCACGCCGCTGGAGAGGATTCCTGTATAAAGGAGGGGCACTGCCGCTGCTACGATGTTTTCCCACCTGGGATGTTCTGTCAGGATCATGCCTGCCAGCGACAATCCGCCGCAGACAAAAAATTCCATGCAGGCCAGTTTCAGCGGATCCGCCCACTGGGTATAATGATCAAGAAGCAGGATCTGTATAGCGAAGGCCACTGCACAGATCAACAGGAACATGTCGTATCTGTTGATGGTCAGACTTTCCTTCTGCATACACAAAAGATACATTCCTGTCAACGCCAGTACCACACTGATCCAAAGCCGGATTCCCTGTTTCTTTCCAAAAAAAATTCCGATGATGGGAACAATAATGATGTAAAGGGCTGTGAGAAAACCTGCCTTTCCGGCTGTTGTCCCGATGATCCCCCACTGCTGCAGTGTCGTGGCCACAAACAGGGTGATCCCACTTGCTGTTCCGCCAATCAGGACGGCACGGCGGGCTTCCTTTTCCTGCGCCTCATTCTGTCGCATCTGATCCTGCTGTATCCGGTTCTCCCCCGCCTTTTCCTTCCGGTCTCTGATGATGATCACCGGCAGCAGCACCATTCCTCCCATTACAAAACGGATGCCGTTCAGTGTAAATGTTTCAATGTAATCAACCGCCACACTCTGGGCAACAAAAGCAACGCCCCAGATCACCGCTGCCATCAGAAGCAGCAGTGAATTTCTGATCTGATGCGTTTTCATCTGGCTCACCCGCGGATCTCCAGAAGTTTATTTTTCAGATCATTTTCCATCTGAAGCATCTGCTGCTCTGCTTCCTGACGTTTTGCACGTCCCTCTGCCTGAATCTGCATTACCTCGTCAAAGGTAGCGATCAGCGTCTCGTTTGTGTGCTTCAATGTCTCCAGATCCACAATACCACGCTCGGATTCCTTTGCACTCTCAACCGACGCGGTCTTTAAAACATCTGCATTTTTTCTCAGAAGTTCATTTGTCACATCTGTCACTTCCCTCTGGGCCTTCGCCGCCTGAGCGGAATGTTCCACGCCAAGGGCCAGTACCATCTGACTCTTCCAGAGAGGAATGGTATTTACAATGGTAGACTGGATCTTTTCCGCCATGAGGGTGTCGTTGTTCTGTACCAGGCGGATCTGCGGTGCTGTCTGGATGGAGATCATACGGGTCAGTTCCAGGTCATGGATCTTCTTCTCAAATCGTTCACACATTGCCTGGATATCTTTAGCCGCCTGGGCATCCTCCGGAAGGCCGGACTGCTCTGCCTTTGCCAGTGCCTGGGCCAGTTCCCCGTTTCTTGTCTCTTCCAGTTTCTTCTTTCCAGCCTGAATATACATGGAAAGTTCCTTAAAATAAGAAAGGTTTGCATCATACATCTGATCCAGCATGGCAATATCCTTCATCAGGATCACCTGCTGTTTTTCCAGGGCTTCACAGACTTCGTTCACATTGACCTCAGCCTTATCGTACTTTGCCTTCATGGCAGCCACTTTGTTGGCAGGTTTCTTGAAAATTCCCAAAAAGCCCTTTTCTTCTTCCGCGTCAAAATTCTTCAGCTCCGTCACAAGGCCGGAGAGCATCTCTTCCACTTCTCCCAGATCCTTGGTCCGCACGCTTTTCAGCGCATTTTCCGAAAAATCTGCCATCTTCTTCTGGGTTCCCACACCATATTCCAGAATCGCCTGGGAATCATGAAGATCGATCTGGGCAGAATAAGTCTCCATCATCTGCTGCTCCTCCGGTGTGGCCTCAAAGGTCAGTGCCGGGGTGGTTTCAAAATCCTTAATCTCGTCACTCATAATGTTCTCCTTCTCTTTTTCCTTTTTATTTCTTCAGACAATTATCTGCCTGCAAAATGATCCTCCCTGAGTCCTTCCTGGGCCAGCATGGTCTTTAACACGGAAATATCGGAAGAGATATCCCACGCCCGATCCTGAAACAGACTGTCCAAAAGTTTCTCAAAGGCTGCATTTAAGGTATCAATGGCATCCTCTATCTCACGCTTGCTCTTTGCCACATTCTCGCCTGCCACCGGCTGGGCATCCAGTTCCCGGTAGGCATCCAGCAGTTTTGCCGTTGTGGGGAGATAATACTCCATCATTTTGCGAAGGTCTCCCGCAACTTCCGGGTGAAGGCGTACCTCATCAAAAATCCGCCGCACCACCAGTTCCAACTGATCCAGCTTGCGGGAAATCTCCTCCCCGAGAATGGCATCATTGCACTCACGAATGTGCGCCACATAGCGCTGCCCTTCCTCTATCATCCTGCGGCATTCCTCCGGAAGCTGTGCTGTTTCCCTCTGCTCCTGCTGTTTTTTCTCCTGCTCCCTTGCCGCCTGCTTTTGCCGGTATTCAAATTCTTTCTGTGCACTCCGGTATTCCTCATAAGCCTCATCCGAAAGGATCAGATATCCGTTCTCCTCATCCAGATGTGCCTGGTAAAACAGATTTTCATCCATCATGCGGCGAAGATCCTTTATGGTAAATTCTAAAGATTTGCCGGTGCAGGATGCCAGTTCTTTTACGGAAATCTGATTTCTCCGTTTCAGTCTGGGAAGAAACTGCCGGAAACGCACGATCAGTCCATACTTCCGGTATCCTGCCAGGCCAAGAGCCAGTCCCCCTGCCGTCATCAGGGCAAACGTCACCGTAACCGGCAACGGTGTAATGAACAGACCGACTATAACCGCAACCAAAACACCCAGCAGTCCCACAGCCATCAGGGAAAATCCAAAAAACATCATAACGACACCTGCTGCCCGACCCTGAGGACGGGTATTATAAAGAACCGGCGCCGGTTTCACACTGTCTGCAACTGTTTCCCGGACCCGGTCAATGGTCTGATTCACAATCCCTCCGATGGAACGGCTCAGATCGGTAAAATCTCCTGTATGGATGGCATCGTTTACCGCATCCCGGATCTCTTCTCCCATATGATTCCAATTATTTACAGCCATATCAGCTCTCCTGTCCACGCTATCTTTCATATTGTCATTCTTTATATCAGAAAACAATTTCATGATACCTTATCCCACCAAAAAAAGCAACGCTGACCACGCGCTGCCTGTTCTGTAAAAGTCTGTAAAACTGGTATATCTTTCCCCTTTCTGTGGTATTCTATCAACAGAATGGGAGGTTTTTTATGGAAGTATGGATGCGCCCGGCCTGCCTGGCCCTGGGATATCTCATAGGAAGTTTTCTTACCGCAGAACCTGTCTCCCGACTGCTGTCCGGGAAAAGTCCAAAAGAATACGGTTCCCACAATCCCGGCATGACCAATGTCATGCTGCATCTGGGAAAAAGGGCCGGTTTTTTAGTACTGGCCGGCGATGTATTAAAGACCCTTCTTGCGCTTTTCCTCTGCACAGCTCTGGCCAGAGAAGCCATCGGCACCACCGCTGCCATCCTCTGGGGCGGTATGGGTACCGTACTGGGACACAATTTTTCTTTCCTGGCTTATTTTCATGGTGGAAAGGGTGTAGCTGTCACCTGTGCCTGGCTCATGGTACTGATGCCCTTATGGGGAACTCTGTCCTGTGTGGCGGGAGGGATTTTTTGCCTTGCCACAGGCTACCTTCCCCCGGGTGCTGTCCTGATCCCGGTTCTTGCTATCCTGCCTGGCTTTTTCACAAAAGGAACAGAAGCCGGCATCTTTATGCTGCTGGCCTCTGTCATGATGTTTTTGCGTCATCACCGGGGTTTGAAAAGAGTATTGCGCGGCGGCGAACACCGTTTTTTTCGAGGGAAGCCCCGGGAATGACCGTTTTTCATTTTCTTGTTTGTTTTGGAAATTTTTTCTACTATATTGTCATTTTCAAGGAAAAAGGTAATAATGGAATAAGAAAGTGAGGAACGCCCATGAATGTATTTAAAACTATCACATATCACAATGGAGTCACGGTACCTACCATCGGCTACGGTACCTACAAAACACCTTATGAATCCACCAGTGACGCGGTCTATGAGGCTCTGCGTTTAGGATACCGGCACATTGACACAGCCGCATATTACGGAAATGAAAAAGCGGTAGGGGAAGGTGTCCGGCGGGCCATGAAGGACTTCGGCATCCATCGGGAAGAGATCTCGGTGGCCACCAAGGTCTGGAATACCGACCGGGGATATGAGAAAACCCTGGCTGCTTTTCAAAAAAGCATGGAAAATCTTGATCTGGGATACATCGATCTGTACCTGATCCACTGGCCGGCCAACACGCTCCGCTACGGCGACGAGGCCAAGGCCATCAACGCTTCCACCTGGAAAGCCATGGAATACTGCTATCTTTTAGGCCAGACAAAAGCCATCGGTGTCAGCAATTTTCTTCCCCACCATCTGGAAGAGCTGTCCGAAACTGCCAATGTTGCTCCCATGGTGGACCAGATTGAATTTCACCCGGGATGGGCACAGACAGATGTGGTGGAATACTGCTACGCCTGCGATATCATACCGGAAGCCTGGAGTCCCATGGCACGTTCCGGTGCTTTTGACAATGAAACCATCGTCGCACTGGCTCAAAAATATCAGGTATCACCGGCACAGCTTTGCCTTCGCTGGGTACTGCAGCACGGTCTTCGTCCCATTCCAAAGAGCGTAACCCCCTCACGAATGGCGGAAAATCTGGATGTTTACGATTTTGAGATTGATGAGGAAGATATGGCAGCCATCGATGCTTTAAAAAACTGCGGCGGCAGCTGTCACAATCCGGACACACTGGATATCTATTGATATTTCTTTCGCACAAATATTTCTTTTACGCCAAAAATCCCGGGAGCGTCATGTAACTCATGGCATCTCCCGGGATTCTTATTTTAGACCTTACCTGATCTTATCCAGAATATCTTATCCAAAATATTCTTTCTGTACTTTACTGTCTGATACGATCTTCAGCACTCTTCTGCAGCACAGATCGATCTCTTCTATGGTAAGTTTTCCTGCTTTATAGTCCTTCATACATTCTTTTACAACGGAAGACCCTCCCGGCATGATCAGATCATTTCCCGCCTGATATGCCTTGGAACGTCCGGCCAGGCCCTTATCGGTGGACATCCAGTCGGTCATCACCACACCGTCAAAGCCCCACTCGTTCCGGAGTGCCTTGGTACACAGATCATAGCTGTTGGGGGTGTACACATGATTGATCTTGTTGTAACTGGTCATTACAGCCTTGGCGCCGCCTTCTTTCACAGCCAGCCGGAAGCCTTCCAGGTAAATCTCACGGAGTGCCCGCTCATTTACATTGCTGGACATGCCGGCTCTGTTGGTCTCCTGATTGTTGCAGGCATAATGCTTAATGGTTACATTGCATCCCTCATGAGCCTGGACACCTCTTGCAATGGCAGCTGCTGTCTTGCCGGAAACAACAGGATCCTCACTGTAATACTCATAGTTTCTTCCGCAGAGAGGATTTCTGTGGATATTCATGCCCGGTGCCAGCCACAGGGTACATCCGAACTCTTCCATCTCTGTTCCCGCTGCATCACCAACACGCTCCACCAGTTCCTGATTCCAGGTCATGGCCAGTGCTGTTCCTGTTGGGAATGCGGTGGCATTCTGGTAGATCAGCTGATCTTTATTGGGGTCTCCCACCATCATGCTCTTCATAAATTTTGGCCAGTCATTCATGAAATCCATCATCATTTCCATGGCCTTGATCTTGCCCTTTTTGGTCACTGCAGAAACACGCTGCAGACGCAGTCCTGCCGGTCCGTCACACAGAGCCACAGAGGAAATGCCGTACTTCTCCATGCACTGGGTATAGGCTGCAGCTCCCGGAACAGAGAAATACTGGTTACCACCGCCGGCCATAGCCATCACACCGATTCCTGCCAGCATAGTCAGTTTCTCTTTCACACTCAGCTGTTTCATCCAGCCTTCCACCTGATCATTGGTCTTATCGTAAAGTTTCTCATAGTCATAAACAACGGTTTCTATGGAAGCAGGATCCAACACGATCTTCTCCAGGCCTTCGGTATTTCTTTCGGCCTTCTTTTCTCTTTTCAGTTCCACAATGGTCTTATCCGGCGGGCAGATATGCTCACAGGATTCCAAAACCACACGCTCACCCAGCTGCAGCACGCAGGCATCTTTCACATCGGAAACATTTCTTCCGTAAGAGATGATATACTCTCCCTCATCCAGCACATAAGCTGCTTCCTTCTCCACATAGGATGCCAGATAATGCATGTCAAAATCGATGGTGACAACATCCTTTTCTCCCGGTGCAAGAAGCTTACTCTTGGCATATCCCACAAGTTTCTTGTCTTCTTTTTCCTGAGAAACTGCCGGACAGGAGGCATATACTTGTACAAAACGTTTTCCTGCCACATCCCCGGTATTCTTTACTTCCACTTTCACGGAAATATCATTGCCGGAAACTTTTGTGGAAACATAGTTCATTTCAAATTCTGTATAACTGAGACCGTAACCGAAGGGATATCTAACAGGAACACCGAAGGAATCATAATAACGGTAGCCTACATAAACGCCTTCCTTAAAATCCGTCTCTTTAGGATTGCCGTCCCTGTCTGCGAACTCATCCCCGTAGGGCACATCTGCATAGCTCATCACCCAGGTATCTGTCAGACCGCCGGAAGGATTCACCTTACCGGTAATGATGTCCGCCAAGGCCCGTCCGCCTTCCATACCCTGCTGTCCGAAGTAGATCACAGCATTGATGCCTGGAACTTCATCCAGTACAGACATATCCATGGAACCGCCTACATTGATCACCAGGATCACCTTATCATAGCGCTCCACTGCAATCTTTAAGTTTTCAATCTCCTCGGGCATAAAGGTGAAATCATGTTTTTCAATCTCACGGTCGGAGCACTCTCCCGCCTGTCTTGCAATAGCATAAATGCAGACATCGGAATTGCTCTCCTTGATATCTTCCTCTGTCAGGATCCGTCCTGCCGGCATACGGTAAGGATTTGCCATAATGTTGATCATATCCTCGGAAGACTGTCCGATAGGTAGTCCACCGCCTGCACTCTTGGCATGCTCTGCCTTTCCTGCCAGATATTTTTCCTTCCAGTCTGCGATCCACTTGTCTGTGCTGATGGTAAATCCAGCCATCTCCAGACCTTCCCGCACATCAATGGTGTGGCGGGCATTCACCTCACCGGATCCGGTGCCGCCCTTTACCGTCATAGCCGCCGCACCTCCGAAAAGCGCCACGTGGCACGGTACTAACGGAAGGGTTCCGTCATTCTGTAAAAGTGTGATACTCTCACAGGCTGCCTCATAGGCGATCTCCTGATTTCGTTTCTCCCGCTCTGTCACTTCATCTGTTAATTTTGCTCTGTGTCTTGGTTCTGCCATATCCATTCTCCTGCTTCTATTTTTTTGTAAATATACTTTATCTGCATTATATATGGTTTCCCCAGTTCGCTTTTACCAAAAATGTGCTAATTTTTATAATATTTCGCTTTTTTTGGCATTTTTTCTCAATTCAGATAGCCTGTCAGCAAGGTAGATACCATGAGCATTCCACATAGAAGGAAACTGATTCCTCTCTTTGTTTTTTTGTACATAAAATCCCTCCCAACGATCATAAGATAATCTCAGTATGATCGAGGGAGGGATCCATCGTCAACACCCCGCTCGCAAGCGGGCTCTTTTTTTCGTGAAAGGCATTACCTTTCTACTTTTGTGACTTTTTAAATTTGTGTTTCTTTACGATCCAGAGAACCAGGGATATCACAAAGAAGATCCATACGCAAACCGTTGCCACCTGACAGGTCTTAATGAGCTTCGGTGTAACTGCTTTTACAACAGTATCTTTACCAATACCATTCATAGCCTGTGAGTTTGCAATGGCATACAGGTTCTGGTGGCATGCTTCTTTCATAGCGGCAACTGCTACCGGATCATCCTCATAATTTGCCAGACTTCCATCCTGACCCTTGTTGATGATATAGAAGCTCATCATGGAGTCATAGGTTGTGGTTCCGCCCATCACACCGTCAATACCCTTTGCCAGTGCAGCTGCATCCGGAAGGATATTGTCTGTGATCTGCATACCGTTACAATTCCATTCGCCCTTCATGATACCCTTCAGCAGGCCGGCATTGGAACCTGACCAGCAGGTACCCCAGCGTGTATATGCCATCATGACACCGTTACCGGAGCCCTGGGAATCTTCCAACGCACCCTGGAATGCCCGCAGGTAAATCTCCCGGGCGGACTGTTCTGTCAGCCATACACCAAGACCGATACGATCCTGCTCACTGTCATTTAATGCAAAGTGCTTGAAGAGTACATACACACCCTTCTCTTCGATTCCCTTGGTCTCATATCTTCCCATCTCAGAGGAAAGGAAGGAATCTTCGGAATAGTACTCAAAGTTTCTTCCGCCGTATGGTGTTCTGTGGGTATTTGCTCCCGGACCATAGAGGAAGGTTACCTTTGCTTCCAGGCAGTCATTTCCTACAATATTACCAATCTTGTAAACTAAATCTTTATTAAAGGTTGCAGCCAGAACATCCTCTGATGTAAGGGCTGTGGTCTCCACTCCAAGCTTACTGCCAAACAGTGCTACCGTCAGTCCCTGAGGACCATTTTCATCACGGGTTCCCGGTGCCTGAACAGACTCTACCGGCATATGCCAATGGAAGGCATCACCGATCAGGGATACCATCTCATCGTAGGTCAGCTGATCCAGAAGATCATCCCACTTGGGATCATCGTAATCCAGACCGATCATATCGTAGAGTTTCAGTCCGTTATCCGCTCCAAGGGTGGGCATATCCACAGTCTCATAGTCTGCCGGATCGTACTGAACTCCCTGCAGGCCCTTGGTGAGATATTCATTCAGGGCAATCTTTACCGTCTTCTCCAGACTTGGCATCGTGCCTTCCCAGTCATTACGGGTCAGGAATGTGACGGTCTGTCCTACTTCTTCATTTCTGTTGGGATCAGAAGAATCCAGCTGGTTCTTGATCTCTACCCCTGCGTCGCTGACTGCATAAGTAGTGGTATCCAGCTGCGGATTATTCCATTTGCATACCAGGGCAGCTGTTCCGTCAGCATCCATACGTCCCTGTGTGGAAGCCGGAGTCTGTCCCTTTGCTG
>CAMEWP010000064.1 GCA_945946605.1 uncultured Pseudobutyrivibrio sp. | reverse complement strand
ATAAATATGTGATAAGCACATAGAAAGTAGGACACATTATGAGAGAAGTCGAAAAGTTGATGAATTATCGCCCGGATATTAAGGTTGTGGACGCGACACTGCGGGACGGAGGCCTGGTGAACGATTTTTATTTTACCGATGAGTTTGTAAAGGCACTCTATCAGACCAATGTGAAGGCCGGCGTTGACTATATGGAGTTTGGTTACAAGGCATCAAAGGAAATGTTTGATGTTCAGGAATTCGGCAAATGGAAATTCTGTGATGACGAGGATATTCGTCAGATAGTGGGAGAGAATAATACGGATTTAAAAGTTGCTGTCATGGCAGATGTTGGACGATGCGATTATAAGAATGACATTCATGAACGCAGCGAGAGCCCCATTGATCTGGTCCGTGTGGCAACCTATCTCCATACCATTCCGGCAGCAGTAGATATGATCGAGGATGCCAAACGAAAGGGATATGAGGTGAGCTGTAATATCATGGCGATTTCCACTGCCCAGGAGCAGGATTTAAAGGTTGCCCTTGATATTCTGGGGAAAACCCCTGTGGATGTTCTTTACATCGTGGACAGTTATGGGGCACTTTACCCGGAACAGCTGGCTCGTCTCATTGATATTTACAGCGAGGCTGCCGCAAAATATGGTAAAAAGATCGGAATCCATGCCCATAACAATCAGCAGATGGCATTTGCCAATACCTTAGAGGCTGTTGGGGATGGCGTGGACTGGCTAGATGCAACGTACTGCGGCATGGGACGGGGCGCCGGCAATTGTGCCATGGAACTTCTGATGGGATGCCTGCGCAATCCCAAGTACAGCATCTATCCTTCCATTGCTTTTGCTCAGGATTACATGAATCCCTTAAAAGAATCGGGGATTACCTGGGGATATGATCTGCAGTATCTGATGACGGGACATCTGAATCAGCATCCCAGATCTGCCATTGCATTTACAAAGGAAGGCCGGAAAGACTATGCGCAGTTCTATCATGAAATCGTTGCATTAGACTGATTAAGGAAAGCATAAAAAGACCTGCGTTAGATTGATGAGATAAAATTTTACAAAATCCTTGCGTTTATGAACAAAATAGTGTAGTATATCAGAGATATTCAACTGTCTTGTCAGTTGACAATACATAGAAAGAAGGACATAAGATGCCAGAAAAGGTAAAAGCGTTCATGAAACGCAAGGATATTGTTATTTCTGCAAAAAGATACGGAGTAGATGCCCTGGGTGCTATGGCACAGGGACTTTTTGCAACATTGTTGATCGGTACCATTTTAGATACTTTGGGAACCCAGTTGGGAATCGGTTTTTTGGCAGAACCCATCGCAACGGTGAAAGATGTAAGTTACACCGTAGGTGGCCTGGCTTCCGCTATGAGCGGCCCGGCAATGGCTACAGCTATCGGCTATGCACTTCATTGCCCGCCTTTGGTACTGTTTTCACTGATCACAGTGGGATTTGCGGCAAATGCACTGGGGGGTGCAGGCGGCCCGCTGGCAGTTCTGATCATTGCCATTATTGCAGCAGAGGCTGGTAAGGCAGTATCCAAGGAGACAAAAGTTGATATTCTGGTAACGCCTCTGGTAACCATCGGTGTAGGTGTGGCACTTTGCGCATGGTGGGCACCGGCTTTGGGAAAGGCAGCCATGCAGGTAGGCAGCATTATCATGTGGGCAACAGAACTTCAGCCGTTTTTGATGGGAATCATTGTATCGGTGGTTGTGGGAATTGCACTGACTTTACCCATCTCTTCCGCAGCCATCTGTGCCGCACTGGGACTTACCGGTCTGGCCGGAGGAGCAGCAGTGGCAGGCTGCTGTGCCCAGATGGTTGGTTTTGCATTGATGTCCTTTAAGGAAAATAAATGGGGCGGCCTTGTATCTCAGGGAATTGGAACATCCATGCTGCAGATGGGAAATATTATTAAAAACCCCAGAATCTGGATCGCACCGATTCTGACTTCCGCTATCACCGGACCTGTCGCTACCTGTATTTTTCATCTGGAAATGAACGGAACACCGGTTTCTTCCGGTATGGGCACCTGCGGTCTGGTGGGACAGATCGGCGTTTATACCGGCTGGATGAATGATATCGCAGCAGGTACGAAAACAGCCGTAACCCCCATGGACTGGGCCGGACTGATCCTTGTATGTTTCGTCCTTCCGGCAGTGATCTGCCCGCTCATCAATATGGTGCTTCGAAAGATCGGATGGGTGAAAGATGGAGATATGACATTAGCATAATTTCGTGTTATAATAACCTTTACGACAGCATATCATATCAGCAGTTGGAAAGGAGAAGACATGGAAGAGAGAAAAACCTTAGAAGAACAGATGGAATCCTGTACACATAACTGCGCTACCTGCCACAGTGGGTGTGGTGAGCAGGCTGAGGGTGTGGGCAAGATCGAAAAGACCCTGATGGCAGTCAGTGAAGTGGATGCTTCGGAACTGTTAAAGGCATTGGAAGAAATATAAACTTGAAACAACATGGGGGATGTGGTATGATTTCCCTGTTGTTTGCGGATATGGCGGAATTGGCAGACGCGCCAGATTTAGGTTCTGGTGGGAGACCGTGCAGGTTCAAGTCCTGTTATCCGCAGGAAAAGCAGAAAAATCGCTGAGGCTTTGCCTTGGCGATTTTTTTGTTGCAGCAGTTTTCTTGACATCAGGCAGTGACACGGATATTCTATTTAATGGACGAAAATTAACGGACGAAAAGAAATAATCATAGAATGTGAAGTGTTTGAACGTGAAAACTGAAAGTAAAGTACAAAAGAGAAAAATGACCAGAGGCAGTGGATATGAAATTGATATGACCCATGGCTCGCTTATGCCAAAGCTGATTACCTTTTTTGTTCCACTGCTTATTTCAGGTGTTCTGCAGCTTTTATTTAATGCGGTAGATCTCATCGTAGTGGGAAATTGGACCGGCAGCAGAGCACTTGCCGCTGTGGGAGCGACATCAGCGCTGATCAATATGTTTTCCAATCTCTTTATTGGTATTTCCCTGGGGGCGAATGTTGTGGCTGCCCGTTATCTTGCATGCGATGAAAAAGATAAGATCAGTGAGACCGTACATACGGCCATCACCATTGCTGCCATTATGGGCGTTGTCATGCTTGTCTTTGGTCTTGTGATGGCACCGGTGGGACTTCGTCTTATGGATACACCGGCAGATGTCATAGACCAGTCGGTGCTGTATATGAGAATCTATTTTTGCGGTATGCCCTTTTTTATGGTCTATAATTACGGTGCGGCAATTCTTCGGGCGGCGGGAGATACCAGAAGACCGCTGTATTATCTGATCTTTGCCGGTGTCACCAATGCCGTGCTGAATATGATCCTTGTGATCGTATTTCATCTGGGTGTGGCAGGTGTTGCCTTTGCTACCATCTTTTCGCAGATGATCTCCTGTGTACTTGTACTTCGCTGTCTTATGAAGACCCAGGAAAATTATCATCTGGATATGAAAAAGTTACATATCAATCCAGGCATCCTGAAACGCATGTTTTCCATTGGCATTCCTGCCGGTGTTCAGTCAACGGTTATCAGTTTTTCGAATGTACTGTTGCAGTCGTCGGTGAACAGTTTTGGCTCGGTGGCTATGGCAGGTTATACGGCGGCAAACAATCTGTTGGGATTTTTGTTTATGTCCATCGATTCTATCTCACAGGCATGCATGAGTTTTACAAGTCAGAACTATGCAGTTAAAAAGATGGACCGCGTCAAAAAGGTGTTGGCAGACTGTATGCTGTTGGAGTTTGTGGTTGCTTTCTGCCTGGGAGCACTGGTCTATGTATTTGGAGAGCAACTATTGGGTATTTATAATTCTTCGCCGGATGTCATAGAGGCAGGTATGAAAATTTTGAATTATACGACCCTGACGTATTTTATCTGCGGTTTTATGAATTGTATGCCGGGTGCAATGCGTGGACTCGGCTATTCCACCGTGCCGATGATTCTTTCTGTCATTGGTACCGTGGGAACGAGAGTTTTGTGGATCTACGGATTGTTCCCGACCCATAGAAGTCTGGACTTTTTGTTCATTTCCTATCCGGCGTCATGGCTGTTTACCTTTATCATGCAGAGTATCTGTCTGGTATTTGTGTTCCGGCAGATACATAAGAAAGATAAAATTTAGCTGGTAACTTTTTGCCGCCACTGGTTGGGGGTGACACCGGTAACCTTTTTAAATGTAGTCTGGAAATAGCTCTGGGAAGAGAAAGAGAGCATGTTGGAGATTTCAGATAACGGATGCTCTGTATATTCCAGGTAATATTGTGCTTTTTTGATTTTTTCTTCCGTTATGTATTGATTTAAGGTTTTGCCCACAGCCTCTTTAAAGTGGACAAAAAGATAATGCGCCGATACATGGAGTGCAGAAGCAACATCTTCTGCGGAGAGTTTATTGTAAATGTTTTCTTTGATGTATTGCATGGCGGCGTCGATGATGGGGATGTCTGTCTTGGTATTTAAGATATCATGAGCCATCTGCGTGAAATCATACAGTGACAGTATGGAATATTTGTTGATCTCCTGCACCGTCTGGGCAGTATCTATTTTGTGGATGTAGTAGTTGGTGAGCCGGTCAATATCCGCTTTGGTTCCACCGAGAGTTTCCACCATAAAAGAGGAAGAATAGATGCCGCCAAAAGTGTTTAATTTAAATTCATGAAGATTGGTTATCGGGGCACCATCGGTAAATGGAATCGTTGATATTTTATTGATCAGATCAGCAAGACCGTCGACATCGCCTGTCATGATACATTTTGCCATGCGGTTGCCATAATCATATACAAGGTTATTTTGCTTGTCATCGGTTGTAGTACTTTCGATGTGATGAACCTGTTTTAAATAAGACTTTTTTTCTTTGGGCTCTTTGAGCGGCAGAGGAAATAAGTCTTTTTTGTGAGCACTTCATCATTTAGCACCAGATTGATATTGATCAGCAGTTCCTGAAAGGCAGCAGCGGTAAGGGGATGGTAATCCTGCAGATAATTGCCAAGGATCCGGGAGGTGTCTGCACTTAAGTTTGCCTGAAAAAGATAATCCAAGATATCATCTGTTGATGTGGAAGTGGCTGCAACGGGACCAACGACAATGTAATCTCCACGGTCGGCATTCGTCACAATACCGATCATGATCATCGAGCGATTCAGTTCAAACATGACATGTTGATCGCTGTAGGTTGTTATTACGCGGCGAAGTCTCTTGAAAATAAATGTATAATCAATCTCCCCGGAGTCCAGCTGAAATGGCTGGAACAATTGGAAAGTACCGTCCGATCTGCCGTAACAGATAGGAATATTAAGTATATTCTGTAGACTGCGCAGATAATCAAGAAATTGTGTGCGTTTCATTCTGGGGTTCCTCCTTTCTGTATCTTATTATCATTATAACTAAAAAAAATAAAAGTAAAGATTTTGAAATATGCGTAATGAAATTATAATATTAAAGAACGATAATGTGGTACGTTATGATTAGTAAAGATATCCGGGAGGCGATTAAAATGAGAAGGAAAAATAAAGGAACAATAAAGGTATTTGCCATGATCTTGTCATTGGCTTTGCTTGGCCAGTTACTGTTGACATCAGCTGAATAATTAGATTTACGAATGATGGGCTGTTGCAGATTCCATGGAGAATCTGCAATGGCTCATTTTTTGTGCAGATAAAGGGAATTTGTGGAAAAGTATACGAAGCGTAGATTGCTTTTTGGGGTGTACAGGTGTTATTGTTGAAATACAGAAAGAGGGAGGGCGGCATGTATGGAAGCATCAAAATTCGGAACATTTATAGCCACGCAACGCAAGGCACAAGGTATGACACAGGCAGAACTTGCCGACAGGATCCATGTGTCGGACAAGACGATTTCCAAATGGGAAAGAGGAGGCGGATTGCCCGATATAAATAATCTTGAACCATTGGCAAATGCATTGCAGATGGATTTGTCAGAGTTAATGTTATGTGAAAGAAAGGAGGCGGAAGAAGTGTCTGTCAAAAGTGATCAGACAGAAAAATCCCTTCAGGAGGCTCTGGACTTTGCAGAGCAAAAAATCAACAGAGCAAAAAGACTTTGTTGTGTGGTGATCATTGTGTCGTTTTTTGCATACATTTTTTGTTATATGAATCGATACCTTGATAACGCTATTATGGACACCATGACAACATTTCTTATGCTTCTGGCATTATGTCTGTCTTCTAGTGTATTGGGGAAACTGAAGGGAAGGTAAGGAACTGGAAATTTGGAGAAATAAATATGATGGAATGAATATGAAGGCAGAGAAATTTCTTAAATTTCCCTGCCTTCATTGCTATTATTGACAAACTGACTCTTTGGAGATATATTTAAAATAGGTATAACTCTTTAGAGATAGTACAGGGAGGCTTGTTATGGGTAAGATCGTTTTGTATCATGGTTCCAATGAAAAAATTGAAAAGCCACTTTTTGGCAAAGGCAAGATTTATAATGATTACGGTCAGGGTTTTTATTGTACGGAACATATAGAACTTGCAAAGGAATGGTCCTGTAATGAAGGTGTTGACGGTTTTGCAAATAAGTATGAACTGGACACCACGGGTCTGAAGATCTTGAACTTGTCGGGAGAAGAATTTACAATTTTACATTGGCTGGCTTTGCTTGCGGAAAATCGCCGCTTCCGTATCTCAACTCCTGTGATGCGCAGAGGTATTCAGTGGCTGAAGGAAAATTTTTTGGTTGATGTCAGCGAATATGATGTCATTGTCGGTTACCGTGCTGACGATTCCTATTTTTCATTTGCACGAGCCTTTTTGAATAATGAAATTTCGCTAAGTCAGTTAAACTATGCAATGCGACTTGGTAAACTCGGCGAACAGTATGTTTTAAAAACAAAAAAAGCATTTGATCAGATGGAGTTTATTTCTGCGGAATTGGCAGATAATACGATATACTATGCCCGCAGGAAAATGAGAGATGATGAAGCTCGCAGTGCTTTCTTTGAAGAAATGGAAAAGGAAGATCTTAACGGGATTTACATGAGAGATTTGATCAGGGAGGAAATGACAAGTGATGATGTGCGCTTACGATGAGATGTATCTGAGTGATGCCATGAGAAATCTTGGGGAGGCCTTTGATTATTCGGCAAATGTGTTGCATATTCCCATGGACGGTTTTCTTGACATGTTTATCATAAGCGGTATTGCGGAACAGTTTGCCGGCGGAGTGCCCAAATTTGTTTCAGGCCTTTCAGGAACGGAACTTGTATGGGAGGTTTTAGACCGCACAGGAGGGGATTTTGAGCTTCCTGCGCCCCAGACGGAATACGATTGCTCGCCGGAATATTGGTGTGGTTGGATTCTGGCCTTTTATCAGTGGAATACGGGAAAAAGTTTTAAAGAGATCAAAACATATCTGCCCATGAGTGAGATTTACAAGCTATATCCAACCCTGCATGAAGCATCGGAGGAAAAGTTTGTTGATACAGCAAATGCGATACTTGTGCGCAAAAACCTGCCCACGAAATTGCAGATAGTACGGAAGTCAGTGGGACTTTCGCAAAAAGAACTGTCGGAAAGGTCGGGGGTAACCCTGCGGATGATTCAGCAATATGAACAGCGGGCAAAGGATATAAACAAAGCAGCAGCAGTCAACTTGTTTGCATTGGCACAGGCACTGGGGTGTAAGGCAGAATCTTTACTGGAATAATGGAAATTTTTGTTCTATAATGTGGTAATGGAACATGAGAAGGAAGGGGGAAGATGTGATGGGTATCATCAGATCAAAATTTCAGTGCACCAGAGAGCAGCTGACCATTCGGGGAACAGAGTACCGGCCGGCTGACATTCCGGCATCAGAGCAGTTGCCGGCAGTGATCATCAGCCATGGATTTATGGCAAATCAGAGATCCGTAAAACATTATGCAAAACAATTTGCAAAATGGGGTTACGCTGCATACATATACGATTTCTGCGGAGGATGTATCCGTGGGAAAAGCGACGGAAAAACCACAGATATGTCCGTGCTGACAGAAAAGGAAGACTTGAAAGCTGTGATGGCATATGTGAAGGAGAGACCCTATGTGGATCCCGCCAGGATCGTTCTCATGGGATGCAGCCAGGGAGGTTTTGTCAGTGGACTGACAGCTGCGGAACTGCAGGACCAGGTATGGCAGCTTATTATGTTTTATCCGGCTTTAAGCATACCGGACGGCGCAAGGGCAGGAGAGATGCTGATGGCCCGGTTTGATCCAAAGAATATACCGGAGACTATCCAGTGCGGTCCCATGTTGTTGGGACATGTTTATCCGGAGGCTGCCATTGATATGGATCCCAATGAGGAGATCACAAAGTATCCGGGGCCGGTATTGATCCTGCATGGAACAAAGGATGATACGGTGCCGATTTCCTATTCCATGGATGCGGCAGACGCCTTTGACAGGATCCGCGGTAAAGATGATCCCAAGCATGAACTGCTGGTGATTGAGGGAGGAAAACACGGATTTTCCCGGGCACATGATAAAATCGCCATGGATGGCGTAAAACGATTCCTGATGGAATAGAAAATGGGGGAGTACAAAAGATGAAAAAGAAAGAATTGACAGTGTGGGAGGCAGCCTGCATTATTACTGGCTACGGTATCGGAGGCGGTGTGCTGGCCATGCCTTATATGGTGCAGAAAAACGGTATTGTTGCCGCATTTCTTATTTTGATCGTAGCATTTGCAGCCAGCTGGGTGCTGCATATGATGATCGCAGAACTGGCAGAAAAATGTGAGGATGGAACACAGATCGTATCGGTTCTTTCCAAATTTCTGTTTCGCGGAAAATGGAAAAATGTATTGAGTATTCTGTTCTTTGTATTGATGGCCTTTGTTCTGGTGACGAACCTGGCTGCCTATATTGCCGGGGCGTCTGAGGTGATGGTAGGTTTTCTGCCTCTTTCTGATCTGGCTTCCAAGCTGATCTTTTATGTGGCAGCAGCAGTGGTTGTGGTTTTTGGGCTGAAAGCTGTGGGAATTTCCGAGAAATATGCAGTTGCCGTGATCTTTGTTCTTATCGGGATCCTGGCGGTGGCGTCCTTTATGGTGCCGATGCATCCGTTGCCTATGAAGACGGGAAAAATCAGTGATATGATCTCTTTCTTTTCCATGGCAATGCTGGCCTTTGCTGCTTTCTTTTCCATTCCTCAGGCTATCGAAGGACTGAACGGGGATATGAAAAAGGTGAAAAAGGCCGTATTCCTTGGATTAGGAAACAATTTTATCCTGATCATTGTTGTTACCGTATGTTCTCTTCTGGCATCCTCAGAGGTGACAGAGGTGGCTATGACCGGATGGAGTGCCGGTATTGGAAGCTGGGCACAGATCGTGGGCGGCGTCTTTACCGTCATCGCCATGCTGACCACTTACTGGTCCATTTCCCTGGCGCTTTCCGGAATTATAGAGGAGCAGTTTAAGATTGACAGCCGTCTGTGCTGGCTGTTGGCAACAGCACCTTCCCTTATTCTTGCACTGTTTACCGGTGGTAATTTTATTGATTTCCTGGAAATGGCCAGCGGAGCTATTGCCATTCTGGTGGCAGTTATGTTGATTCCCACCTATCGGAATGCCAGAAAGGAAGTGCCGGGAAGTACGCTGGGAGTCTGGGGCGGAACAGTGTTTCAGATTCTTACGGCCATTGCATACATTTTTATGGCAGTTGGGAGTGTGATATAAGTGGGACGCAAAGAGCGGATTTTATATACTGACGGCATTATTCATACTATGGAATCGGAGACAGCAGTGGCGTCTTCCATGCTGGTGGAAGATGGGCGGATCCTGGAACTGGATGTGGATGAAAGCACCTGTAAAGGGGCAAAGAAGATATCGCTCCACAATCGGCATGTTTATCCCTGCCTGATAGATGGCCATGTGCATCTCCTTTATACCGTCATTCTTTCGGCGGCCGGATTTTCCATCTGTGAGATCCGTGACGGCAGGGTGGTGCCGGAGAATCTGGCTGGAATTGAAAAGAGACTCCGTGAATTTACACAGGGAAAACCAAAGGATGCCATCATTACCGGAAATGGTTATATCATGACAGGAATTGCAGAACACCGGCTGCCAAACAGAAGGGAACTGGATGAGTGGTGCGGTGGAAGACCCACAGTGATCTATACCATTGACGGACATGCCAGTGCCCTGTCAACATCCATGATGAAACGTCTGGGCATGGATCCAGAGGGATCGGACGGAATCTTGTCCGGAGAAGCCCACGAGCGGGTGCAGGGCCGGATCACAGATATTATCGCAGCAGGTGTGACCCCCTTGGTTCTTGCTCAGGGAATTGCTAATTTTCACAATACCTGTGCCAAATATGGGATTTCCATGGTAGGTGCCCTGGAGGGAAACGGAGATTCGGACAAGGATCCCACCACCCGGCTGATCACTATGCTGGCCCGGCACTTTGATGTGGGAGTAAAATTCTATTATCAATATCGGGATACAGCTAAGGCAGAGCCCCTTAGCCGGTATCAGAAGGAAAAGAGGATCGGAGGCTGCGGTGACTGGGAGATGGACGGTTCTATCGGCGCTCATTCCGCTACGTTTTCTTATCCCATCAAGGATACTGGAAAGCAATCGGCTCCTTATTATTCC
>CAMEWP010000063.1 GCA_945946605.1 uncultured Pseudobutyrivibrio sp. | reverse complement strand
GTTCGTGAAGCGTTATATCATGGCGGATACGCTAATGATGCCAAGGTGGACGTGCTCTGGATCGACAGTGAGGAGATCACCAAGGATAATGTGGCAGATATTCTGAAGGAAGCTGACGGTATCCTGGTGCCCGGCGGATTTGGTGACCGTGGTGTGGAAGGCAAGGTACTGGCCTGCCAGTATGCAAGAGAGAATGATATTCCTTATCTTGGAATCTGTCTTGGTATGCAGGTGGCTGTTATCGAATACGCAAGAAACGTATGTGGTCTTGCAGATGCCAACAGTAAAGAGTTTGCACCAAACGGAAAGAATCTTGTCATTGACCTGATGGAAGAACAGCTGGCAGTTCTGCGGAAGGGCGGCACCATGCGTCTAGGAAGTTATCCCTGCAAGGTGGTTCCGGGATCCATGCTGGAGAAGTCATACGGCGAAGAACTGATCCATGAGCGTCACAGACATCGTTTCGAGTTTAACAACGCATATCGTGATATGATGGTAGAAAACGGCCTTACCATCAGCGGTACATCTCCGGATGATGCCATTGTGGAAGCTGTAGAAGTTTCCGGCAATCGTTTCCATGTGGGTGTACAGTTCCATCCGGAATTTAAGAGCCGTCCCAATAAGCCACATCCTCTGTTTGCTGAGTTTATCAAAGCAAGTCTGGGAGAATAATCGTAGATTGTTTAGCCTGCAGATGTTCTGCAGGCTAAATCTATTGCTTGAAATAATATGAATAATATTTTATAATTCTTAAGTTCTTATAAACTTTGCCAAGTGTGTTTTTTGCCAGAACAGACGATGCGAAGGTATAGGATAAACCAAACATTTTATTTTAGGAGGAAGGAAATGTTAGAGAAAATGTTCAAACTCAAAGAGAACAACACGACTGTAAGAACAGAAGTGGTTGCAGGTCTTACCACCTTTATGACCATGGCATATATTCTTGCAGTTAACCCCAGTATTCTTTCAGCTTCCGGTATGGATTCCAATGCAATTCTGATGGCAACAGCACTTGCATCTTTCGTCGGAACATTGCTGATGGCTTTACTGGCAAACTATCCCTTTGCACTGGCTCCCGGACTGGGACTGAATGCATACTTTGCATATACAGTATGCGGAAGCATGGGATATTCCTGGCAGATCGCTCTGCTGGCTGTATTTGTGGAGGGTCTGATCTTTATCGTACTTTCCCTGACCAATGTGCGTGAAGCAATCTTTAATGCAATTCCTATGCAGTTAAAGAAAGGTGTTTCCGTTGGTATTGGTCTTTTTATTGCATTTATCGGTCTTCAGAACGGTTATGTAGTTGTAAACAGTGATGCAACACTGGTATCTGTTGTAGATTTCACTCAGGACTTCCACACCACCGGTATCTGTGCACTGCTTTGCGTGATCGGACTGATGATCATTGCTATCCTTCATGTGAAGAAGGTAAGAGGCGGTATCCTTATCGGTATCTTCGCAACCTGGATCCTTGGTATCATCTGCGAACTTACCGGCGTTTATACAGTTGATGTAGAAGCAGGTTTCTATTCCCTGATCCCCAGCCAGATCGTAAGCTTTGATCTGAGTGCACTGGGACAGACCTTTGGTCAGTGCTTTAAGGCAGATTTCAATGGAGTCAGCATTGTAAACTTTATCGTTATCGTGCTTTCATTCCTGTTTGTAGATATGTTTGATACCCTTGGAACCCTGATCGGATGTGCAAATAAGGCAGATATGCTGGATGAGGACGGAAAACTTCCGAAGATCAAACAGGCTCTGCTGGCAGACGCTGTTGCAACTTCTGCAGGTGCAGTTCTTGGTACTTCCACAACCACCACTTTTGTAGAGAGTTCTGCAGGTGTGGCTGAAGGCGCAAGAACCGGTCTGGCATCTGTTGTTACCGGGCTTCTGTTCCTGCTTGCTGTTTTCTTTGCACCGTTATTCACCACAATCCCCGGATTTGCTACAGCTCCGGCACTGATCTTTGTTGGATTCTTAATGGTTAGTGCAGTGGTAGATATCGATTTTGATGACCTTACCGAGGCGGTTCCTGCATATCTGTGCATGATCGCTATGCCTCTGTTGTACAGCATCTCTGAAGGTATCGCAGTTGGCGTTATCTCCTATGTTGTAATCAACCTGATAAGCGGCAAGGCAAAGAAGATCACTCCGCTGATGTATATTCTTGCAATTCTGTTTGTACTGAAATATATTTTCCTGTAAAAAACAGAGATTGGCATCATATTATTAAAATTCTATAAAAACAGGCTCAGGGTTTTGCCATGAGCCTGTTTTTTTGATATAATCTCCAACAGAGTAAATGAGGTTATGCGATGAGACCGGATCCGGATCATTGCACAACATAAGGAAGGATCGATGGTTTCATGGCAAAGGATTATATTAGATGGGACAAACTTGATAACACAGCCAATCTTTTCCCGGTGATCGCAGGGGAGGAGATGACGAACACCTATCGTATTACTGCAGTTCTGAAAGAAGATGTGATCCCTGAACTGCTTCAGGAAGCGTTGGATATTGTGACACCCAAGATTCCGGGATTTAATCTCCGGCTTCGCAGCGGTATGTTCTGGTATTATTTTGAAGAAAATGGCAAAAAGGCCCCCAGAGTGGAAGAGGAGAGCGCCTATCCCTGCCGCCTGATCCACCAGAGCCGAAATAACAGTTACATGTTCCGGGTGACTTACTATAAAAAGAGAATACATCTGGAGGTTTTCCATGTGTTGACAGATGGTATGGGCGGGGTGACTTTTTTGAAAGAACTGGAGTATCAGTACCTTAGACTGGCCCATCCCAGGCTGCGGGAACAGTTTGGAGATCACTTGAGCGCTGAGACATCCCTGAACAGGGAAGACAGTTTTATCAAAAATTTTAAGAAAAGCCAGAAAAGTGTTTATCAATCCAAAAGAGCCTTCCTGATCAAGGGAGAAAAACTGGAATTCGGCGGATTTGGTGTAATCTGCGGTTATCTTCCCGTTGCCCAGCTAAAAGACGTCTGTCATCGCTACGGTGTCAGTATCAATGAATATCTGGTGGCAACCTTTGTCTGGGCAGCATACCTGGAAAATTACCGCCGGCTGACAAAAGAAAAAAAGCCGATCCGTGTGGCTGTGCCTGTGAATCTGCGCCCCTTTTTTGATTCTGTTACCACAAAGAATTTCTTTGCCATGGTTTCTGCAGAGTTTGCGCCATCTAAGGAAGAATATACTTTTGAAGAGGTCCTCCAGGTGACAGCGGAAAGTTTACGTAGCCAGATTACCAGAGAACATCTGGAAAAAATATTTTCCTATAATGTTTCAAACGAACAGCTTCTGGTGGCAAGAGCGGTGCCGCTTTTTATGAAAAATATCGCCATGCGCATTGTATACACCAAATCCGCGTTGGCAAATACTACAACCATTACTAACATCGGAAATGTAAAAGTTCAAAAAGAGTATGAACCTTTCATTGATCAGTTTTTCTGTCTTTTGTCTTTTTCAAAAGGTCAGAGCCTGAAGGGAACCATCACCTCTTATCAGGATACGCTGGTATATGCATTTTCTTCTGCTTTTGAGGACACCTCCATACAAAAGCAGGTGTTCAGACAAATCGCGTCGGATGGTGTAGAAGTCAAAATCGAAACGAATGGAGTATATTATGAATAAATGCAGTCATTGTGGAGTTGAAATATTGGATCGGACAGAACACTGTCCTCTTTGTCATACCGTGTTGGACAAATTGCAGGAAGGGGAAACGGTTTATCCTAATGTGTATCATCGCACACATAAGATGAATTTTGTTTTCCGATTGTTCCTGTTTCTTTGTATTGTGGCGGCTGTGGTGGTGGTGTTTGTAAATTATATGATGGATACCACTTATGCCTGGAGCGTATTTGTGGTGGCTGCAGAATTTTACGGGCTGTTGCTGCTTTATCAGTTTTCGAAGGATGACACCGGCTATCGTGTTAGGATCATGACAGGACTGATCGGGGCAGTTTTGCTGATCATTCTTTTGGATTGCATTCTGGGTTATTCCGGCTGGTCTGTAAATTATGTATTCCCGGCGGCCATGATCCTGGCAGATGGAGCGGTGCTGCTGTTGATGCTGATCAATCGGCGCAATTGGCAGAGCTACCTGATCTTTCAGGTGGGAATGGTTCTTGTGGGAGGCATAGGTGTCATTTTTTGCCTTGTGGGATGGATCAGAAAACCTTTGTTTTCTGTCATCGCATTTGCAATCAGTGTGCTGATCTTTCTTGGCACAGTGATCCTTGGAGGCAGAACCGCAAAGAACGAACTTCGCAGACGGTTCCATATCAGATAGGGACGATAATGGGACACGCACCCTGGTATTCTTACTGCATCAAATAAATGATGCAAAGGAGAAATCAGGATGTACATGAAACGACAGCAGTTAGAATCCATATTAGCCTGCGGGATGATAGCGGTGATCGCAGCGATAGGGATATTTTTTGGAGTAGTATTTTTCTTTCACATTGAGATCAGCAGTATGGATCCTACAGCCATGGCAGTAAGTTATGGTTTGCTGATGGGAGGGATCTGGGTGTTCCTTTTGATCCGAAACAAATATTTCCTGTGAATTATCCCAGGCAATCTGTTGACGAAGATGACGATGTTCCCTATAATTTAGTAGAGTTAATAAAGTCATAAAAATTACAGAATGATGAGGTGATACGATGAAACACTTAAGAAGATATATGGCGGAAACTATCCTGGGATGTATGGTGGCCATCATGCTTTTTGCGAGTCCTGTGATGCCTGTCAGGGCAGAGGGAACCACAACCATTGCAGTTTCCAAAAGTTCTCTTCAGGTTGGAGACACCCTGACCGTTACGGTGCAGCCATCAGAGTCGGGATCACTTCAGTTGAAATATAATGCCGGCGTGCTCCAAATGACAGGATGCAATGCATCCGGATACACCACAGGCAGCAATACGGTCAGTTATACCGGAGGAACGGCCAAGGTGACATTTAAGGCTATCGCGGAGGGAGAATCCTCTCTTGTGGTTTCTTCACCGGACGGTCAGTTGACAGGAAGCAGCACAAAGATCCAGGTGACAACTGCAGCGACAGATACTCCGGCATCGCCGGCTACACCGGCGACACCTTCGGAACCAACCACACCCTCTGCCCCGGCAGCATCAACAGATGGCCAGTTTACCATTGATGGAGTGGCATATGTGGTATCAGAACGGTATCGTAGCAGCGAGATCCCGGCAGGATTTTCCAAGGTGGAACTTACAATTTCAAATGGAACCTACAAAGAATTGACCAATGGTCAGATGACACTGGTATATCTGAAACCGGCTTCCAATATTTCGGGAAGCGGTACCTTTTTTATTTACGATGAGGCTGCCCAGACGGTATCACCCATGAAGCTGATCGGAAGCCTGCAGGATTATGTGATCGTGCTCATCCCGGAGGAAATTCCGGAACTCTTGACACAGACAGAAATCTCTATCGGTAATATGTCTGTGACGGCATATACTGCTTCTGGTGAAGAAACGGATGCCACAGCAGATTTTTACTATATCTACGGTATGGATGAGACGGGAACAACACAGTGGTTCAGTTACGACTCGGCGGATGGCAGTATGCAGAGAGCAAACATGGGACTTTTTGAAGTGGAAGAAGAGGATGAGCCTACCGTATTGCCTGGGGCAGATCAGAGTGAAGCGAAAGAGCATTTATCCAGAATGCGTTTTGTCATTGCCATTTTGATCTTTGCCATCGCAGTACTTGTCATCGCAGTGTTTAATCTTTTGCTGAGCAGAAAAC
This sequence comes from uncultured Pseudobutyrivibrio sp., assembly GCA_945946605.1. GTDB lineage: Bacteria > Bacillota > Clostridia > Lachnospirales > Lachnospiraceae > Pullilachnospira_A. The sequence goes on along the minus strand of CAMEWP010000063.1, from coordinate 4,906 downwards.
ATCAGGAAGAAGATCTGGATGATTTTCTGGAGGAAGATACAGATTATGATACAGATGATGCGAGTGTTGCGGATGATGCAGAAGATGCAGAAGAAAAGAATAAAGACTACGCCGGAGAAGATACCGGGGATGATGCTTTCTATGCAAAGGATACCCCGGAGATAAAAGCCATGTTTTCTGATGCTGCAGATGTTGCACGTGATGAAGAAACATATGATCAGGAGTATGATCAAGAGGAAGAATACGATGATGAGGAAGACGGGGAGGCCTTTGACAAAAAAGATTCAGACGAAGATTTCCCAGGATTAGAGATTCTCGATTTAAATGACTTATAAGTTGTGACGGAGGAATGAGAACATTATGGAATATACATTACAGGCCGAGAAGGTTTTGGATGAGGCGAAGCGCATATCAAAGCAGCTGCATCATCATTACATTGGCACAGAACATCTGCTGATCGGACTGACATCTGTTGAGGAGGGGGTGGCTGGGCGTGTCCTGCAGAGTGCGGGTGTGCAGAAAGAGACTCTGATTCAGATGACAGAAGATCTGATCTATCCGGGTTCTGATGTGACTGTTATGGATAAAGACGGTGCAACACCAAAGTATCGGCAGTTGCTGGAACAGGCAGGAAAAGAGGCGGCAGCCTGCGGCATCGGTGAGATTGGAACTGAACATCTGCTTCTGGCGCTTCTGAAAATGCAGGATTGTGCCGGAGCCAGACTTTTGAATTCCCTGCAGATCAACCCACAGAAGCTGTTTATGGATATTGTGGCAGCCATGGGAAAAGAAGGTGTGGTATATAAGGAGGAATTTTCCGGAAGAAACCGCAAGAAGGGGGTACCAGGGGAGACTCCGTTTTTAAAGCAGTATACAAGAGATATTACACAGATGGCCCTGGAGGGAAAACTGGATCCGGTGATCGGCCGTGATGATGAGATTCAGAGAGTTATTCAGATCCTCAGCCGGAGAAACAAAAACAATCCCTGTCTGATCGGAGAACCGGGAGTTGGAAAAACAGCCATTGTTGAAGGATTGGCGCAGCGGATTTCCACCGATATTGTTCCAGACTCTGTAAAAAACAAAAAAGTGTTATCCCTGGATTTATCGGGAATGGTTGCCGGATCAAAATATCGCGGAGAATTCGAAGAGAGGATCAAGCGCGTGATCCAGGAGGTGACTCAGGCCGGAGATATTCTTCTGTTCATTGATGAAATGCACACCATTATCGGTGCCGGCGGAGCAGAGGGCGCTTTGGATGCCTCAAACATCTTAAAACCCGCCCTGGCAAGAGGTGAGATCCAGCTGATCGGTGCTACCACAATTACAGAATATCGTAAATATGTGGAGAAGGATGCAGCTCTTGAACGGCGTTTTCAGCCGGTGACTGTGGAAGAACCTACGGCAGAGGAGGCAGAAGAGATCTTAAAGGGGTTAAGAAAACAGTATGAGAATCATCATGGTGTCAAAATCTCTGATGAGGCCATCACTGCAGCGATAGAACTTTCACAGAGATATATTACAGATCGATTTTTACCGGATAAAGCCATTGATCTGATGGACGAAGCAGCTGCAAGCCTTCGACTTTCATCCGTGAAAGCGCCGCAGCATCTCTATGAACTGGAAGAGGAAAGCAATGCATTGGAACTGGCAATGGAACAGGATCTGATGTCAGGTGATCTTTTGGCGGCATCAGAGAAAAAGCAACAGCGCACAGAAATCAGCAGGAAACTCCAGCGTCTTCAGAAGAGATATGAAATTGACAAAAATAAAAAGGAACTGGTTTTGTCTGAGGAAGATGTGGCAAAAGTGGTTTCCCTTTGGACAAAGATTCCTGTGGCCAGATTAAGTGAAAAAGAAGCAGAAAGACTTCGCAGGCTGGAACAGACGCTTCATAAGAGAGTGGTAGGGCAGGAGGAGGCTGTCAGTGCAGTTGCCCGTGCTGTCCGCAGAGGCCGTGTTGGATTGAAAGAACCCGGAAGACCCATCGGTTCCTTCCTGTTTCTTGGACCTACCGGTGTAGGTAAAACAGAAATTTCAAAAGCATTGGCAGAGGCTGTTTTTGGATCGGAAGATGCCATTATCCGTGTGGATATGACGGAGTATATGGAAAAACACAGTGTATCCAAGATGATCGGCTCTCCGCCGGGATATGTGGGATACGAAGAAGGCGGTCAGCTCAGTGAAAAAGTCCGGAGAAATCCCTATTCTGTTATTTTGTTTGATGAGATAGAAAAGGCACATCAGGATGTGTTTAATGTGTTGCTGCAGGTGTTGGATGATGGCCATATTACAGACGCACAGGGGCGCAAGATTGATTTTAAGAACACCATCATTATCATGACATCCAATGCAGGGGCACAGTCCATTGTAGAACCGAGAAAACTGGGATTTTCATCTTCAGAGGATGAAAAACAGGATTACGACCGAATGAAGTCCGGTGTCATGGAAGAGGTAAAGCGCATTTTCAAACCGGAATTTTTAAACCGTATTGATGAGACCATTGTATTCAGATCCTTGAACAAGCAGGATATGAAACAGATTGTTGGTATCATGGTCCGGGAGTTTACGGACAGGTGTAGCAGACAGATGAACCTGACAGTAAAGGTGAGGAGCTGTGTAAAACAGCATATTGTTGAGGAGGCCTATGATCCCAAATACGGTGCACGGCCTCTTAGACGCAAGATTCAGACAGAATTGGAGGACGCTTTGGCAGAAAGGATTCTTTCAGGTGAGATCGCTGCCGGGGATGAGGTCATCATTACCATGAAAAAGGGTGAAATAATTTTCGAGAAGAGATGATTTTGCCAATGGAAATTGCTGGATATTTGACATGCATTATTATATAATAATGGATAACGAGGAAACGGACAGGACAGGCTGTCCGATAAGGTAGGAGGATAAAAAATGGCTGTAATTAGCGAATTGATTCGAAGCGAATCTGACGGTAGTATCAGTTTTGGAGACTATACTTTAGATCAGAAATCCAAATTGGATAATGTAAAGCATGAAGGGGATTTGTATAAGGTAAAGACCTTCCGTGAGATCACAAAACTTGAGAGAAACGGAATGTTCGTTTACGAATCTGTGCCGGGAACGGCGGTAAGCCATCTGAATGTAACTGAGAATGGTATGGAGTTTGCGGTTGAGGGATATGAAGATGCCCAGATCACACTGGAGTTAGAGCCGGAGACAGAGTATGAGATTACTGTCAATGGTGTGGAAGCAGGAAAAATGAAGACGAATCTGGGTGGAAAGCTCAGCCTGAGTGTGGAGTTGGATGCAGATTCCTGTATTCCTGTAAGCGTTGTAAAGTGTTAATGGATGTGATGACAAGGATCCCTGCCCTTTTGGCAGGGATTTTTTGGTAATGGGAGATAGGTATGGCAAAAGCAAAGAATAATATATTTTTTTGTCAGAATTGCGGATATGAATCTGCAAAGTGGTCAGGTCAGTGCCCTGCCTGTAAAGAGTGGAATACCTTTGTGGAGGAGATGGTGGATAAAAAGAGTTTAAAAACCCGCCAGAGCCTCAGTGATGTGAAGCCTACTGTGATGTCACAGATTACAGCGGCTTTGGATGAAAGGATTCATACCGGTATACAGGAACTGGACCGTGTACTGGGTGGAGGCATTGTGGCAGGATCTTTGATTCTGGTTGGCGGAGATCCGGGAATCGGAAAGTCCACATTGTTGCTGCAGACTTGTCAGAAACTGTGTGATCAGCATATTAAGGTACTGTATGTTTCCGGAGAGGAATCTCTGCAGCAGATCAGGATCCGGGCAGATAGGATCGGCGATTTTACAGATGATCTGTCTCTTTTGTGCGAAACAAATCTGCAGATCATACGCAGTGTGATTGAAAGGGACATACCGCAGATCGTGGTGGTGGATTCCATTCAGACTATGTATAATGAGGAGGTGTCTTCAGCTCCGGGGAGTGTTTCCCAGGTGAGAGAATCCACAGGTATCCTGATGCAGATTGCAAAAGTAATGGGAATCGTGGTATTTGTTGTTGGTCATGTGACGAAGGAGGGAGTTGTGGCCGGCCCGAGAGTGTTGGAGCACATGGTAGATACGGTGCTGTACTTTGAGGGTGACCGGTACGGAACCTATCGTATTTTGCGTGGAGTAAAAAACCGATTTGGTTCAACCAATGAGATCGGTGTTTTTGAAATGCGTCAGGATGGCCTGGCGGAGGTGAAAAATCCATCGGAATATATGCTCAGCGGCAGACCCCAGGGAGCCAGTGGATCCATTGTCACCTGTTCTATGGAAGGAACCCGGCCGATCCTGGTGGAGATTCAGGCACTGGTATGCCACAGTGTTTTTGGAATGGCCAGAAGAACAGCCGCAGGAACGGATTACAACCGGGTTAATTTATTGATGGCTGTTATGGAAAAAAATCTTGGCCTTCATTTAGGAGATCAGGATGCTTATATCAATATTGCAGGTGGAATTCGCATTAATGAACCGGCCATTGATCTTGGCCTGGTTTTGGCTATCGCATCAAGCTATAAAAATCGACCTATCGATGAAAGTGTGATCTGTTTTGGTGAAGTGGGTCTGAGCGGTGAAGTGCGGGCAGTCAGTATGGCGGAGCAGCGGATACAGGAAGCAATGAAAATGGGTTTTGCCACCTGTATCATTCCAAAGGTGTGTATGAAAGGCTTGCCGGAGATGGGAGATATGAAAGTAATTGGTGTAGGCACCATCCGGGAAGCGTTGGATTTGATTCCGTAGCGCATTATCAAAAAATCTAAAAATTCCTAAAAAGTTGTTGACATTAACTCTGGGCTTTGGTATTATATAACTCGCGCCGCTGATGACGGCGGCGTGAGATTATAAGAGATAAAAAATCTCAAAAAAGTTGTTGACAAAGCAGTGGCGACATGGTATTATAAACA
>CAMEWP010000062.1 GCA_945946605.1 uncultured Pseudobutyrivibrio sp. | reverse complement strand
CCTCGTTCATTTTGTCCACTTTACGGATCACGCTCTCATCTGTGCACTCACCTGCTTTCACTGTCAGTTTGCTCTCGCCGGCATTGGGCACATCGAAATAGAAGAAATGTACATCCGAAGTCTGTTTTCCAATGCTCTCACCGTTTACAAACATCTCAACTTCCGGCTGATTGGAATATACGGTGACCTTTGTCACATCCTCTACACGATCCACATAGCGCTTGCCGCAGATGTGAACAAAGGGGTCATCGGAAAGCCATGCTTTATATGCGTAGAAGGCATCTTTCTTATATTTACGGTCAAAGGTTACCAGTCCCTTATGATTCATGCCGTCCTCGCCGCCTTCTGCCCGGGCATCAGCAGCAAAGTCAAACATATTCCACACATGGGTTGCCCAGATAAACGGACGGGTAAACAGCTGTTTGATCAGTTCCTCATGGTAATATGCCTGATACTCTTCTGTGTAATCCCCCTGCTCCGGATTAGAAGTATGCCAGTTTAATGCCTCACATCCATACTCACTCATACCTACAGCCACATTGGGGTATTTGCTGTGGAATTTATCAAAGAACTCTCCGTTCATGGAAGTGTCTCCGCCATACCATCCAAAGTAATGATTGTAGGAAACCACATCCGGAATCTGGATAATTTCAGAATCCATACTGCACATGGAAACAACTGCCATGGTGGTAAGTCTGGTCTTATCCATCTCGTGAACCATGTCATTTAAGATGCGGTGATTCTCCAACAGATCCGGATCCTGATCTCCGCCCATGGTAATCTCATTGGACAGTCCCCAGACAACAATACAGGGATGGTTGTAATTCTGGGTCACAAGTTCCTTCATCTGGGAAATGGTATTCTCTCTTCCACCGGGCATATGTCTGGAAATGTATGGGATTTCTGCCCAGATCACCAGACCCTTCTCATCGCAGAGATCGTAAAAATACTGATCGTGCTGATAATGTGCCAGACGAATGGTATTTGCTCCCATCTCCATGATCAGATCGATATCTTCCTCATGATCCTTCCGGCTCAGGGCATTTCCGATATGGGGACGGTCCTGATGACGGGATACACCGTGCAGCGGATAGCTTTCTCCATTTAAAATAAAGCCTTTCTCCGGATCGATCTCAAAGGTACGGCATCCAAAAGGAACGGTTCTCTCATCCAGAACCTGTCCGCTTTCGGAAAGAACTGCCTTCAAAGTATACAGATGGGGATCCTTGCGGCCATTCCACAAATGTACCTTCTTAATCTCCATATCAGCGGCAGGCTCAGCAGCAGACACGATGGTCTCTGCAACCACATCCTCGCCATCATATATGGTAAATGTCAGTTTCTCACTTCCGGTTGTTCCGGTAAGGTAAGCCTGTACTGCCACAGTGGCATCCTCACCTGTGATCTCCGGTGTAACAGTGATTCCGGGGCCTCCGAAATAATCCAGATCAAAACGGGCACTTCCGGTGCAGATCAGATTTACATTCCGGTAAAGTCCGCCGTAGAATGTAAAGTCTGCCATCTGGGGATATACCCTGTCATTGGGGGCATTGTCCACAGCCACAACGATCTGATTCTCATCCTGAAGAAACTCTGTAATATTCACTCTCCAGGTAGAGTATCCTCCATCATGATGTGCTGTTGCTTTTCCGTTCACGAACACATCAGCAGAAGAATTGGCACCCTCAAACTCAAGGTAAACTTCCTGACCTGCAGCCACATCCTCTTTCTTTAAGGACTTGGTGTAATAGCAGGTTCCGCGATAATAATCATTACCGCCGTCCTGTCCGTCATCTCCATTCCATGTATGGGGAAGATTCACCTCGCTCCAGGCATCTCCCGGGACATAACTGCCGTCTTTCACACTGCCGGCATCTTTTGTAAACAACCAGGCATCATTCCAATTTGTTCTGATCATCTTGTCTCGCTCCTCCTTAAAATGATTCTTATTTACATGATATCATATCATTTTCTATTGTTTGCAACTTGGACATTCTTTATTGAACTTGGATTATTTTTATGTTATCTTGAAAAAAGCAAAAATATTTCACTTCCGATACATCTGTATTGTCCGAAATAACTGATAAGGAGAACTCACATGCAATTCCAGGAAACTTTAGAGGAAGCCTTTCCCTTTATTAAACAGATCCTGTCTGACACTTTCCATACGGAAACCCACTATTTTAATGATCCGGACGCGGATATGAATATCATTGACCGGGGTATGCGCTTTCTGATCTTAGATAAGGACAATCTGTTTTCTCCCCTCAGACAGGCCATGCAGGCATATCAGGGACATCATATCCTGGTGGTACACAGCACACTGGAATTCTATAATGTCATGGCTTTCACCCACACTGGTGATGAGATGGAACTGATCACCATAGGCCCTGTCCGGGATCAGATCATGACAGAGGCCCAGTTTCATCGCATCATTCAGGATCATCCTCTGGCAGAAGGCCACATGAACTCCGTCCGGCAGTTCTTTTTTTCTCTCCCGGTGGTGGATATTTCCAATCTCTGCTCCACTTTCCGTCATCTGCTGACACCCTTTGATCCCGGTTTTTCCACGGTTTCACCGGAATATATTGACTATACCGGAACGCAGTATAGCTTTGTGCCTAATACCGATTCCCTGCAGGATTTTTCCTGTGATGCATCAGAAACATACAGTCACTATCTGAATGCCTACTTAGACGCTCTTTTGGAAGGTGCAGCGGAAGCCGCCTCCGACAAGCTAAAGTATTTTCTTGATTATGTGGGATATGACAGCACCATCTCTGTCTCCCGTTCCAGACAAATTCTGGTGCGGCTGAACAATCAATGCTGCAGCCGGCTTCTGACAACCCAGATCCATCCCAATTTTGTTTTGGAGCGTTTCCTTTCCTTCGAGCAGCAGATCGATCAGGAAAGTGATCCTTCCGTATTATCACATCTCCCCTATGAGATCACCAGAAAATACTGCCTGCTGATCAAAAACTACAGCATGCCGGAGTATTCCTACCTGATCCGGAATATTATGAATTATGTAACACTGCATATCTCCGAAGAACTGACTCTCTCCGGAATAGCGGAATATTTTCACAAAAATCCTTCCTATATCTCCGGCCAGTTCCGGAAAGAAACCGGCGTGAACCTGATGGAATTTATACAAAAAGAAAGGATGCAGACAGCTCTCCGCTACTTCAACACCACAAATATGTCTGTGGCGGAAGTAGCCGGAAGCGTCGGCATCCACGATTTCGGATATTTCTCCCGCATATTTAAAAAACACATCGGTCAGACACCCAGTCAGTACAAAAAGCTGGTGAAATCCTGACCTGTCACCGGAATCCGTATCTTATACCCGGCAACAAATTGTCCGGCAACGAATGATTCCGCAATTAGTTCTGCTTCGGCAGTTTGTAAGAGCTCTTCAGTGACACGATCCGGTTAAACACCAGATGATCCGGTGTGCAGTCCTTGCAATCGGCACAGAAGAATCCCTGACGAACAAACTGGAAACTGTCATATGGTTTTACATCTGCCAGTGACGGCTCCACCTTACATCCCTGCAGCACCGTCAGAGAATTGGGATTTAAGTTCAGACTGCCGTCCTCATTATATACGCCCTTTTCCTCATCCACAATATTCTCATACAAACGGATCTCCGCATCTACTGCAGTGTCCGCTGCCACCCAGTGGATGGTTCCCTTCACCTTACGGCCATCCGGGCTGTTTCCGCCTCTGGAAGCCGGGTCATAGGTACAATGGATCACGGTCACCTTGCCGTCCTCGTCCTTTTCATATCCGGTACAGGTCACAAAATATGCATTCATGAGACGAACCTCATTTCCCGGGAACAGACGGAAATACTTCTTGGGAGGCTCCTCCATAAAGTCTTCACGGTCAATGTAAAGTTCCCTTCCGAAAGGTACCGTTCTGCTGCCTAAGGATTCATTCTCCAGATTGTTGGGCACTTCCAGATATTCCATCTCTCCTTCCGGATAATTATCGATGACAAGTTTTACCGGATCTAAGATGGCCATCACACGGGATCTGGTAGTCTTTAAATCTTCACGGATACAATACTCTAACATTGCATAATCCACAGAACTGTTGGCCTTGGATACACCGCAGAGTTCCACAAACTTCTTGATGGATTCCGGTGTAAAACCTCTCCGGCGCAGCGCAGCAATAGATACCAGACGGGGATCATCCCATCCGTCCACAATGCCGTCTTCCACCAGTTTCTTGATATAACGTTTGCCGGTCACCACATTGGTCAGATACATCTTTGCAAATTCGATCTGACGGGGCGGCTTCTCAAATCCAACCTCACGAACTACCCAGTCATACAGTGGTCTGTGATCCTCAAACTCCAGGGTACAGATGGAATGAGTGATGCCCTCAATGGCATCCTCAATGGGATGTGCAAAATCATACATGGGGTACACACACCACTTATCCCCTGTATTGTGATGGGTCATATGTGCCACACGATAAAGAATGGGATCTCTCATATTAATATTGGGAGATGACATATCAATTCTGGCACGGAGCACCATGGTTCCGTCCTCATACTTGCCGTCTTTCATGTCCTGGAAAATCTGCAGATTCTCCTCGACGCTGCGTTTACTGTTAGGATCTTCCTTTCCTGGCTCTGTCAGAGTACCCCGGTACTCACGGATCTGCTCTGCTGTCAGATCGGAACAGTAAGCCTTTCCCTTTTTGATGAGTTTTACTGCTGCTTCGTACATCTGATCAAAATAATCGGATGCAAAATAAAGGTGATCCTTCCAGTCAGCACCCAGCCACTTAATATCTTCCTTAATAGATTCCACAAATTCTTCTTTCTCTTTTGTGGGGTTGGTATCATCAAAACGCATATGGAAGGTACCGTTATATTCCTGTGCCAGTCCGTAATTCAAAAGGATGGACTTGGCATGTCCAATATGAAGATATCCGTTTGGCTCCGGCGGGAACCGGGTACATACGGTATCGTAGCGTCCCTCCGCCAGATCTTTATCGATCTCCATCTCTATAAAATTTCTGGATCTTGTCTCGTTATTTTCCATAATCTCGTTCCCTCTCTCTTCTTCATTCCGTGAATTTATCATACTGTTACATCACATGCTTATGCGTAAATAAATGATCCTGACAATACTCATAATTGCCATTGCACTTGGAACAGAATCTGAATTCCAGTTCCGGATTTGTCAGCTCTGTCCTGCCGCAGATGGCGCATTTATGCCGGGTAACCGGGCCGCTGCCCTTGGCTGCCCCGCCGCTGTATGGGTTCTGCTGCTGATATCCCCCATATCTGTTTTGCTGGGTAGCCTTCCTGTAAGCCTGCTTCCGGTGCATCTCCTTGGGAGATACTCTCCGGTAATCCCTGGTAGACAGATAAAACACCAGGAAATTCAGCAGGGAACAGATAATGGCAACCCTGCCTGCCCAATTGGTGCTGATGGCATCATAGATCACCAGTACTGCATACACAACAGCCATCCATTTCATCTTGATGGGGATCAGAAAATACAGACGCACTTCCATATCCGGATAACACACTGCAAAAGCCAGAAAAATGGCCATGTTGATATAGTAGGTGGTAAAGTAATTACCGATACCTGTCACAGGCGTTCCATACATCAGCCCATAAACAAAATACAGAACAAACGCTCCGATGACGGTGGCAATAATTCCGCCGAAAATATAAACATTAAAGCGGAAAGTTCCCCAGGTCCGTTCCAGAATGGTACCCAGCTGATAGTAAAACAGCATCATGATCAGTACAAAGAAAATTCCGCTGCTGGGGGGGATCATCACCCAGGTGATGAGACGCCAGAACTGAAAACCATGGATAATATAATAGGGCTCTAACGTCATCATATGAATGAAATCCACATTGGTGATAGTGCTGCCCAGTTCCAGTAAATACCCAATGGCATATCCTCCGATGAGCCATACGATCAGATTCGGGATCGCATATTTGCCGAATTTGCGTTCCAGTTTATTTAACATAGCAAGCTCCTTAAAAAAATCCTGAAAGAAAGTCCGCAGATATGTTCTGCCGACTTCTGAATAATGTATTTATTATAGGGAGAATCTTTCTTTTTGTCAATGAAAGAAGCCCGCTTCATAAAAATTTCAAAATTATAAAAAAATAATGAAATCTGGCAAAAAGATTTGTCTTTTGTAAATTCCTGTCGTATAATGACGATGTTTGCATTTTAATAAGAAAGGATTACATATCGTGAAACAGAATTTATACAAACTTGGTATCGACATAGGATCCACCACCGTAAAGATTGCCCTTTTGGATTCTGATGACCAACTGGTGTTTTCCGACTATCAACGGCATTTTGCCAATATACAGGAGACCCTGAGTGATCTGCTGAAGAAGGCTTACGAGATTACAGGTAAGATTTCTGTGGCACCTATGATCACCGGTTCCGGCGGACTGACCCTGGCCAAACATCTGGGAATCTCTTTCGTTCAGGAAGTTATCGCTGTTTCCACCGCTCTGACCCACTATGCTCCCCAGACAGATGTAGCCATCGAGCTGGGCGGCGAGGACGCTAAGATCATCTATTTTGAAAACGGCAATGTAGAACAGCGAATGAACGGTATCTGCGCCGGCGGTACAGGATCTTTCATCGATCAGATGGCTTCCCTTATCCAGACCGATGCAGCGGGCTTGAATGAGTATGCCAAAAATTATAAGGCCATTTACCCCATCGCTGCCCGTTGCGGCGTGTTTGCCAAGTCTGATATCCAGCCCCTGATCAACGAGGGTGCCACCAGAGAAGACCTTTCCGCCTCCATTTTCCAGGCGGTTGTAAATCAGACCATCTCCGGCCTTGCCTGCGGTAAACCCATCCGCGGTCATGTTGCCTTTTTGGGCGGTCCTCTTCATTTCCTGGACCAGCTGAAAGAGACTTTCATCCGCACCTTAAAACTGGATGAGGAACATGCCATTACTCCGGAGAATTCCCACCTGTTTGCGGCCATCGGATCCGCAATGAATTATAAAGAAAATGAAGTTTTTGAGATCACAGACCTTCTGGATAAGTTATCCCATCAGATCCACATGGAATTTGAGGTAGCACGTCTGGATCCTCTGTTTGCAGATCAGGCAGAATACGACGCCTTCTGCGAAAGGCACGGCCAAAATCATGTCCAGACTGCAGATCTTGCCACCTATCAGGGCAACTGCTATCTGGGAATCGACGCAGGTTCCACCACTACCAAGGTGGCTCTGGTAGGCGAGGACGGATCCCTGCTGTACTCTTTCTACAGCAACAACAACGGCAGCCCTCTGGCTACCGCTATCCGCTCCATGAAAGAGATTTATGCACAGCTTCCTAAGGGAGCTCATATTGTCCACTCCTGCTCCACCGGCTACGGCGAGGCTCTCTTAAAGTCTGCCCTGATGCTGGACGAGGGTGAAGTTGAGACCGTTGCCCATTATTATGCAGCTGCCTTCTTTAACCCGGATGTGGACTGTATCCTGGACATTGGCGGTCAGGATATGAAATGTATCAAGATCAAAAACCAGACCGTTGACAGCGTACAGCTGAACGAAGCCTGCTCCTCCGGCTGCGGTTCCTTTATTGAGACTTTTGCCAAATCCCTGAATTATTCTGTGGCAGATTTTGCAAAGGAAGCTCTGTTTGCCCAGCATCCCATCGATCTTGGTACCCGATGCACCGTGTTTATGAACTCCAAGGTAAAACAGGCCCAGAAGGAAGGCGCCAGCGTGGCAGATATCTCCTCCGGTCTGGCTTACTCCGTCATCAAAAATGCCCTGTTTAAGGTTATCAAGCTTTCCGACGCCAAGGAACTGGGAGAAAACATCGTGGTACAGGGCGGTACTTTCTATAATGATGCGGTGCTCCGCAGTTTTGAAAAAATTGCCGGTGTCCATGCTGTTCGTCCGGACATCGCCGGCATCATGGGTGCTTTCGGTGCAGCTCTTATCGCCAAAGAGCGGTATGCGGAAGATCCCACCACCACTACTTTGGGGATCGGTGAGATCAATGCCCTGACCTTTGACACCAAACTGTCCCGCTGCCAGGGTTGTACCAACCACTGCCTTCTGACCATCAACCGTTTTTCCGGCAATCGTTCTTTTGTTACCGGCAACCGTTGTGAGAAAGGTCTCGGCAAGGAAAAGAATAAGGAGAACATCCCGAATCTTTACGAATATAAGAATCAGCGTCTCTTCGACTATGAAGACTATGCACCCCTGACGGAAGAGGAAGCTTCCCGTGGTACCGTAGGTCTGCCAAGAGTGCTGAATATGTACGAGAACTACCCCTACTGGGCTACCTTCTTTAAGAAATTGGGATTTTCCGTGGTACTTTCTCCCCAGTCTACCCGGAAGGTATATGAACTGGGTATTGAATCCATCCCCAGTGAATCAGAATGTTACCCTGCCAAGCTGGCTCACGGACATGTACAGTGGCTCATCAATAACGGCGTGGATTTCATTTTCTATCCCTGTATTCCATACGAGAGAAATGAATTCCCGGATTCCAACAACCACTATAACTGCCCCATCGTTACTTCCTATGCGGAGAATATCAAAAACAATGTGGACGATATCACTTCCGGTAAGGTGCGCTTTTTAAATCCCTTTATGGCATTTTCCACAGAAGAGATTCTTACGGAGCAGCTGGTAAAGGTATTTGCAGAGGAATTCCCGGAAATTTCCGCTGAGGAGATCCGCAGTGCTGCACATGAAGGCTGGGTAGCTCAGAACACCTTCCGCCAGGATATGACCAAAAAAGGTGATGAGGTGCTGGCTTATCTGGAAGAGACCGGCAGACGCGGTATTGTTTTGGCAGGCCGTCCCTACCATGTGGATCCGGAGATCAACCACGGTATTCCCGAGCTGATCACATCCTACGGTATCGCCGTACTGACAGAGGATTCCATTTCCCATCTGGGCGAACTGGAGCGGCCTCTGATCGTTATGGATCAGTGGATGTTCCACTCCCGTATGTACGCTGCAGCCAATTATGTCAAGAAAACAGAAAACCTGGATCTGATCCAGCTGAACTCTTTTGGCTGCGGACTGGACGCTGTAACCACAGACTGTGTAGCAGATATCCTGACCCATTCCGGCAAGATCTATACCTGCTTAAAGATTGATGAGGTCAACAACCTTGGTGCTGCCCGGATCCGTATCCGTTCCCTGCTGGCTGCTATCCGCGTCCGTGAAAAACGCCGCTGCCAGCGCACCATCGTTCCGGCAAATTATGAGCGTGTGGTATTTACAAAAGAAATGCGTGAAAACTACACCATCTTATGCCCCCAGATGTCACCCATTCACTTTGAGCTGTTAGAGCCTGCATTTAATGCCTCAGGTTATCATATTGTGGTTCCGGATATTCCGGCCCGTACCTGTGTGGATGTGGGATTGAAATATGTAAACAACGATGCCTGCTATCCTTCCCTCATCGTGGTAGGACAGCTGATGGCTGCAGTTACTTCCGGTGAATATGACATGACAAAAACTGCCATCGTCATCACCCAGACCGGCGGCGGATGCCGTGCAAGTAACTACATCGGTTTCATCAGAAGAGCTCTGGAAAAAGCAGGTTATCCTGATGTTCCCGTTATCTCCATCAACTTAAGCGGACTGGAGAGCAACCCGGGATTTACCTTCACACCAAAGCTGATCCAGCACGGACTGTATGCACTGATCTTCGGAGATATCTTCCTCCGCTGTCTGTATCGCGTGCGTCCTTATGAGGCAGTGAAGGGATCTGCCGATGCACTGCATGAAAAGTGGAAGAAACGGGTTATTGATTTTGTGACCCAGGACAAAGTCCTCTCCCACAGAAAATATAATCAGATGTGCCGGGATATCATTCATGATTTCGATACCCTGCCCATCACAGATGAGAAGAAGCCAAGAGTCGGTATCGTAGGCGAGATCCTGGTAAAATTCCTGCCTGCAGCCAACAACAACCTGGCAGAGCTGTTAGAAGCCGAAGGTGCGGAACCTGTGGTACCGGATCTGACAGATTTCCTGCTCTACTGCTTCTACAACTCCAATTTCAAGGCAGAAAACCTGGGAACCAGCAAGAAATCCCAGCTGGTCTGCAACCTGGGCATCAAATTCTTCGAGTGGCTGAGAGGCGCTGCAAGAAAGGCTTTTGAGGAGAGCGAACGTTTTACACCGCCTGCCCACATTGAGGATCTGGCAAAAGCCGCAGAACCCATCGTTTCTGTTGGTAACCAGACCGGTGAAGGATGGTTCCTTACCGGTGAGATGTTAGAGCTCATCGAAAGCGGTGCCACCAACATTGTATGTATCCAGCCTTTCGGCTGTCTTCCTAACCATGTGGTAGGCAAGGGTGTTATCAAGAAACTTCGCCATGAGAACCCCAAGGCAAATATCGTAGCCATCGACTACGATCCCGGTGCTTCCGAGGTAAATCAGCTGAACCGTATCAAACTGATGCTGTCCACTGCCCAGAAGAACCTTCAGGAAGAACAGGCTAACGCCGCTGAATAAATTAAGAATACGATTTGCATGGCAAATAAAAAACCTCCGCATCACCTGATTACCAGGAAATGCGGAGGTTTTCTTTATTTGATTTTGTTTTAATAATGTCTGTATGAGCCCATTATTTTGCCAGCAGCATCATGATCTGATTGCTTCTGGAAATAAACTCTGTCATGGCTTCCGGTGACAGCGGCTGATTGGAGATCATTGCCAGATCATACAGCT
>CAMEWP010000061.1 GCA_945946605.1 uncultured Pseudobutyrivibrio sp. | reverse complement strand
CCAGAGAGGAAGCTCTGAGGAAGATGCGGGCGGCTCTCTGTGAGCTGTTGATCGAAGGGATATCCACAAATATCGGAGAACAGCTGCGGATCTTAGAGGATGACCGCTTTGCTTCGGGAAATTACGATCTGACATTTATGGGAAACAGGTGAGAAGATGGCTTTTTTGAATTTTTTAAAACCGAAAAATCAGTTGGAGGAAGGCGGACGGTCTTCCGCGCCGGTGCAGCAGGATGCTGGTGAGCCGGAAAAGAAATGTCCCAACTGCCATAGAGAAATTCCCTTAAGCCGGCTGTGGGCAAATGATCTGGTCTGCACCTGCGGATATCATTTTCGCATGAAGGCCCGGCAGCGGATCTGCATGATCGCAGATAAGGGCAGCTTTTTTGAACTGTATTCCGGCATGAAGGCAGACAATCCCCTGTCTTTTCCCGGATATGATAACAAGATAGAAAATGTCCGGACTGCCAGCGGGGAAACCGAGGCGGTGATCTGCGGTACGGCATCCATCGGCAGGCAGAAATGCGCCCTGTTTGTCATGGAGCCTTATTTTATGATGGGCAGCATGGGAACCGCTGTGGGGGAAAAGATTACAAGATTATTTGAATATGCTGTCACGCACCGTCTGCCGGTGGTGGGATTTACCGTATCCGGCGGTGCCAGGATGCAGGAGGGGCTGCTGTCTCTTATGCAGATGGCAAAGACCAGTGCTGCGGTAAAGCGTCACAGTGATGTGGGGCTTTTGTATGTGGCGGTGCTTACTGATCCAACCACCGGAGGTGTGACAGCCAGTTTTGCCATGGAGGCAGATGTGATCCTGGCGGAACCCGGTGCCACGGTAGGATTTACCGGTGCCAGGGTTGTGGAGCAGACAACGAAGAAGGCACTGCCGGAGAACTTTCAGACCTCGGAATTTGTATTGGAACACGGATTCATCGACAGCATTGTTCCCCGGAAAAATCAGAGAAAATATCTGGCAAGGCTTTTGCAGATGCACGATGGGAGGGCGGTTTTATGAGCCGGAATGCATATGAACGGGTAAAACTGGCCCGGGACAATAACAGACCTACGGGACTGGATTATATCAGACATATCTTCGAAGGTTTTCTGGAGTTTCACGGAGACCGACGTTTTGCCGATGATCCTGCTATTGTGGGAGGTATCGCAAAACTGGATGGAATGCCGGTGACGGTCATTGCCATGGAAAAGGGACATACGGCTAAAGAGCGGACCAGACGGAATTTTGGTGCGCCAAATCCGGAAGGATATCGGAAGGCCCTTCGCCTGATGAAACAGGCGGAGAAATTTGGGCGTCCCATTATCTGCTTTATTGACACTTCCGGCGCCTGCTGCGGAGTGGGAGCGGAAGAGCGGGGACAGGGGCAGGCCATTGCGGAAAATCTCATGGAGATGTCCACCCTGTGTGTTCCCATTATTTCCTTACTGATCGGGGAAGGGGGCAGCGGCGGAGCACTGGCTCTTGCAGTGGCGGATCGGGTGTGGATGCTGCAGAATGCAGTCTATTCCGTGATCTCCCCGGAAGGGTGTGCCAGTATTCTCTGGAAGGATGCAGCCCAGGCGCCCACTGCTGCAGAGAGTCTGAAAATCACAGCGGAGGACGCCAAAAGTCTCGGCATTGTGGAACGCATCATTTCTGAAACAGAGATGGGGGAAAAACCATTTTATGACCGTCTGCGGGGACTGCTGACGGAGGAGATGAAGGAGCTGTCCCGGGATGAAGATCTGGTAGGAAAACGATATGACAGATTCCGCCGGCTGGGTGTCGGCGCAGTTGTTAAGGAGTAACCATGAGTATATATAAACAATACTGCCATGAGGTTGT
The DNA here is from genome assembly GCA_945946605.1 of uncultured Pseudobutyrivibrio sp. GTDB lineage: Bacteria > Bacillota > Clostridia > Lachnospirales > Lachnospiraceae > Pullilachnospira_A. The sequence goes on along the minus strand of CAMEWP010000061.1, from coordinate 9,227 downwards.
AAATAAAGAAGGAAAACTGGAAAGCATTACACTGGATTATCCGCAGAATTTTAATTTTGGATACGATGTTGTGGACAAAATTGCGGAACAGACACCGGATAAGAGAGCGCTGGTATGGTGCAATGTGGAAGGAGAAGAGCATACTTTCACCTTCTCGGATATTTCCCGCTGCAGCAATCAAATGGCAAATGTATTTGCTTCGGCCGGGATCCGTCGGGGAGACCGGGTGATGCTGATATTAAAACGCCACTATGAATACTGGTTTGCAGCGGTAGCCCTGCATAAACTGGGTGCCGTGATGATCCCGGCAACCCATATGCTGACGGTGGATGATCTGGAGTACCGTATCCGGGTTTCAGAGACAAAAGCCATTGTCTGTACAGCCCAGAATGAGGTTCCCAAAAAGATCCTTCAGGCGGTGGAAAAATGTGGGCAGGATCCCATCCTCTGGTGTGTGTACCCGGGGCAGGAAGGGTTTATGGATATCAGCAAAGCCATGGAGACGGCAGATGAGACCTTTCGTCGCATGGAAACTCTGGCCACAGATCCCATGATGCTCTATTTTACATCAGGAACTACCGGCTATCCCAAGGGCGTCATCCATGCGCACACCTATCCTCTGGCCCACATTGTAACAGCAAAATACTGGCATCAGGCAGAGGACAACGGACTCCATTTTGCTGTGTCGGAAACCGGCTGGGCCAAGGCATCCTGGGGAAAGATCTATGGTCAGTGGCTCATAGGGAGTGCGGTAATGGTTTATGATTTTGATAATTTTGAGCCAAAGCAGCTGGTAAATATCATCAATAAATACGGGGTCACGTCCTTCTGTGCCCCGGCTACCGTATATCGTTATCTGGTGCGCAAGGGGATTCCTTCCATGCCCACCTTAAAGCATGCTACCACTGCCGGTGAAAAGCTGGCGCCGGAGGTGTTCCGGAAATTTACGGAACAGACAGGACTATTACTTTGTGAGGGATACGGACAGACAGAGACCACGCTTCTTGTTGCCAATTTCAAAGGAATTGATCCGGTGGACGGATCCATGGGAAAGCCCTCTCCTTTTTATCATGTGCAGCTCCAGGGAAAAGACGGAAAACCTGTGGGTGTGGGAGAGATCGGAGAGTTGGTAGTCCTTCCGGATGAGGATAAAAGACATCCGGGAATCTTCATGGGGTATCTGGACAATGAGGAACAGTACCGCCATGCCTGGCGGGATGGGGTATATCACACCGGCGATGCTGCCTACATGGACGAGCAGGGCTATTACTGGTTCCACGGACGTTTTGATGATATCATAAAAACCGGCGGATTCCGGGTGGGCCCATATGAAGTGGAAAATGTTCTGATGGAACATCCTGCGGTTGTGGAATGCAGTGTGGTAGGTGTTCCGGACAGATTGAGAGGACAGGCCATCAAAGCCTTTGTGGTTACCGGGCCGGAATATGAACCTACAAAGGATCTGGAAATGGAGATCCGGGATTTTTGCAACCGGAAACTTGCGGAATATAAATGGATCCGCAGCATTGAATTTGTCCGGGAGATGCCAAAAACCATCAGCGGAAAGATAAAAAAACATGAACTGCGGGATCATGGTTAGATATCTGACGGGCAGATATGGTATAATCTCTGCCAAAGGAGTTTTTTATGAATACAATGTTAATGAATGCGGAGGAGATTTTAAGCCGCCACATCAGCGGCTTTCACCAGTATGTGTTAAATGATCCGGCATATCTTTGTTATGCCAGTGAAAATCTTTGTACCATGCTGCAGACAAATGAAAAAGAACTGGTGGGTGATGGGAAAGATGGCTACCTGTCTTTTGTGCATCCGGCAGACCGGGAGAAATATATTGATTTTCTGCAGCGTCTGGCACAGGAACAGCATTCCCTTTCTGAGGAATACCGTCTGGTAAAAAAAGATGGGGAGATCCTGTTTGTCAGGGATACCGTCACGGTGAAGAATCTGGAAGACGGAACCATGGTGGGAGATTCTGTGCTGACAGACATCACCCACATGAAATCTGAGAATGAGAATCTGCAGTTTCTTAACGAGACCATTCCCTGCGGGTTTTTGAAATATACCTGTGAGAAACAGCCCAGGATCACTTATATCAATCAGACCATGATGGATATGCTGCGTTTTCCGGAGTCTGCGGAGGGTGAGATCGATTATCAGGAAATGTACAAGGATAATATTTATCTCCTGATCCCCATGGAAGAACGCCGCAGATTTGCAAAGTATCTGGAGCGGGTCTTTACTTCCGAGGTGCCTCTGGCCGGGGAAATGCCCCTTTTGCGGTGTGACGGAACCAGAGCCTATGCCTTCGGCTGGGTGACAAAGGTCATTAACGAGCACGGAGAACCGGAGTTTCAGAGCGTCTGCATGGATATCACAAAACGTCATCACGCCAAAAAGGCTGCGGAAACCCAGAGGTATCTGGAGGCGCTTACGGATGTGTACGATAAGATCTTTGAATTCCGGCTGGATGATAACGGCGTGAAATGTCTTCACTGTGAAGATACTTCCTCCTTTAAGAAATTTGAAAATATCTCCATGCAGATCGATGATGCGTTGGAGAACTGGATCATTGGTTCTGTTGCTGAGGCGGACAGAGCGGCTGTGCGGCAGTTCTTTTTGAAATTTTGTGAGAGGAAACTGTATTCTGCCGATGCGGAACCTCCCCAGATCACATACCGGGCCTTATCATCAGAGGGCAGATTGCAGCAGTACAGTGGTATGTTTATCAAGATTGATGAATTCATCAGTTTTTACTGCTGCCGTAAACTGCATCAGACGGAAGACACCCAGGAACTTCAGACCCAGAATGATCAGCTGAAGGAGGATATGAAAGAGTTGGTGATGCGTTTTTCCGACGGCATTGCTGCCTTTGAGATCTCTGTGGATGGTCTGGTAAAACCAATGTACGCCAGCGAAAATGTCAGCGAATTTTTTGGATATACAAAGGAAGAGTGGATGGATCTGACACAGACCTTCACGCCAATTGAAAATTTTGTGGCATACAGTGAGGTGGCATACGAAGATTTCCTGGAGCTGCTGCGTGTGGGAGAAGCGGAGTTTACCTATTTTGATTACCAGACGAACCGGGAGCGGCGCATCAAAGCTATCTGCTCCCAGAAGGAATCCAATCATGTTTCGCCCCGGTATGTAATGCTTTATGATGCGGATGATACGGCGGCGGACAAAAAGGCTTCCCTGCCGGAGAAACGCGCGGTTTTTATCCGGACTTTTGGGTATTTCGATGTGTTTGTGGGAGATCAGCCCATTGCCTTCCGAAATAAGAAGGCAAAAGAACTCTTTGCCCTTCTGGTGGACCGGCGGGGTGGGTTTGTAACTTCTGAGGAGGCCATCGGATTTTTGTGGGAGGATGAGCCCGCCAATACCGTTACCCTCTCCCGATACCGTAAGGTTGCTCTTCGACTGAAGAATACCCTGGAAGAGTACGGCATCGCCGATGTGATGGAGACTGTGGACGGCAAGCGCCGGGTTGTTATGGAAAAGGTGCAGTGTGATCTGTACGATTTTCTGTCTGGAAAAGAAGAATATGCCAAACTCTTTAAGGGAAGTTATCTGAACAATTACAGCTGGGCGGAAATCACCCTGGCGGAACTTTCCGAAGATTTGTATGAAAGGTGAGGTGTAGTGATGCATACCTATATACATAAAGTAAATTATTATGAGACAGACAAGATGGGCATTACCCATCATTCCAACTATATCCGGTTTATGGAAGAAGCCCGGATGGATTTTTTGACCCATGTGGGTTATCCTATGACCCGCTTTGAGGCGGAAGGCATCACATCCCCGGTGGTTTCAGTAAATTGTGATTATAAAAAGCCCACCACATACAGTGATGAGATAGAGATCACGGTGTGGGTATCCGGGTATAACGGCGTGAAACTTCTTCTGGCTTATCGGATGGTAAATAAGAAGACAGGGGATTTAGTGGCTGTGGCTTCCTCCGCCCACTGTTTTGTGGATGCTAACGGAAGACCTGTTTCCGTAAAGAAGAAGTATCCTGATTTTGATGCCATCCTGAAACGGGAAGTGGATCTTCTGTCCCAGGAAGACACAAAAAAATAAGCAAGATGTTATAAGAAAAAATAAAAATGTGATAGGTTTCCCTCCTGATTTGGTATATAATAGGAAAAAAGCTATCAGGAGGGGTTTTTATTATGATTTATTTGGACAGAGTTTATCAGGACGGAATGGTGTTGCAACGTCAGAAACCGATATTATTCAGAGGAATCAGTGACCGGGCCCAGAGTCTGACTTTGCGTGTGGAGGGTCAGACCGTAGGCACAGCAGATGTGGGGGAAGGCCGATTTGAACTTTCCTTCCCGCCCCAGGAGGCTGCCGAGGATGTGACCATCGGTATCGGAGAAGTGATCTTACGCCATGTGGATATTGGAGAAGTCTGGATCGGCGGCGGTCAGAGCAATATGGAATTTATGCTGAAATTTGAGGAGCATGGTGAGGAGGAAGTGGCAGCAGCCAATGATCCTCATATCCGTACCTATGTTGTTGGCCAGTATTCCATAGAAGGGGAACGGCAGGATGGTTTTGCTGATTGGAAAGCCTGGGATCGCTGGCTTCCCTTCACACCGGAGTATGCAGGGGATCTTCCTGCACCGGCTATCTTTTTTGCTCAGGAACTGCGGAAACAGGGAGTGCCTGTGGGAATTTTGGCCTGCAACTGGGGCGGCACCAATGCAGCAACCTGGACAGATATCAATCTTCTGGAACAGGATGAGGAGCTGAAGGTATATATTGAAGATTTTGATGGTATCGTGGCAGGGATCAAAGACATGGATCGCTACCAGATGTTGAACCGTATCAGTCGTATGGGAACCAACATGAAGACTTCCTCAGCACCCATGGACTTTATTATGAAATCCACCTATCATCCGGATGATCTGGCAAAGGCTATGGCGTCCTTTATGAGTCCGGATGCTGTGTCAAATGCCACCAATGAGGAAGGAAAAGAACAGGCGACAGCCATGGGAGAACTTCCCGGCGGCATCACTCCGGAAGAGATGATGATGATCGGACCAAATGATAAGAATGCTCCCGGAAGACTGTATGAGACCATGCTGCAGGAGATCAAAGGATATACGGTAAGAGGTGTGCTCTGGTATCAGGGAGAATCCGATGTGGATCATGCAGATATTTATGACCGGCTGTTTTCTACCATGATCGGATGCTGGAGAAGAGACTGGGGAGAAGAACTTCCTTTCCTGTTTGTACAGCTCGCACCCTATGGCGTATGGATGATGAATACTTCCGAGAAATATCCTATGCTTCGGGAAAATCAGGAAAAAGTTGCCCACACAGTGCCCGGTGTCTACATGGCATCCATCTCCGATATCGGAAATGTTTACGACATCCATCCGAAACAGAAGAAGGCTGTGGGACACAGATTGTGGCTTTTGGCCCAGAAGTATATTTACGGTGAACCGGAAGTGGAAGCGGATGCACCGGAGGCTGCAGATGTTACCGTAGAGCAGGATCAGATCCGTATCTCCTTTGTAAATGGTCAGGGACTGCATATGGATGAGATCGATCTTACATCCTACAACGGATTTCCGTTAGAGCGGATCAGTGAAGATCTCCGCCCGCCGGTATTGGCCGGAGTCTGCGGTCTGCAGGTGTGGCTGGACGGCGTGCAGCTGATGGACGAATCTTCCGATGTCCGCTGTGAAGTGAAACAGGATCAGCTGGTGATCACGGCGCCCAAAGCAGCTGCGGCAAAAGAGATCCGGATTGCCTTTGCCCGCACCGGATTTTACAAGGTACATATTTTCAACCGTGCAGGTCTGCCGGTGAAACCTTTTGAGAAGCTGTGGACCAGATAGATTTATCGTGAATCTGTATGAATAATACGGAATCCGTAAGAATACAGTCCGGTTTTCCTGTGATACATTTATGAAAAGAGGTATCAGAAGGAGGCAACCATGGAATACAGCAAAAAAGAATTATACGATCCGAAAACAGATCCGGTATACCAGCATCCGGTCATTGATGTCCGGGAGGAAAGAGAGCGGCCGCTGATGGACGGCAGCAGTGTGAAGTACCAGTATCTGCACGGATATTTTGAAGGCACCAATGTAAAATTTGTATTCTGTTTCCCGGAGAAGGATCAGTTTCAGTGGAGATTTTATCAGCATCTTTCTCCCTTCCCGGGGCCGGATGAAGAACTTGCATCTCTGCCGAAAACCGGAGAGGATGATGTGGTTTCATTTGCATTGACCCACGGCGGCGCTTTTGTGGAATCCAATATGGGTTCCGATGCGGTGTTCGGATCAGAATCTGATCCCCGCATCTTTTACCGTTCCTCGGCAGCAGTGGCAGAGTATTGCCGTGTGGCAGCCCAGGAAATTTTTGGCAAACATCGTATTTATGGATATGTATTTGGAGGCAGCGGCGGTGGATACAAGACCATGAGCTGCATCGAAAATACAGCAAGCTGGGACGGGGCAGTTCCCTATGTGATCGGATCTCCGGTATCACTGCCCAACTGTCTGACTCTTTGCGCTCATGGCGGAAGATTGCTCCGCCATGTGAGTCAGCAGATCGCTGACGCGCTAGAGCCCGGCGGCAGCGGAGATATCTATGCAGGACTCAACCAGGAAGAGAAGGCGGCCTTAGAGGAGATCGTTAAGATGGGATTTCCACCTCATCTGGCAGGTTATCTTACAGCAGGAGATGATGGGTCACTTCCGGTATTGGCACCTACGGTTAAAATGATGGATCCGGAATACTTTACGGATTTCTGGACCAAGCCGGGATATCTGGGAACAGAGCCAGACAGTAATGCAGTGCGCGACCGGATCTATCTGCATACCAAAGTGGTATGTGCCGGTGTGGCGGATGCATCCGGTCATGAGGAAAAAATCATCGATGACCGCAATGGAACGGATGATGCATGGCGCAAGATGATGACGGACGGAAGTTCTGCTTTTATAGAAGTGGAAGAAGCTCCCCAGGGAGAGGACCTTTATCTGCGAGGGGTAGATATTATTTTTGAAACCGGTAAGGCAAAGGAAAAGAAACTTCGTCTTGGCAGCCTTTCCGGGAATCGTCTGATCCCGGGCATGAGTTTTGGATCTGATGATATTGCAGAAGTGATCGGTATGATCGAACCGGGAGATGAGGTGTTCTTGGATAATTCCGACTATATTGCTATCCAGAGTTATCATCGCCATCAGGTGCCGGAAGATCCCTCTTTCCATGCATGGGATCAGTATAAGGATGCAGAGGGCAAACCCATCTATCCCCAGAGACCTACGGTGATCAGTTATGGATTTACGGCAGGAGGCTGTGGATCTGTGCAGGATGGACAGATCCAGTGCAAGACCATTGTCATCAACAACCTCTCCGACGGGGATTTCCCCTGGCAGGCTGACTGGTACCGCAGAAAGGTGGAGTCCATCTACGGCGACAATGCCAAAGATTGTTTCCGTCTCTGGTACAATGCCAATGCACCTCATGGAGATGCGGATGAGGTGGGAGACAATCTGCATATCATTTCCTATCTGGGAATGCTTCATCAGGCACTGGTGGATGTGGCAGCCTGGGTGGAAAATGGCGAAGCGCCGGCAGATACCAGCGGTTACGATATGGTGGATAATCAGGTGAAACTTTATGATGATCCGGTGAAGAGAAGCGGCATTCAGCCTATGGTGGATCTTGCTGTTAACGGAGAGATCTGCACAAAAGTAAAAGCCGGTGAAGAAGTACATGTTACTGCGAAAGTTATCATGGGACCCTGGGCCGGTGAATTTGAAAGTGCAGAGTTCAGCTTTGAAGGCGAACAGGATTTCCCGTACACAGGAACGGTGACCAAAGAGAGCGCAGACGAAAACTGCAGATATGTGGAAATTGAGACATCCCATGTCTTTCCGAAACCCGGCAGATACTATGCGGTGGTACGGGTGATCTCCAACCGGAAGAAGGGTGATGGTTACACCCGTCTGCGAAATCTGGCAAGAGCCTGCATCATCGTAGATTAAAAGTCTTTCTTATGATATTTGTCCCGGTAGGCCTTTAAGGTCATGCCGGTGATGGATTTGAATTGTGCCCCCAGATGACTCTGGGAAGCAAAGCCGAGATAGTTGGCGATTTCAATATAAGAATAATCCGAGTATGTCAGCAGATTTTTTGTCAGCTCAATCTTCTGGATCAGAATGTAACGATAGGGGGTGATTCCCTCCTGCTTGCAAAACAGAGAAGTCAGGTAGCTGGGGTGCACGCCTAATTCGTGTGCAATTTCCTGAACCGTCAGTCGGCTGTGGAGATGGCGGAAAACATAAGTCTTGAAGTTCTCAATAATGGGAGAGGGATCTTCCGCATTTGCGGCAGTCTGGGCTTCCTTGGATTCCTTTACCATCTGGGTCAGCTTCAGCTGAAGGTCATGGATCAGGGGTTCCAAAACAGACATATCTTTTAATTCATCAATCTGCTGGGAGTAGGAATCCGTCATGGTAAGTACCATTTCCGGCTGCAGCCCGCCCCGGATGGCTGCTCTTGCAGAGGCGGCTACATTGTAGATAGCCAGATAGCGGCCGTTCTGGACCGGGTCTTTGCACAGGACACCAAAGGTGCCGGGGTAAGTTTCGTTCCAACTGGCTTTCAGCTGTTCCATATTTCCGTTTTCAATACTGTCCATGAGACGGACTTCCTGATCGTAAGGGTTGTGCAGCATATCATTTTCCCGGTTCTCGAACAATACGGTGGAAGTGTACTGCTGGGCTACTTCCGCTGAATTGTGGACATCAAAATTCATCTGATAACAATCCCACAGATCCAGATCTTTCTCCTGCATCACATTATATAGAAGAAGTGCATTGGACAGCAGTGCGGAAACACCGGTTCCTACCAGTGAGGAAGAAAAGGTGCTGCTGATATTCTCTAACAGGATATGATGTCTGGCAAAGGCGTCTGAGGTGGTATAAACCATCCGTACGGGACCAATGAGATAGAAGGTATGACCTGCCGCCGGCACTCGCACATAGGTGATGGACTGGTTGATGATATAAATCTGGGGATATTGTTCCGGAGAAGGACCCAGCAGAAAATCCTTTGCATCCTGCCGCTGCAGGATCTCGTCGGTAAAACCATAGCGGGAACAGTAAGTTTTACTGCAGATCTTGTCCTCTGTGTGCAGGGAAACAATGGTATTTAACTGTGCAGCAATGTAGTGACAG
>CAMEWP010000060.1 GCA_945946605.1 uncultured Pseudobutyrivibrio sp. | reverse complement strand
TGCGATTATCCTCTGGGATATTTCTTCGGAGAGGATTCCGATGATCCGCAGTATATTCTGAAGACGGAACTGAGCCAGACAGAATCCATGCTGTTTGCCCAGTATCCCACGGAAGATGTGCTGGACCGCAGTGTGGTCATGGCGTATTTTAACGGGGATGCCAACGAGAGGATCAATCGTATGTGGATCAATGTCAGGTGTTTTAAACTGGGAAAATAACAGGGAAAATAATGTCGAAAGATGCAGTTGATTCACGTTGACAGTTATTACAAATTCCTTTAAAATTAAAGTGTGTTTTTGGACAAATTGCCCAATAAATGACACTAAAAAATTAAAGTGAGGTGTTTGGCATGTATCAGGAAGAGTATGAACGCTGGCTTGCGGCAGATCTGGAAGATGCAGATTTAAAGCCGGAACTGGTGAAAATTCAGGGAAACGATGAGGAGATCAAGGATCGCTTTGCAGTAGCATTGGCTTTTGGTACAGCAGGTCTGAGAGGTGTGCTGGGAGCAGGAACCAACCGGATGAACATATATGTGGTCCGTCAGGCCACCCAGGGACTGGCAAACTGGGTAAAAACCCAGGGCGGCAGCCAGACAGTTGCCATCAGTTATGACAGCCGATTGAAGAGTGATGTGTTTGCAAAGACGGCGGCAGGAGTATTGGCTGCCAATGGCATAAAAGTGCGGATCTATGATGCACTGATGCCGGTGCCGGCACTTTCCTTTGCTACCCGTTACTATCAGTGTAATGCAGGTATTATGGTGACCGCATCCCACAATCCGGCAAAGTATAACGGATACAAGGCTTATGGCCCGGATGGATGCCAGATGACGGATGATGCAGCTGCTATTGTATATGAGGAGATCCAGAAGACGGATATCCTTACCGGTGCAAAATATATGTCCTTTGCAGAAGGTGTGGAGCAGGGACTGATTCGTTTTGTGGGTGATGACTGTAAGAGAGCTCTCTATGATGCTATTGAGGCAAGACAGGTTCGTCCCGGCCTTTGCAAGACAGCAGGCCTGAAACTTGTTTACAGCCCTCTGAACGGATCCGGTCTGGTACCGGTTACTACCGTTTTGAATGATATTGGAATTACGGATATTACCATCGTTCCGGATCAGGAGTATCCCAATGGATATTTTACCACCTGCAGTTATCCGAACCCGGAGATTTTTGCAGCTTTGGAACAGGGACTGAAACTGGCAGAGGAGACAGATGCGGATCTGATGCTGGCCACAGACCCGGATGCGGACCGTGTGGGTATTGCCATGAAATGTCCGGACGGATCCTACGAGCTGGTAAGCGGCAATGAAGTGGGAGTCCTGCTTCTTGATTACATATGTGCAGGACGTATGGAAAAGGGCACCATGCCGGAGCACCCGGTGGCTGTAAAATCCATCGTATCGACTCCCCTGGCAGATGCCGTTGCAGAACATTACGGCGTGGAAATGAGAAACGTTCTTACCGGATTCAAATGGATCGGTGATCAGATCGCAGGTCTGGAGGCAGAGGGCGAAGTGGATCGCTTTATCTTTGGATTTGAGGAGAGTTACGGATACCTGGCAGGACCGTATGTGAGAGACAAGGACGCAGTCATCGGCTCCATGCTGATCTGCGAGATGGCAGCATATTACCGCAGTATCGGAAGTTCCATCAAGCAGCGCCTGGAAGAAATTTACGCCCAGTACGGCCGCTATCTGAATAGGGTAGACAGTTACGAATTCCTGGGGCTGACAGGAATGGATAAGATGGCCGGTATCATGCAGAGCCTGCGGGATAATCCCCCTGCGGAGTTCGCCGGATATCAGGTGGTGAAAGTGACAGATTATAAGAAACCGGAGGAGACAGGTCTTCCTGCTGCCAATGTATTGATCTATACATTGGAGGGCGGTGCTACGGTTGTGGTTCGTCCTTCCGGAACAGAGCCTAAGATCAAGACTTACTTTACCACCCTTGGTAAGGATCTGGCTGAGGCACAGGCTCAGAAGGATGCCCTGGCAGAGGCGTTAAAACCGATCTTTGCATAGAGGCAACATACATCATGGCGCACATGGTGGTGTAATAATCATGGTTCTATTAAAAATGCTCCCCACTGGGGAGCATTTTTTGTGAGTGCCGCAGAAGGACGGTCGGTCTTGTTTGAAATTCATTTGGTACTGCTCGTTTAAAATTCGTTTAAAATTCGCCTAAAATTCCTTCAGTGCCATCAGACAGTAATGCCCCAGCAGGGTCAGTCTCTTGGAAAATTCCTCCGGGGAGAGAAATTCTGTCTGGGTGCGGTTCAGCCACTCGATCATCAGGGAAGAGGAACCGTTGATGAGAAAAGTGAAGAGAAACTGCAGATGTTCTTCTGGATAGTTTGGAAATTCTTCCTTCCATTTACTCAGCACCACCGGTTTGGCTTTTGCACACTGGGTGTTAAAAAACCCCGGATCTCCGTTGGGGCCAAGGATCAGTGTCAGCATCTTCCGGTCTTCAAGCAAACAGTCATAGAGAGTGGAGAAGGAATCGGGAGAAAGGGGAAAGGTCTGCCAGGCCCCGGCTACAAGTGCCGAATATTTCTCGAAAAGTTCTTCCTCAATCTCGGTAAGGATCTCTCTTGGGGCGGTGTAGTGTAAGTAAAAGGTGCCGCGATTGATGTGGGCATTTTCACACAGCTCTTTCACCGTGATCCTGTCCACATGTTTTTGTTCCATAAGCTGCAGCAGGCTTTCCTGCAGAGCTTGTTTTGTTAAACGGACACGAAGATTTTCTTCCATATAAAAGACTCCTTTTGGAAAAATATTTACAAATCAACAAACTGCCGGAAAATGTTCATTCGGCAGACAGAATCCATAGGATTGCCGATTGCATCCATGGTGTCTGAATGATATCATGAAAACATAACAAAATCAACACGGTGTTTATTTTAAGAGTGTTGTAAGAGGGAGGTTTTTACATGGATTATCAACAGGCGGTAGCGGTGTACCAGAAAACGCCGGACAAGGAAACATTACATGATGTGGCCAGACAGCTGCGGGAGGAAATGACGGATAAGGAAAAGATTTATATGCTTTCCGGTCATCCGTTAAAACAGATCCAACAGGATATGATCAAATACGGACGAAATTACAATGTCCACGCCCTGCCGGCGGGAGGCTGCGAGAGGCTTGGGGTGCCTCCCGTGCTGTTTACCGATGGACCAAGAGGTGTGGTAATGCTGAATTCCACCTGTTTCCCGGTTTCATCCATGCGGGCAGCCAGCTTTGATGTGGATCTGGAGTACCGGATCGGAAAAGCTATTGCAGATGAGGCTATCGCCCAGGGGGCAAATTATTTTGCAGGCATCTGTATCAATCTTCTGAGAAATCCCCGCTGGGGCCGGAGCCAGGAGAGCTATGGAGAAGATCAGTTTGTTCTGGGTGAATTTGGTGCAGCACTTACCCGAAGTGTTCAGGAGGAAGGCATGATCGCCTGCCCAAAACATTTTGCGCTGAACAGTATCGAGGATCTTAGATTCTATATCGATGTGAAATGTGATGATAAGACCCTGCGGGAAGTTTATCTGCCCCACTTTAAGAAATGCATCGATGCCGGAGCATGGAGCATTATGGGGGCATATAACCGTTATGACGAGTTCTACTGTTGCGGCAACAAGAAACTGCTGACAGATATCCTCCGTGATGAGTGGGGATTTGATGGATTTGTCATGAGTGATTTTGTCTGGGGCGTACGGGAGACGGAAGACTGTCTCCGGTCGGGACTGGATGTTGAGATGATGTTTACCCAGCAGTATTCCGAGAGTAAGATCAAAAAATGTATCAAGGCCGGAAAGCTGAACATGGAGCATGTGGACCGGGCAGTGGAAAATGTCCTTAAGGTGCTGATCGCACAGGTTCCCAAGATCAAGGAAAGACCTTTGTCTGTTGTGGGATGCGAAGAGCATCGTCAGCTGGCACTGGAAGCAGCGAAAAAGGGTATGGTACTTCTGAAGAACAATGGAGTCCTTCCCCTGTCAAAGGATGCAAAACTCATTGCCTGCGGACCTTATGCCAATGAGGAGAATGTGGGAGATCATGGTTCTTCCCAGATTTACGACAAGGATGTAACAAAACCGGTAGATGGACTGAAGACCGTATTTTCCAATGTGACCCTGGATGGCGAAGGGGATGTGGCTGTTGTCTATGTGGGAAGCAACAGCAATGAAGAGGGAGAATATTTCTCCCAGACCAAATACTCCCTGGAAGAGAAGCCGAAGAATTCCGGCGGTGACCGTGCAAGTCTGCATCTCAGTGATCGGGACATTTCTATTATTAAAGAAATGAAGCAAAAGGGCAAAAAGGTCATTGTGGTATTATACAGCGGTTCTGCTATCATTACCCAGGAGTGGAAAGAATATGCAGATGCCATTATCATGAATCACTACAGTGGATGCCGGGGAGCCGTTGCACTGGCACAGCTGCTGGCCGGCGAGGCAGAATTTACAGGCCGTCTGCCCTATACGGTTGCGGTAAATGAAGAAGATTATCCGCCTATCATCGGCATCGGTCAGAAACCTTATGTCATCGAGTACGGTTATTACCATGGCTATGCTCTGTTTGACAAGACGAAAAAACCTGTGGAGTATCCTTTTGGATATGGTCTCAGTTATTCATCTTATGAGATCAGCGATCCTAAGGTAACCATGGAAAGCGACGGCGGGGATGGCCGAAAGATTGCTGTGGATGTTACCGTTAAAAATACCGGAAAAATGGATGGAGCCCAGGTGGTGTTCGTGTTTGCGGGAAGCAATCGTACAGATGTGGACCGGCCTCATAAGCAGTTGAAGGGATTTGCCCGGGTGGAACTGGCTGCAGGGGAAGAAAAGCGGATCACCATACCGGTTTCTGTCGACGATCTGAAATTCTATGACGACAAACGTTGGGAACTGGATCCTTCCTATACTTTCTATGTGGGAAGTGATGCAGCGGATGCAGAGAGCAGAACCATCTGTCTGGATATGTAAAACCATTAAAATTTGCCGGGGCGTGTTGTGGCGCGCCCCGGGATTTTCGGTATGGCAATCATTGTCAGGAATTATGGCCCGGAATAACATGGAAAATCCCAACGAAATCCCAAAGATCTCAAAAAAATTTGTAAAATCTATTGACAGAAAAGAAGACTCTATGGTATGTTAGTCCAGTGACGGAAGTAGGTCTTTTTTTTATGCTCAATTTTGGGCATGAAAAAACACAAAGAATTTAAGTGGAGGTGGAAGTTGTGCGCACAAGAATAACATTGGCATGTACAGAATGCCAGCAACGTAACTACAACATGACCAAAGACAAGAAAACGCATCCAGACAGAATGGAGACAAAGAAGTATTGTCGGTTCTGCAAGAAACACACTTTACACAAAGAAACCAAATAGTTGATGTAAAGGAGATGTGACTATGGCAGACAAAGAAAAGATGACAATGTCTAAGCGCTTTGCAGGCCTGAAAAGAGAATTCGGTAAAATTGTCTGGCCGGAGCCCAAGAGCGTTGGAAAACAGTCAACAGCAGTCATTTTAGTGTCAATTGTAGTTGGAGTGATCATCGTTATTTTGGACATGATCATCCAGTACGGCGTTGAATTCCTGGTTAATTTGTAATGGAGGCATAGGTGATTATGGCAGAGGCACATTGGTATGTAGCACATACCTACTCAGGTTATGAGAATAAGGTCAAAGCAAATATTGAAAAGACGATCGAGAATCGTCATCTGGAAGACCAGATTCTGGAAGTCCGTGTTCCAATGCAGGATGTCATGGAAGTTAAGAACGGAGCAAAGAAGCAGGTATCCAAGAAGATGTTCCCGGGATATGTGCTGATCAATATGGTTATGAATGACGATACCTGGTATGTAGTCAGAAACACCAGAGGCGTAACCGGTTTTGTTGGACCGGGAAGCAAGCCTGTACCGTTGACAGATGCCGAGATGAGACCGTTGGGAATCAAGGCCGACAACATTGTGGTAGATTTTGCTGAAGGAGATACGGTTTCCGTAATCGGTGGTGTCTGGAAAGATACCATTGGTGTAATCCAGGCCATGAACCATAACAAGCAGACGGTTACCATCAATGTTGAACTGTTCGGTCGTGAAACACCGGTAGAGATAAGTTTCACAGACGTTAAGAAAATGGATTAAGGAGGACAAATCCAATGGCAAAGAAAATCGAAGGATATATTAAATTGCAGATTCCGGCTGGCAAGGCAACACCTGCACCACCAGTTGGTCCTGCACTTGGACAGCACGGTGTAAACATCGTGGAGTTCACAAAGCAGTTTAATGCAAAGACAGCTGATATGGGAGATACTGTTGTTCCCGTAGTTATCACTGTTTATGCTGACAGAAGCTTCAGCTTCATCACCAAGACTCCGCCCGCTCCTGTTATGATCAAGAAGGCATGCGGAATTCAGTCCGGATCCGGTGAACCTAACAAGAAGAAGGTTGCAAAGATCACAAAGGCACAGGTACAGCAGATCGCTGAGACCAAGATGCCGGATCTGAATGCAGCATCCATCGAGGCAGCTATGAGCATGATCGAAGGAACTGCAAGAAGCATGGGCGTTGAAGTCGTAGACTAATTTTAGTTTAGTGTGAATTAAGTGGGAGGGACCTCTCCCGATACAACCACAGGAGGTATATCATGAAAAGAGGAAAGAAATATTTAGAGGCTGTAAAGGCTTACAATAAGTCTCAGCAGTTTGATCCGGCAGAAGCAATCGCGCAGGTAAAGAAAAATGCTACTGCCAAATTCGATGAGACAATCGAAGCTCACATCAGAACCGGTTGTGACGGACGTCACGCAGAGCAGCAGATCCGTGGAGCAGTTGTACTTCCTCACGGAACAGGTAAGACTGTAAAGGTTTTGGTATTTGCTAAGGGTGCTAAGGCAGATGAGGCAACAGCAGCAGGTGCTGACTATGTTGGAGCAGAGGAATTGATTCCGAAGATCCAGAACGAAGGATGGCTTGATTTCGACGTAGTAGTAGCTACTCCTGATATGATGGGTGTTGTTGGTCGTCTGGGACGTGTACTTGGACCCAAGGGCTTGATGCCGAACCCCAAGTCCGGAACTGTAACAATGGATGTTACAAAGGCTGTAAACGATATCAAAGCTGGTAAGATTGAGTACAGATTGGACAAAACAAATATTATCCATGTGCCAATTGGAAAAGCTTCCTTTACCGAGGAACAGTTAGCGGACAACTTCCAGACCCTTATGGATGCAATCAACAAGGCTAAACCCAGCAGCTTAAAGGGACAGTACATTAAGAGCATTACCCTGGCTCCTACCATGGGACCTGGCGTAAAACTGAATGTAGTAAAAGTTAGCCAGTAGTATTGACATTCACAAAATACAATGTTATAATGCGAAAGCATGTTGCCGAAGACAGCAGGTGCCGCAAGGCATAACGTATACTACCTGCCGAGGATGTGTCAAGCACAGTTATTGTGCATGATGATGATTTTGAGCCTCTCTGTCTTTGCGCAGAGAGGTTTTTTTGTTTGACTTCCCGGATGATCCCGGGACAGTGTGGCAAGATAAAATCTCCGGTCTTAAGCAAGATGAAATAAAAGAAGGAGGTACACAATCGTGGCAAAAGTTGAATTAAAGCAGCCGATCGTTGAAGAGATTTCTGCAAACATCAAAGACGCTCAGTCAGTTGTTGTTGTTGACTATCGCGGACTCACTGTTGAGCAGGATACACAGCTTCGTAAAGAGCTGAGAGAAGCTGGAATTACTTACAAGGTTTACAAGAATACAATGATGAACTTTGCATTCAAGGGAACTGATTGTGAGAGCCTGGCTCCTGTATTGGAAGGCCCCAGCGCAATCGCAATTTCCAAGGATGATGCAACAGCTCCCGCAAGAATCATTGCAAACTTTGCAAAGAAGGCTCCGAAGCTGGAGATCAAAGCCGGCGTAGTAGAAGGAACATTCTATGATGCAAACGGAATGCAGGCAGTTGCAGCTGTTCCGTCCAGAGAAGAACTGCTTTCCAAGTTGCTTGGAAGTCTGCAGTCACCTATTACAAACCTTGCAAGAGTACTGAATCAGATCGCAGAAAACGGCGGTGCCGTTGCATCTGATGCAACAGAGGCTCCTGCTGAGGAAGCTCCCGCTGCAGAAGCAGAAGCACCTGCAGAAGAAGCACCTGCAACAGAGGCTGAGTAATATCAGCAATCCGGATGTCGGATATCTTTTGTTTGAAACAAATTTATAAGAAATAATAAAATGGAGGAAAAAACAATGGCAAAGTTGACAACAGCAGAATTTATTGATGCTATCAAAGAGTTAAGCGTTTTAGAGTTGAACGAGCTGGTAAAGGCTTGTGAAGAGGAGTTCGGCGTATCTGCAGCAGCAGGCGTTGTAGTTGCAGCAGCAGGCGGCGACGCAGCAGCAGCTGAGGAGAAGAACGAGTTCGATGTAGAGCTGACTGAGGTTGGCCCGAACAAGGTTAAGGTTATCAAGGTTGTTCGTGAAGTAACCGGATTAGGCCTGAAGGAAGCTAAGGAAGTAGTTGACGGAGCTCCTAAGATCGTTAAGGAAGCAGCTGACAAGGCTACTGCTGAAGACATCAAGACCAAGCTGGAAGCTGAAGGCGCTAAGGTTACTTTGAAATAATTTTTCAGAGAAACTGATAGAGTTGTAAAGATATCGCACCGAAGAGAAGAAATTCTCCCGGTGCGATTTTTTTTGTTTCAACCAATCTTGCGCGGGAAGTTTCTTGTGGGAGGTTTCTTGTGGGAGGTTTGCCGGGGGCTTCCTGCGAAAGATTACCTGCGGAGGATTACCTACGAGAGACTACCTACGGAAGATTTACTGGTGATCGCTTAGTAGGTATAATTTTTAAAAACAGAGGAGGACATACCTATCAAACGATTAATATGCAAAATCAGTAGGTAGAAAACATGAAAAGAGCCGGAACATTACCTACCAAGCACTGAATAAAAGAAACTAGTAGGGAACCAATGAGGAGTGCCATCATTTCGACCATGCTGGGGAGAACGTAAGCCACAGAATGATAGAGCGATAGCTTGAAACCGCTTGAAAAACATTTGAAAGAACTGAAAATACTCGAAAAAACCTCGAAAGATACTCAAAAAGCACTCGAAAAGCACTTGCAGAACAATGAAGGAACACATAAAAAACACTTGAAGAAAAAATAAGGGGAAATAAAGGAAAAATTCAGGAAAATAAAAGCAAAAAACTCTTGACGAATCCTTGTTTGTTGTAATACAATGTAGGTTGCACTATTATGGTGCATTGGGCTTGCTATGTTCTTTTTTACAGAGAAGCACAAATGCTCGGAAATGTCAATAATCAAAATTAAAATAAATAACGAGAGGTGAAACGTCAATGGAGAAAAACAGAATACGTCCGGTGAAAGCTGGAAAAGGCATGCGTATGAGTTACTCAAGACAGAAAGAGGTTTTGGAAATGCCCAACCTCATCGAAGTCCAGAAGAATTCCTATCAATGGTTTCTGGATGAGGGGTTAAAAGAAGCATTTGCAGATATCTCTCCGATCACAGACTACAGCGGTCAGCTGAGCCTGGAATTTGTCGACTTCACATTGTGCAAGGATGATGTAAAGTATACCATCCCGCAGTGTAAGGAAAGAGATGCCACATATGCTGCACCTTTGAAAGTGAAGGTAAGACTTCATAATAAAGAGACCGACGAGATCAATGAGCATGAGATTTTTATGGGTGATCTTCCCCTTATGACCGAGACGGGCACCTTCGTGATCAATGGCGCAGAGCGTGTTATCGTCAGCCAGCTGGTACGTTCCCCGGGTATCTATTATGGAATCACCCGCGATAAGGTAGGTAAGGAACTGTATTCCTGTACTGTCATCCCTAACCGTGGAGCATGGCTGGAGTATGAAACAGACTCCAACGATGTTTTCTATGTTCGTGTAGACAGAACCAGAAAAGTCCCCATCACTGTGCTGATCCGTGCACTTGGAGTGGGTACAAATCAGGAGATTATTGATCTTTTCGGAGAGGAACCCAAGATCCTGGCTTCCTTTGGAAAGGATCCGTCCATTACCGAGCGTGAGCCTCAGGGAAGTTATGAGAACGGACTTCTTGAATTATACAGAAAGATCCGTCCCGGCGAGCCGCTGACTGTGGAAAGTGCAGAGAGCCTGATCAGTGCCATGTTCTTTGATCCCAGAAGATATGATCTGGCAAAGGTAGGCCGTTATAAATTTAATAAAAAGCTGATGCTGCGCAACCGTATCAATGGCTGCGTGCTGGCAGAGGATGTAGTTGATCAGACAACCGGAGAGATTCTGGCAGAAGCCGGAACCAAGGTGGATCGTGAGCTGGCGGATCAGATCCAGAATGCGGCAGTTCCTTTCGTGTGGATCCAGACAGAGACCAGAAATGTGAAGGTTCTCTCCAATATGATGGTTGATATCACCAACTATGTGGATTGTGATCCCAAGGAACTGGGTGTGACAGAACTGGTATATTATCCCATCCTGGCACAGATCCTTGAAGAAAATGAGACGGAAGAGGAGATTAAGGCTGCTATCCGCAGAGATCTTGCAGATTTGATCCCGAAGCATATCACAAAAGATGATATCTTTGCTTCCATTAACTATAATATGCATCTGGAATACCAGATCGGAAATGATGATGATATCGATCATCTGGGCAACCGTCGTATCCGTGCGGTGGGTGAATTGCTGCAGAACCAGTATCGTATCGGACTTTCCCGTCTGGAAAGAGTAGTTCGTGAGAGAATGACAACCCAGGATATGGAAGTGATTTCTCCGCAGACATTGATCAACATTAAGCCTGTGACGGCTGCTGTAAAGGAATTCTTCGGTTCCTCCCAGCTGTCCCAGTTCATGGATCAGAACAACCCTCTGGGTGAGCTGACCCACAAGAGACGTCTCTCTGCATTGGGACCCGGTGGTCTGTCCCGTGACCGTGCCGGATTCGAGGTGCGAGATGTACATTATTCCCATTACGGAAGAATGTGTCCTATTGAGACACCTGAAGGACCTAACATCGGTCTGATCAACTCCCTTGCAAGTTATGCAA
>CAMEWP010000059.1 GCA_945946605.1 uncultured Pseudobutyrivibrio sp. | reverse complement strand
CAAACATCATGTCCCATTCCGGGATGGCAGGGGGAACCGTAACGGAACTGCCCTCGGAGATCGTGGACAAGATCGAAGCGGTGGGAATGCTGGAATCCATCCCGTTGTGGATCGTAACCCTATTGGGAAGCCTGCTGATTACGGTATTGTCGTTTGTCATGATTCTGACCGTATATGGAAGAATGTTCAAGCTGTACATGTACACAGCCATCGCACCGATCCCACTGGCAACCTTTGCCGGGGAGCCGACCCAGTCCGTGGGGAAGAACTTTATCCGTTCTTACGCCGGGGTATGTCTGGAAGGAGCCATCATCGCACTGGCCTGCATCATCTTTTCGGTGTTTGCGGCAAGCCCGCCGGCCATCGGGGACACCAGCCTGTCAGCCGTGACCATTGTCTGGAATTACGTCGGGGAGCTGGTATTTAACCTGCTGGTACTGGTTGGGGCAGTCAAGGCATCCGACCGGATCGTAAAAGAAATCATGGGATTATAGGAGGCAAGAAAATGGAAGAACCAAAGACACTAAGCTATGACTGGCAATATGGCCGGGAGGAATTATTTCTCCAGATAGACGGTTATGGGGAGGATGACAATCTCTATATCGGGCTTTACCACATGGAAGATGGATGCCCGGAAAGTTTTGCAGACCTTACGGTAAATCTGCCTTTTGCTCCACTGAATAATATCAATGAAGCCTATATTGATCACAATTTCAGTAAAGAAAAGCTCCATTTTATAAGGCAGCATAAGCTGGGAAAGATACTGCCGGATACCGCATCCTCCGGTTACTGTATCTTCCAGAAAGTCGCATTTGATCTGAAAAAACTGGCAGAGCTTGATCCGGAAGGAACCAAAGCATTTATGGAAAGACATGGTATCCAGATAGAGGATGCACCAAAACAGAAACCAAAGAAAAAACAGAGATCACAAAGAGAAAGGTAGAAAATGACATGGAAGTGAAAATGAATAAAGAAATCCGCGACTATCAGGAGGCAATGTTCTGGGGCTTAAGTTTCCGGCAGTGCCTTTTTTCAGTGCTGGCAATTCTGGCAGCCCTTGGGATCTATTTTATTACCAGGAAATACGCCGTAGAACAGGTAACCGGATGGCTGTGTGTGCTTGGGGCGGCTCCCTTTGCAGCCTGTGGCTTTTTCCGTTACCACGGCATGACTGCGGAACAGTTTGTATGGGCAGTCATCAAATCCGAACTGCTGTACCCGAAACGGCTGGTATTCAAATCGGAGAACCTGTACTTTTCCTGCATGGAAGAAAGCCTGCAGCTAGGTGAAAAGATGATGGGAAACGGAGCGGAGCTTCTGGAGAAGAAGCGGACGAAACAGAAGAAACCAAAGAAACTAAGAGGAAGGGGTGATGCCTTTGATTAAAACCCTGAATCAGACACTGAAACAGGACAAAGAAAAATTCAAAGTACCGAAGTCTGTCCAGCAGGCCATCCCGATCCGTAAGATCTGGCCAGATGGGATTTTCCAGGTGGAGAGCAAGTATTCCCGTACATTCCGGTTTACGGATATCAACTATTCCATTGCCAGCAAAGCGGACAAGACGGAAATGTTTCTGGATTACTCGGAACTTTTAAATGCACTGGATTCCGGCTGTACGGCGAAGATCACCCTGAACAACCGCAAGATCAACAAGGAAGAATTTGAGCAGTCCCTGCTGATTCCAATGAAAGGGGATGGGCTGGATGAATACAGGAAGGAATACAACGATATGCTCCTTTCCAAAATCTCCGGTACCAACAACAGTATCTACCAGGAACGTTATCTGACTGTCAGCGTCCACAAGAAGAATATCGATGAAGCCAGGACATACTTCGCCCGTGTGGGAACGGATATCATCACCCATCTGGCCAAGCTGTCCTCCATCGGGGAAGAGCTGGATGCGGAACAGAGGCTCCAGATCTTCCGGGACTTTTTCAAGGCAGACGTTCCGCAGAGCTTTCCGTTTGATATGAAAGCCTTTGCGAAAAAGGGACACAGCTTCAAGGACTGGATCTGCCCGGACACGATGGAGTTCCACAACGACCATTTCAAGCTGGGTGAGCAGTACGGCAGAGTCCTTTTTATGGAAGATTACGCCAGCTATGTAAAGGATGAGATGATCTCCGAACTGTGCAGCCTTGGCAGGAACCTGATGCTGTCCATTGACATTATTCCGGTGCCTACAGATGAAGCGGTGCGTGAGATCCAGAACCGACTGCTGGGTGTAGAGACCAACGTGACGAACTGGCAGAGACGCCAAAATGCAAACAATAACTTTTCTGCTGTGGTTCCCTATGACATGGAGCTGCAGAGAAAAGAAACCAAGGAGATGCTGGACGATCTGACCACCAGGGACCAGAGGATGATGTTCGGTATCCTGACAATGGTACATATGGCAGACAGCAAGAAACAACTGGATTCCGACACGGAAACCCTGTATTCCATTGCAAGAAAGCACCTCTGCCAGATGGCAACTCTGAAATGGCAACAGGCCGATGGGCTGAATACTGTCCTGCCGTATGGCCTGCGGAAGATCGATGCGGTGCGTACCCTTACCACAGAATCCACTGCCGTCCTGATTCCGTTTCATACGCAGGAGATCATGCAGCCGGGCGGCATCTACTATGGGCAGAATGCCGTCAGCAAAAATATGCTGGTGGCAGACCGAAGGAAGCTGTTAAATGGAAACTCGTTCCGACTGGGAGTCAGTGGTTCAGGAAAGAGCTTCTCGGCAAAGGAAGAGATCGTAGACCTTGCCCTTTCCACAGAAGATGACATTCTCATCCTTGATCCAGAGTCGGAGTTTACTTCTCTGGTGGAAGCCTTAAACGGAGAGGTCATCCAGATCTCGGCAACCTCCGATACCCATCTGAATGCACTGGATATGGACTCTGCCTATGGCAATGACCGTAATCCTCTGATTGAAAAGTCGGAATTTATCCTGTCCCTGTTTGAGCAGCTTGTAGGAGCCGGAAACCTTTCGGCAAAGGAAAAATCCATCCTCGACCGCTGCACCGCAGATGTGTACCGGGATTATATGAGGGGCGGATACCAAGGGCAAGTGCCGACCTTAAAAGACCTGTACCGACAGCTCATGCTCCAGCCGGAGGAAGAAGCCAGAGGGCTGGCATTGTCTTCGGAATTGTTTATCAATGGCAGTCTGAACACCTTTGCCCAGGAAACCAATGTCAATACGAAGAGCCGTATCATCGACTATGACATCCGGGAGCTGGGCGAACAGTTGATGCCCCTTGGCATGCTGGTCACACTGGATTCGATTTTCAACCGTGTGATCCAGAACTGGAAGAAGGGAAAAACGACATGGATCTTTGCGGATGAGTTTTATCTGCTGTTCCGCTACGAATACAGTGCGGACTTTTTCTACCGTCTGTACAAGCGTATCCGTAAGTATTCCGGTTTTGTAACTGGGCTTACCCAGAACGTAGAGGAACTTCTGAAATCCGATACCGCCCGCCTGATGCTGGCAAACAGTGAGTTCCTGATCCTTTTGAATCAGGCCACTACCGACCGGGATGAGCTTGCGGCACTTCTGAATATTTCAGACAACCAGTTATCCTACATCACCAATGTGGGTGCCGGCCACGGCCTGATCCGCTGCTCTGGAAATCTGGTGCCATTTGAAAATTCGTTCCCAAGAAACACCAAGCTGTACCGTCTGATGACGACCAAGCCGGGCGAAGCGTAAGAGCAGTACAGACCGGGACTGGAGGTGAGAGATGAAGGATATCAAAACCAAAGAAGTTACAACAAAACCAAAGACCAAAAATCCTGCCTCCAGAATCCCCAAGGAGCTGATGCGGACGGCCATACTGGAGAGCAAGGAAAAATCCCAGACCATCGCAAATGCCAGGGATAATGATATGGGAGAACAGTCCCCATCAGAATATGCCAGTGGGAAAGTCTCATCCGCAGAGGAATGGGCTGCCAGAAAGACTGGCAGAACCGTAACCAGAGCTGGAAAGACAGCAGCACAGGCTTCCTACGAGAAGATCAAAACAAGAGCCGCGGGCAAAAAAGAAGCACAAGAAAAAGCGGAGAAAGAAGCTTCCAGAGGAACCGGGGACACACAGGCTCCTGATCAGGCCAGCCGGGAAGCACCGAAGCAGAAGAGTCGGGAACAGGCGGTATCCCGTGTGAGGATCAAAGAACGGGAAAACCAGGAAGTCCAGATCCAGAAAGCACAGCGGCAAAAGGCGATTTCAGATGCTGTCAAAACGAAAGAACAGAAGATCCGGGCAGCCAGGGAGACACCGAGAATCCAGAATGGGCAGGAGCTACCAGAAACGAAGCGGTTCTCCATCCGAGAACAGAGCCAGAAAGCGGCAGCAACAGATACCGCAAGGCAGAATGCCATTCGTCAGAAACAGCCGGAAACCATCTGGATCAAGGAGAAGCCAAGGAAGCCGCCGGAGCCGAAAACCATGCAGAAGCGTACTATCAAGACGGCTCCCCAGTCTGCGAAGATCAGCGCCCAGCCAGAGCAGAAGCTCCGAGTGGCCAGCTCCAATGCTCTGACAGCCCGGATGCAGAATCAGATGGAACGATGGGCTGCGAAACAGGCGGCAAAGAAAGCAGCCTTGCAGACTTCCGATGGAGTCCGCCGGATACAGAAAACGGCAAGGGCAGGGGAGAATACCTTCAAGGCAGCCAAAGCCGCCGTGGAAGCGGCAGCGAAAACCGTACAATCCATGATGGCTGCTCTGGGAGCCGCCGGAGCGGTCATGGTTCTGCTTCTGGTTATCATAGTCGGAATCATAGGAGGTGCGGCATTCTCTGGAACTTCGGAGAGCAACGAAGCACTTAGCCAGGAAGTCCTTTCCTATACGTCAACCATCCAGAAATATGCCAACCAGTATGGAATCTCCGAATACGTCTCGGTGATACAGGCAATCATGATGCAGGAATCCGGTGGCCGGGGGACAGATCCCATGCAGAGCAGTGAGTGCCCATACAACACCCGGTACTCCAACAGCCCAAATGCAATCCAGGATGCAGACTACTCCATACAGGTGGGAATCCAATATTATGCGGACTGCCTGAAAGAAGCCGGATGCACCAGCCCACAGGATATGGACAAGCTGAAGCTGTCCCTGCAAGGGTATAACTACGGCAACGGATACATAACGTGGGCGCTTCGAAACTACGGGGGCTACAGTGCAGAAAATGCCCTGCAGTTTTCCAACGAGCAGGCGGCTTCGCATGGCTGGAGTGCCTATGGAGATCCAGAATACGTCCCTCATGTCCTGCGGTATTATTCCAGCGGCGGATTGTTTGCCGGCCTGTTTGGAGGCAACGGCCAGATCGTATCCGTGGCACTTACCCAGCTTGGAAATGAAGGTGGCCAGAAGTTCTGGTCGTGGTATGGCTTTGACAGCCATGTAGCATGGTGTGCCTGCTTTGCCAGCTGGTGTGGGGATCAGGCTGGACTGATCGAGAGCGGCAAGATGCCGAAGTTTTCCATGTGCGATGATGGAATTGCATGGTTCCAGAGCAAGGGAAAATGGAAGAGCCGGGGATACTCGCCAGCACCCGGAACCCTGATCTTTTTTGACTGGAACGGGGACGGAACCTCAGATCATGTGGGAATCGTGGAGAAAACCGAGGGAAATGTCATTTATACAGTAGAAGGAAACACCAGCAATATGGTTGCCCAGAGAAGTTATAATATAAATGACAATACAATTATGGGTTATGGACTGATTAATTGATAGCCATATTATAAGATTTCTTTGCTTAAAACCAAATTTCCAGGCAAAGCATTATTATATGCCTGCCTGGAAAAGGGGAGATATCTATATAAATCTGTTATAACAGAATTGTTGTTAGGCGATGCCGTTTAAAAAATTGGGTACCCGGAGGTTTAAACGGCATCTTTTGAACTTGCAGGGATAAGAATAAAATAATAATGTGGTAAAAATATGGTGAAATGAAAAAAATTTAATTTGCAGGCTATTTTAGAGTTTCCGATATTCAGATGGCGATACATGAAATATTTCTTTAAAGGCAATAGAAAATTTACTTTGGCTTTCGTATCCAACACATTTGGCAATCTGGGAGACACTGTCATCTGTATCCTTAAGTAATCTGGCAGCTTCTTTCAATCTATGTTCTTTCATATGTGCGGCAATGGAATCACCATATACTGCCTTGAATACCTCTTTTAACGTTGAGGTATTGACAAGAAACTGTTTGGATAATTGTTCGATTGTGATTCGTTCTCCAAGGTTCTGCATCATATATTCATGTATTTTTTTGATCAGTTCCGTTTGCTCGGACGAATAGGAGGAAGGTGTTTTTGCATGGGAATCAGGGAGCGTGCTTAGGTATAAAAAAAGTTCCAGAACTTTTAATTTGCATATATCGTTCTGGATCTTAGAAGATATTTTATCAATACCGAAAAAAAGATGTCCGATCTGCTCATTTCCTGAAAAGACAGAGAAATTTTTATCATAGCAAAGATTAGTAATCCAGGACAGATCAGAAATACCTTTTTTTAATGGATATTCGGAAAGGGTATGTTCCAGATATTCAGGAGCTACGAACAGGGAGATACCTTTGTAGTAACCTAAAGGAAAGTAAAGAGTAGAGTGTACACAGTTATCCATACGATGAACAGACAGATCCCCGCTGCCAAGGTAGATATGGCTGGAATGATCAAGTTCCCATTCTAAACGTCCATGCTGGCAAAAATCAATCTGGATCAGAGATTCATATGCCGGATGATATCCGGAAAGACTGTTTGCCCGGAAAGTAAAAAAAGTCATAAAACATCCGGGGAAGAGTGGAAGAATGGTTGCTTTTCCAGTGCCATTTATTTTGGTTTGAAAATTCATTTTTTGTGGAAAGATATCTGTATTCAAAGATGTTTTTCCTAAAATTTTTATATTTCCATATGGAATATCCTGTAATTCCTGTGAAATTAAATTCTGATCATATACAGCCATAAATTGAAACCTCTTTTCTTTAGCGTGTATTGGATGGACAGGTTATTTCAAGTGTTTTTTCAATACTCAGATGCAGCAGGCGGCTCTGTTCTGTATCGGATGCTTTATAGCAGACTTCCTTTCCATTTCGCCGGCTGGTTACAAGACCGTTTGATTTTAAAAGACGCAGATGATGAGATACCGCCGGGCTTGTCATACCCATCAATGTAGAAATATTGAGGACACATTCTTCACAGTGACATAGCAGCCAGAAGATACGTAAACGGCTGGTGTCTCCGAGAAGTTTAAAGATATCGGCAGCAGCTCCAAAGTTTTCTGCATTAGAAAGCTGAGGAAGAAGTTCTTCCACATTTTTTTCCTCATGGTTATGAGGTAAATGAAATTCAGATGTCATAATCAGGCTCCTTTTCTTTTGAGATTGTTCCATTTGGAAGATGTTTGGTTCTGTTTGGAAGAAGAAAACCAAAGTGTGTTGACACTCCTTTATGATGCGATTATACTACAGCCATAACAAATAAACAAGTGCTTAATGCTTGAACAAAAGAAAGGAGTTTTCTATTTATGAAGAAAACATATAAGATTGAAGTAGACTGTGCAAACTGTGCAAACCTGATGGAAGATGCAGCAAAGAAAACTGCCGGAGTTGCAAATGCAACGGTTAATTTTATGACACAGAAAATGATCGTAGAATTTGAAGAAGGTCAGGAACCGAAAACAGTTATGGCAAGTGTTGTGAAAGCCTGCAAAAAAGTAGAACCTGACTGTGAAGTGTTTATCTGATAGACAAAAGTTTCCCTTGTTCCTGAAAATTAATAAAGACTATAAAACCAAATCGCCCCGGAATAGGATATATTTTGGGGCGTATATTTCAAATAATATATGAAAAAATAATCATATGTTCAATAAAAAGGTGGGACAACATTATGACAAAAAAACAGAAAACTATGCTGATCAGAATTTTAATAGCTACAGCAATGTTAATCGGACTTTCATTGGCCCCGATTAGTGGCTTGCCGAGGATGGCACTTTATATGGCCACATATCTGATCATTGGATATGACATTTTAAGAAAAGCGATAAAAGGAATCATTAATGGACAGATCTTTGATGAAAATTTTCTGATGGCAGTGGCAACGGTAGGTGCGATCGCACTGGCTATTTATGAAAAAAGCGGTGATTATAATGAAGCGATTGCTGTTATGTTATTTTATCAGATCGGTGAATTGTTTCAGAGCTATGCCGTTGGAAAAAGCCGTCGCAACATCAGTGCGCTGATGGATATCCGTCCGGATTATGCGAATATTGAAAAAGACGGAAAACTGGAAAAAGTAGATCCGGATGAAGTGGAAATTGGCAGTATTATTGTTGTCCAGCCGGGCGAAAAAGTTCCGCTGGATGGAATCATAACAGAGGGAAACTCTTCACTGAATACCAGTGCCCTGACGGGTGAAAGCCTCCCAAGAGAAGCAAATATCGGAGATGAAGTGATCAGTGGATGTATCAATATGACGGGTGTCCTTAAGATTCGAACAACAAAAGAGTTTGGAGAATCTACCGTATCAAAGATTCTGGAGCTTGTAGAAAATTCCAGTTCCAGAAAATCAAAATCAGAAGATTTTATTTCAAAATTTGCAAAGGTATATACCCCTGCAGTTTGTATCGCAGCACTGGCACTGGCAATTTTACCGCCGGTTGTTCGAAGTCTGTTCATGGGACTTCCGGCACAATGGGGTTCCTGGATTTACAGAGCATTAACCTTCCTTGTAATTAGCTGTCCATGTGCGCTTGTAATCAGCATTCCGTTAAGTTTCTTTGCCGGAATTGGTGGTGCAAGCCATGAAGGAATCCTGGTAAAAGGTTCTAATTATCTGGAAACTCTGTCAAAAACAAAGGTTGTAGTATTTGATAAGACAGGTACTTTGACACAGGGTGTATTTGAAGTAAACGGCGTTCATCATAACACAATGGAAGAAGCAAAGCTTCTGGAGTATGCAGCACTGGCAGAAAGCTCTTCTTCCCATCCGATCAGTAAGAGTCTGCAGCGCGCATATGGAAAAGAAATTGACAGGAACCGTGTCAGTGATATACAGGAAATCAGCGGTCATGGTATTCTGGCAAAGGTAGATGGAACATCTGTTGCAGCCGGAAACAGCAAATTGATGAAAAAACTGGGTATTTCTTATTCAGACTGCCATAGTGTAGGGACCATAATCCACATTGCAGTAAATGGAAGTTATGCTGGTCACATTGTAATTTCGGATGTGGAAAAACCACATGCAAAAGATGCGATTAAGGCTCTGAAAAAAGCAGGTGTTGAAAAGACAATCATGCTTACCGGAGATGCAAAACGAGTGGCAGATCAGGTGGCTGCAAATCTTGGGGTTGATGAAGTACACAGTGAACTTCTGCCAGGAGACAAAGTTGACGAAGTTGAGAAAATTCTGGAATCCAGAAAAGGAACAAAGGGAAAGGTTGCATTTGTTGGTGATGGCATCAACGATGCTCCGGTACTTTCCAGAGCCGACATAGGAGTTGCAATGGGAGCAATGGGAAGTGATGCTGCCATTGAGGCTGCAGATGTTGTTTTAATGGATGATGATCCGATTAAGATTGCAAAAGCAATCAGAATTTCAAGAAAATGTCTTGGAATCGTATATCAGAACATTGTTTTTGCTTTAGTAGTAAAATTTGCCTGCCTGATTCTTGGCGCATTAGGTATTGCGAATATGTGGTTTGCGATTTTTGCAGATGTGGGAGTAATGGTTCTTGCAATTTTAAATGCAATCAGAACCTTACATGTTAAGAACTTGTAGAATATATTGGATAACTGGGGAATTTCATATTTGAATGAAAATGAACTGTATTCTGTAGCAGAACTGTTTAAAATTTTTGGAAATACTTCACGAATCAGGATTTTACTTGCCCTCCACGAAAAAGAAACATGTGTAAATTGTCTTGCCAAAGAACTGGATATGTCAGAATCATCCGTATCGCACCAGTTAAATATTCTAAAAGCACACCGCTTAATAAAGAGGAGACGGGAAGGAAAACTGATATTTTACAGTCTTGCAGATAAACATGTTCGCCTGATTATTGATACAGGTCTGGAACATATATGTGAATTATAGAATATATGGTGATCCGACAAAGGGAGTGGCAGCGCAGGCTGCCACTTTTTCTGTAAATCCCCATAATTTTCCCATAACTTTTCTTTATACTGTGCCTGCAAAATATTTATGCATTTCAGGAGAATGTAAAATGGCAGAAAATGACAAAATACCGCAGGTACAGGATGATGAAAATGAACTGGAACAAAAGGGAAAGGATGGTGATCTGAATAACGAGATAGAATCAGAAACAGTGCTGTCGGACTTTTTACATGCTATGGGATTTAAAAATACGAAAAAGGAGAAAAAAACTAAAGACAAGCAGGAAGAAGTGCCTAGGGATGGTGAAATGACGGAATCCGTCGAGGAGGAAGAGTCAGAACCAGAACATGAGATAATGGTTGTACCAGAACAACGTACCAGAAGGAGATGGCCGCTGGGGGTATTTGGAGCGATGGCTCTGGGCGGGGCAGCATTGGGCATATACCACAGCCTGCCAATGCTACAGGAGCCAAAGCCACCGGCCCCGGATGTTGTAGCAACTTATAATGATCAGAAGATAACAATAGAAGAACTAAAGAATTTTATTGCTGCAGAAGGTGCAAAAGAAAGAGAGCATATGCTATGTCCAACACATGGTTATGACCATTCAAAGTGTGATGCAACGGAAGAGTGCGAAATACATCCTGTAGATTCATTAGAAGGATATCAGGAAATGGTATCCAAAATGGCTTCGGAACAAATGATTTTAAACTGGGCCAAAGAAAAGGGAATCACTGGCAGGGAAGAAGTTCAGCATAATATGGAAGATCTGTTGAATGATGCAACAGTTGAACAGTATATGTCGCAGCTTCATGAAGAAAATGTATCTCCTGAGTCAATTTCCAAGACAGAAGTTCAGCAGTACTATTCAGAAAATCAGGATAAATTCAAAGGAAAAAGCCTGGATGAGTCAGAAGAAGAAATCAGAAAGACACTTGCTTCTGAAAAAGATGGAAGTTTTTTTGAAACATACTTTGAGGATTTGAAAAAAACATCAGGATTACAGGTGAATTATGACGTATTAGAAGTTAATACACCAACAAAAGAAGAAATCTCTGATTACTATGAGCA
>CAMEWP010000058.1 GCA_945946605.1 uncultured Pseudobutyrivibrio sp. | reverse complement strand
TTAAATCAGAAGATCTATGACAAGATCACCACCGTTGCCAGGGATCTGGTAAAGGTAGGGAAGGAGATCGAACGGGATTACTGTATTCCTATTGTAAATAAGCGTATCTCTGTCACCCCCATCGCCATGGTGGGATCTGCCGCCTGCAAGTGCCCTGAGGATTATGTGACCATCGCCAAGACACTGGATGCAGCAGCGCGCACCGTAGGGGTAAATTTTATCGGGGGATATTCTGCTCTGGTATCTAAGGGAATGACCACCTGTGACGAATACCTGATCCGCTCCATTCCGGAAGCACTGGCTTCCACAGAGTATGTGTGCAGCTCTGTCAATGTGGGATCCACAAAGACCGGCATCAATATGGACGCTGTACGGCTGATGGGAGAAGTGATCAAAGAAACAGCGGAGTACACCAAGGAAAATGATTCTCTGGGCTGTGCAAAACTGGTGGTATTCTGTAATGCACCGGATGATAATCCTTTTATGGCAGGTGCTTTCCACGGTGTTACCGAGGCGGACGCCATCATTAATGTAGGTGTCAGCGGACCGGGTGTGGTAAAGACTGCATTGGAGCAGGTGAGGGGTGAGAGTTTTGAGGTTCTTTGCGAGACCATTAAAAAGACTGCGTTCAAGATCACCCGTGTGGGTCAGCTGGTAGCCCAGGAAGCTTCCAAACGACTGGGGATTCCCTTCGGTATCATCGACCTGTCGCTGGCTCCAACGCCGGCAGTGGGAGATTCCGTTGCAGGTATTTTAGAGGAGATTGGTCTGGAATATGCCGGTGCGCCGGGGACAACGGCAGCTCTTGCTCTGTTAAACGATCAGGTAAAGAAGGGCGGCGTGATGGCATCTTCCTATGTGGGTGGTCTCAGCGGAGCTTTTATCCCTGTGAGTGAAGATCAGGGAATGATCGATGCGGTACAGGCAAATGCCCTGACACTGGAGAAACTGGAAGCCATGACCTGTGTATGCTCCGTGGGACTTGATATGATCGCTATTCCGGGCACGACCTCTGCAGCTATCATTTCCGGTATCATTGCAGATGAGATGGCCATCGGTATGGTCAATCAGAAGACCACCGCAGTCCGTCTGATCCCGGTGATCGGCAAGGATGTGGGGGAGATCGTGGAGTTTGGCGGCCTTCTGGGCTACGCACCGATCATGCCGGTGAACGAATACTCCTGTGAGGCCTTTGTGAACCGTCCGGGAAGAATTCCTGCACCTATCCACAGTTTTAAGAATTAGGAAAGAATTGACTCGTAAGTTGATAACTCATAAGTTGACAATGAAAATGTAAATGTAAAGGAAATGTAAAAAACGCAAAGATTCATTTACAAATGGAATAGGGCATGCTATAATAGGCTAAGTTGAACATGGGATATTATGGAGTGACAGGAAGGAGATGGCAGGATGAAAATCATAGATATTCACAGTCATCTCCTTTTTGGAGTAGATGACGGTGCCAGGTCGTTGGAAGAATCTGCTGCGATGCTGGATGAGGCGGCGAAGCAGGGGATTGAGGCCATGATCCTGACGCCCCACTTCCGGGGCGGGATGTTCCCCTATCCTAAAGGACGGATCCGGGAGCATTTTGAAAGGCTGCTGCCGGAAGCGCAGAAACGCGGGATCCGGATTTATCTGGGGTGCGAATATCATGTTGACAGCAGCATGGTGGAACATCTGAAGAACGGCCGATGTTCGACGATGGCAGATAGCGAGTATGTTTTGGCAGAGTTTTCCTATGGCAGTGATATCGCCGATATCACAGAACAGGTAAGGCTTCTGCTTTGTTGTGGTTATATACCGGTGATTGCCC
The DNA here is from genome assembly GCA_945946605.1 of uncultured Pseudobutyrivibrio sp. Lineage (GTDB taxonomy): Bacteria > Bacillota > Clostridia > Lachnospirales > Lachnospiraceae > Pullilachnospira_A. Next base: position 9,394 of record CAMEWP010000058.1, on the reverse strand, counting down.
ATGTGGAGCGGTATGACTGCATCCTGAAACATCCGGAAGGTGCTGCACATTTAAGAAAGATGGGAGCCATGGTTCAGATCAACGCAGGTGCGGTGCTGGGACAGGAAGGCTATCAGGCCAGAAGATGCTGTAAAAGACTTCTGAAGAATGGATGGGCAGATGTGGTGGCCAGTGACTGCCACAATACCGACAGACGAAACAACCGTCTGGGAGAATGTTATCAGCATATCGCAAAAAAATACGGCGAGGATTATGCCGGAAAACTTTTTTGGGACAACCCGGCAAAACTCATTCCGGACAAGTCATAATATAATAATGATAACGGTACATAGAATGATACCTGAGAGAAAGGAATTTTAAATGGAACCGCAAAATACAGCGAATGATGAAATTGACTTAAAAGAACTGCTATTTGAATTATTGAACCACTGGAAGATGATCGCTCTTTCTACAGTACTTGTAGCCATGATCGCCTTTGTGTGGAGCTATTTTCTGATCACACCTATGTATGAGTCCACGGCACAGCTTTATGTGCTGTCTAAGAGCACCTCCATCACCAGTGTGGCAGATCTTCAGATCGGCACCAACCTGACCAATGATTACATGGAAGTGATCAGTGGACGGCCGGTGTTAGAGCAGGTGATCAACAATCTGGGACTGGAGGAGAGTTATGGCTCTCTGTATTCCAAAGTTCGTCTGGAGAACCCTTCCGATTCCCGTATTTTAAAGATCACGGTAAAGGATGCAGATCCTGCCCAGGCCAAAATGATCGCAGATGAGATCGCTGAAGTATCAGCTGCCTATATCGCAGAGAAGATGGATCAGGATCCGCCCAGCATTATCCAGCATGGTTATGCGGACAATGATAAGGTAAGCCCCAGCGTGATGAAGAATACTATGATGGGGGCTATGGTAGGATTTCTTCTGGCAGCTGCAGTTGTGGCAGTTTCCTATCTGCTGAATGACACCGTGGTTCATCCGGATGATGTGGAGAAGAAACTGGGTCTGCATATGCTGGCTTCCCTTCCTATGGAAGAGGGCGGAGAAGAAGAACCAAAGCTTCGCAAGAAAAAGAGAAAGTAAAGGAGGCGTATCATGGAGACAGTAGAATTTCATAATATAAAAGAACAATCCTATACAATGAAGGAGTCCCTGCGTATGCTTCGTACAAACCTTCAGTTTTGTGGCGATGATATGAAGACTATCTTATTTACCAGTACACAGCCCAATGAGGGAAAATCTACCATAGTGTTTAACCTGGCCCGTTCTTTGACAGAACTGGGTAAGAGAGTACTGGTGGTTGACGCGGACATGCGTAAATCCGTATATGTAGGTACCCTTCAGGCCAAGGCTGTCAACGGACAGGAGATTAAAGGCTTGTCCCATTATCTCAGCGGTCAGGTGGTGCTGAATGATGTGATCTATGCCACCAATGTTCCGGGGTTGTTTATGATCTTTGCAGGCCGGAGCGTGCCAAATCCTACAGAGATTCTGGAGAAGAAATATTTCGAGAACCTCATCAGTGTGACAAAGAAGAGTTTTGACTATGTGCTGATCGACACGGCGCCTCTGGGTGCTGCCATCGATGCGGCGGTTGTCGGTAAGCAGTGTGATGGTGCTGTGATGGTGATTGGTCAGGGAAAAGCAGGAACCAGAGCAATCCAGGGGGCAAAGAAGCAGTTGGAGGCTTCCGGTGTACCGATCCTGGGAGCTGTTTTGAATAAAGTGAAGCCCAGTGAGATGAAGTATTATGGCAAATATTACGGAAGTTACTACGGCAGCTATTACGGCAGTTATTATGGAAGATATTCTGATGAGGATGCAGAACATACAGGGAGTGAAGCATAATGGCTGAAAAGAAGAACCGGGATAAAAGAAATATTGTCCGTATCGTGGTAACAGTGCTTTTGCTTATTGTCTGTCTTGTATGTGTTGCCATTTTGGCTCAGAACTGGTGGGAAGGGTACAAAGCCGACCAGCAGAATGAACAGCTGAAGGATGAAGTGGTAAAGGAGGAGCCGGAGCAGGAAGAACCTCAGGAAGATCTTGCGTACAATCCGATTGATTTTGCCACCTTACAGAGTGAAAACTCCGATATTTACGCCTGGATCCAGATCCCGGATACCCAGATCGATTATCCGGTGCTGCAGAATCAGGACACTACCGATTACTATGATGAGTATTATCTGAAACGACTGCCGGACCGCACCAGTTCCGTATACGGGTCCATCTTTTCCCAGAGGATCAATGCCTTGGATTTTTCTGACCGGAACACGGTGCTGTATGGACATAATATGAAAAACGGCAGCATGTTTGCAGGACTTCATAAATATGAAGACCGGGAATACATGAATTCCCATGAGTGGATCTATATCTACACTCCGGAGTATGTTTACACCTATCAGGTCTTCGGGGCAGTAGCGTTTTCCGCAGAACATGTCATGTCAAAATATGGCTTTACATCCGATGAGGACACACAGGCTTATCTTGATGACCTGCGCAGCTGTACAGGGATCATCCGTGAGGATGTGAAAGTGACAAAAGAAGATCATCTTCTGACGCTTTCCACCTGCATCGCACAGCAGGCAAATAAACGATATCTTGTAGTGGCAAAACTGCAGAATGTGCAGAAATGCGCTCTGTAGAACCGCTATTGATATAAAAATTTTAAAAAGGAGGAAAAAAGCAATGAAGAAAGTTGTATCTGTGATCGCTGCACTGGTATTAAGCTTCGCAATGGGTATGACCTGTCTGGCAGCCAGCCCGTCAAACGGTGGCGCTCTTACTTCCGGTTATATCGTTGTCTGGGATACAGAAGAGATACCGCAGGCGAAAAAAATCCTGGAATCACAAGATTGGCTGAAAAACCTTCTTGGCGACAAGTACAAACCCGGAACAAGTGTGGTTGCTGTGTTTGAGCTGAAGGGAACACCCGGTCAGGTCGAAGTGTCTATTCCGGGTGTCAGCTCAGGAGATGATATTGTTCTGATCCATTGGAAGAATGGCCTCAATCAGGCGCCTGAAATGCTGGATGTTACAGTAGGAGATGGCAAGATCAGCTTCTATACCAGCAGCTTTTCACCATTTGCTGTTATTAAGATAGCAGATGCCGGTACTGCACCAAAGACAGGTGACACCGCAACAACAGCTGCGGCAGCATTACTGTTGATTTCTGCAGCCGGAATCGTGGTTCTGAATCGCAAGAAAATGGCATAACAGAATTCGCTTCATGGACAGAGGACGTAAGTCCTCTTTCCATGTGTGGGTCTGACAAGTTTTCAACCGGGCCCATACATGAGGAGAGGAATAGAAAGGTAATCCATGAAAGAAAAAAGAGAAAAGAAAACGGGCGGCCTGATGCCGTTATTGATTCTGGCACTGGTTGCGGTGCTTTTGGTGGTCACTGTGCTGGCAGTGGTTTTTGGAAAAGATCATAAGACAGCGGGCAATCAGGGAGATGGTCAGGATCAGACTACAGAGAAATGGCAGGAAGGAATCATTTCCTACAATGGTAAATATTACAGATACAACAATCGCATTAAGAGTTATCTGTTTTTAGGTATTGATAAGAGCGGTACCATGGCAGAAGCAATGGAATCCTCAGAGGGCAATGCCGGTCAGTCTGATGTGATGTTCCTTCTGGTACAGGATAAAAAGAATAAGACCCTCAGTGCCATTGCCATCAACCGCAATACCATGGCGGAGATCGATACCTATGATATCAATAACAAGCCCAACGGCACCACCACGGCTCAGATCTGTCTGCAGCATACATACGGAGACGGAGGACGGCTCAGCTGTCAGTACACCGTTGAATCGGTGGAACGGCTGTTCAACAATATCCCCATCAGCGGCTATTACGCCATGACCATGGACGGTATTCCTGTTTTAAATGACGCCCTTGGCGGAATTGAAGTGAAAGTAATGGATGATCTGTCCGATGATTCCATGGGTGTGCAGCTGAAAGCAGGAGAGACCAGAAAATTAAATGGTCAGGAAGCTTATGTGTATATCCGTTCCAGGGATGTGGATGAGTTCAACAGTGCCACCAGACGACTGGAACGCCAGAAACAGTACATCGAGGCGATGATGGAGCGTGCCCGTCAGATCGCACAGGAAAGCAAATCTTCCGCAGTGAAAGTATATGATCAATTGCAGGATTATTCTGTTACCAACATGGTCCTTGGAGATCTGGCAGCAGAACTTGTAGATTACACCTACAGTGGTGAGATGTATTCTTTGCCCGGTGAAATGGTGCAGGGTGAAATGTTTGAGGAATACTATCTGGACGATGAGGCCATGTATGAGCTGATCCTTAGCATCTTCTATGAGGAAGTGTCAGAAGAGGAAGCAAAGAAAGTCAATAGCGTCGGTAATGATAATGAGATCCAGGAATCTGTTCAGGCAGACAAGATCGCATATTCCGATGAGGTGGAAGAAAAACTTGCATCCATGACCACAGAAGAGAAGGCGGCGCAGCTGTTTCTTGTGACACCGGAGACCCTGACAAACAATGCGAAAGTAAGCGTTGCAGGATCCGGCTGTCAGACAGCCATAGGCAGTACACCGGTTGGCGGAATTTTCTGCAGCCGGAGCAATTTCCTGGGCCTGGACAGTACCCCGGAAAATCTGGAGAAACTCCAGACATACAGCCGGGATCGCATTGGCATTGAACTTTTCCTTTTTGCACAACGACCCGGGGAGGAAAATGATACCACAACAAAAACAGGCTATATGAAGTCTGTAGGATTGAACGGTATTCTGCTTCCGTCTGCTGATAACCAGGAGATCATCGCGGAATACAGCAATCATGATATTACCGTGATCCTGCCTTTTGATCAGGCACAGAGTCCTTCCGACAGCATCGTAAGGGCAGTAGCTGTCAACGAAATGGTGGCGGATGGTATCAGCATCGGAGATGCCTGTGTGAAAGCACTGCAGGATGGATGCGATATGATCTATGTGACATCCGATTTTGAAACAGCCTATCAGGCGGTTGTGGCAGCCATAAAAGACGGCACATTGTCGGAGAATCTGGTGCACAATGCAGCAGGAAAGATCCTGACCATAAAATTAGTGCCATAAAATTACAAATTTTTTGAATTTATATGATCCAGTAGCTGGAAAATATGTTATAATGAAGGAGTTCGTCTACTAGACAAATGTGTTATGGACACACTTGTCGATTTCAGATAAAAACACGCTTGGAAAGGGAGCAGAAATGACTTGTCGTACGAAAGAAAACAGATGGAAAATCAAACATGCACAGATGGTTGAAATCCTTCTGGTAGTCTACGATTTTGTGGCGGTTGCCATGTCCTATCTGATAGCTCTCTGGGTGCGGTTCGACTGCAGATACAACTGGATCGAGGGAAAATATCTGGATGCCTATCTGCACAGCATCCTGATCTACGGGATCTTTTGCGTGATAGTGTTCTCTGTTCTGAGATTGTATAAGAGTATCTGGCGGTTCGCCAGTTACATGGAACTGCTGCGGGTGATCCTGGCCACGGCAGTGACAGGGGCAGCCTATGTGGCAGCCATGGCACTCTTTGGTGTGCGGATGCCCATCTCTTACTACCTGTTCGGCATCATCATCCAGTTTGTGCTGACCATCGGCATTCGGTTTTCCTACCGGTTTGTCCTGCTGCTGCGGGGCAGGAAGAGAGAGGCCTCCGGGGCAGGAAAGCGTGTGATGCTCATCGGAGCGGGGGAGGCAGGACAGATGATCTTCCGGGATATCCGGGGAGCAAAAGAGACAGATGAAAAAGTCTGCTGCTTCATTGATGACAATAAGAACAAATGGGGCAGATATATCGATAACGTGCCGGTGTACGGCGGCCGGGAACAGATCTTAGAGGCGGTGGAAAAATACCGGATCGATAAGATCTATGTGGCCATTCCCAGTGCAAAAGCCGCAGACAAGCGGGAGATCCTGCAGATCTGCAGTGAGACACCCTGCGAGCTTATGAGCCTGCCTGGAATGTACCAGCTTTATACCGGGGAAGTGACGGTGAACCGGATGAAACCGGTGCAGATCGAGGACCTTCTTGGAAGAGATACCATCCGCCCGGATATGACAGAAGTATATCAGGAGATCACGGGAAAGGTGGTGCTGGTGACAGGAGTAGGCTCCATCGGGTCGGAACTGGCCCGGCAGATCGCAGCCCATCACCCGAAACAGCTGATCCTGTTTGATATTTATGAAAATAATGCCTATGACATCCAGCAGGAACTAAAGAAAAATCATCCTGATCTGGATCTTTGTACCATCATCGGTTCCGTGCGGGACAGCCGGAAGGTGTTCCAGCTGTTTGCAACCTACCGCCCGGAGATCGTTTACCATGCGGCAGCCCATAAGCATGTGCCGCTGATGGAGGACAGCCCCTGTGAGGCCATCAAGAATAATGCCATCGGTACCTATAAGACAGCCTATGCTGCCATGGTCCACGGCTGCAAGCGGTTTGTGCTGATCAGCACGGACAAGGCGGTGAACCCCACCAACATCATGGGGGCATCCAAGCGGCTGTGCGAGATGATCATCCAGGCCTTTGATGCCAGGATCAAGGAAGGAAAGGCAGATCAGATCCCCCAGCTGTTTACCCACAGCATGAAGGAGGACCTGGTGCTGACAGAGGAAGTGAAGGAAGCCCTGGCCACCACCACAACAGAATTTGTGGCAGTGCGTTTTGGAAATGTGCTGGGAAGCAACGGCTCCGTGGTGCCGCTGTTTAAGAAACAGATCGCAGCTGGTGGCCCTGTGACTGTGACCCATCCGGATATCATCCGGTATTTTATGACCATACCGGAGGCGGTGAGCCTGGTGATGCTGGCGGGAACCTACGCCAAGGGGGGAGAGATCTTTGTGCTTGACATGGGAGAGCCGGTAAAGATCGATACCCTGGCAAGAAACCTGATCCGTCTGTCGGGCTACACACCGGATGTGGACATCATGATCGAATATTCGGGGCTTCGTATGGGAGAGAAACTGTACGAAGAGAAACTCATGGCGGAAGAGGGCTTAAAGAAGACAAAGAACGAGCTGATCCATATCGGCTGCCCCATCCCCTTTGATGTGGAGATGTTCTGGGGACAGCTGGAGGAACTGATGGATGCAGCGTATAAGAATAAGGAAGATATGAAGGAAAGAGTACAAAGGATTGTGACGACATATCATCCAACTGAGAATAGAATACAAGATGTTTAAAATATGTTTTAAAAGATGTGGATAATATACGGAAGATGGATATGAGTACAGAGAATAAAACAATATCGTTTAGCCCACCAGACATTTCAGATGTGGAAATAAAAGAAGTTGTTGATACGTTGAAATCAGGATGGATAACTACAGGACCTAAAACAAAAAGATTAGAGAAACTTCTTGCTGAGTACGTGAAAACAAAAAGGGTTGCCTGTTTAAACAGTCAGACAGCGGCAGCTGAAATGTCATTACGCTTATTGGGGATTGGCCAAGGAGATGAAGTTGTAACCTGTGCCTACACTTATACTGCAACGGCATCGGTAATTGAACATGTCGGTGCCAAAATTGTTTTAGTTGATTGTCAAAATCATTCTTATGAAATGGATTATGATGCATTAGATAGGGCAATCACGGAGAAGACAAAAGCTATCATTCCAATTGATCTTGGTGGAATTCCATGTGATTATGACAAAATTTTTGAAATTGTGGAAAGAAAAAAGTATTTATTTAAGGCAGCATCTCATGAGGTAAATGAGAATTCAATCAAAGAAATGATTTATGAGTTGAAGTTTACGGAAAAATATGAACGAATGAAGACGGTTGCATTGTCTGATTCTACTGATATTTATCTCTATAGTAATATTGCAAAAAAATCATTAGAGTGTATAGATGAAGCATGAAATTTAAAATGATACTAAAAAATAAAGAAGTAAAAAATGCAGGATGGTTGATTGGTGGCAGAGTGGTTCAAATGGCATTGTCGCTAATTGTCGGTGTTTTATCTGCACGGTATCTTGGCCCTGGCAACTATGGTTTAATCAGTTATGGTGGTGCTTATGTTGCATTTTTTTCCTCTCTTTGTAATTTGGGATTAAATGCAGTTATTATAAAAGACTTTGTGGATAATCCTGATGAGCAGGGACAGGCAATCGGTTCAGCATTGCTTATGCAATTTGTGTCAAGCGTACTATGCGCAATCATAAGTATTGCTATCTCTTTTGTTATTGATAAAAATGAGCCATTGACTGTTATGGTCGTTGCACTGTGCAGTTTGGGATATGATACCGGGCTGGACCCACAGTATCACCAATCTCAGTGATACAGAGAACCTGGTGACGGTCATGACCTGCAACGAGGTGTTTGATCCGTCGCATCCGGACACGTTTTTTGAGGAAGTGTAAGCGACGAAACACGAAATAATGGATGAAATAAAAATGCAATGGCAGGGAAGTGGTTCCCTGCCATTGCATTTTTTAAGAAATATCGTTTTATTTCCAAAGGGGATAATATTGACGGATTTATTGTCGTTCGAATTTGTTCTGGTTAGCAAAAAATATACCCTGAAAGGAGGATGGTTTCATGATCGCAATCAAGAAATTAAGTGAACTGGCTGTGTATCTGAAACAGTTTGCCGCAACTTATTCTCAGAACGATTATGAGCAGTTGTATCAGAAACTGCGTGCAAAATATGAGCAGCAGGGTAATGGAAGCGTTCATGGATCATCATCCCGGATGGAGTGTTGTTCAGGGCAGTGTGGCCTGTATGATGTTCGTATATCGTAACTAGTCATTCAGTAAGAGTGCATCGGAGAATGCACAGCAAATGCTTGCGCTGCCAGGCGACATTAATGAAAACTACGAAGAAAGTACAGAGTAATTTCTGACCGAAGCTACGGCGACAGAAGTGATGCAGGTGGCCGACAGGATCTACGATTTCTCAAATCGTGTTCTGAAAAATCAGCACACATTCATTTTCCTGTTCCAGTCCAAACACCAGAAAGAGGAATCCTTCTGCCTTTGCTTTACAGCAAAGGACGGAGCTACTTGTGCTGACATTTATATGCTGATTCCACACAAGGATCAGGAAGCACCCCCCCAGAGCGTTCTGCTCCATGAACTGGGACACTGCGTAAACATTGCTTTGCAATGAGTTTGCTGGTAGAGCCTGAATTGCAAAACGCAGATCCGTTTAAGATTGGTTCCGATGAATCACAAGCAGATGTTTCGAACTTATTTTGAAAAGTATACAATGCCTAAAATCGTAAAACGATTTATCTGAGAATGGACGCCAACTGCTCGCCAAATTCAGTCCGCTTATACGTTTTCTCCTTTATTCGGGCTCTGTTCATTGATGCTGTAGTAACTGCAAATTCACCACGGCCATCTTCTGTAAAAAGAGAAGATGTGGTTGTT
>CAMEWP010000057.1 GCA_945946605.1 uncultured Pseudobutyrivibrio sp. | reverse complement strand
GATACATCAGCGTAGGTGATGCACCGGCTTTCGAGAGCAACAAGGCAAAGGGTTCCTTAGTAATCGCTGGTTCCTCTTCTGTTACTCCGGTAATGGAGAAGCTGGTAGAAGCTTTCAAGGATGTGAACGCAGACATCACCATCGAGGTTCAGGAAAGTGATTCTTCCAACGGTATGAAGTCCACCATCGAAGGCCTTTGCGACATCGGTATGGCTTCCAGAGAGCTGAAGGACAGCGAACTTGAGGAAGGTCTGAAGGCAACCGTGATCGCTCAGGACGGAATCGCAGTGATCGTAAACAACGACAGCGGAATTGATAACCTGACTGCTGAGCAGGTAAAAGCAATCTACACCGGTGAAGTAACCACCTGGGAAGAGCTTCAGTAATAATCTCATCCACAATGATGATGGAATCTAACCCGGCACATAAAGTCTGCGAAGCAGGCTTTTTGTGCTGTACAAAACCAAGAAAGGATAAAAGAGGATGAATCGATTTCTGGAAATTTTTATGAAATTCCTGTTTTTTCTGGCAGCCTGTACATCAGTGATGGCAGTGGCTCTGATCTGTATCTTCTTGTTTGCAAATGGTATACCGGCCATGAAGGAAATCGGTCTGTGGAATTTCCTGAGTGGTACTGTCTGGAAACCTACCAATGGTTATTTCGGTATTCTGTCCTTTATCATGGGAAGTATTTATGTGACCGCAGGAGCGATTCTGGTGGGAGTGCCCATTGGACTGCTGACATCCGTATTTATGGCCTATTACTGCCCGAAAAAAATTTACACAATCTGTAAGACGGCCATTAACCTGATGGCGGGTATTCCCTCTGTAGTATATGGATTTTTTGGCCTGGTGTGTATCGTGCCTATGATGCGTGATCTTACCGGGAAGGACGGAAGTACCATGCTCACCGCATCCCTGCTTCTGGGGATTATGATCCTTCCTACCATCGTAAGTGTATGTGAGGCGGCTATCCGCAGTGTGCCGGAACCATACTATGAAGGTGCGCTGGCCCTGGGGGCAACCAAGGAACGAAGCGTGTTTGCAACGGTTCTTCCGGCAGCCAAGTCCGGTATTGTGGCCGGCATTGTGCTGGGCATCGGCAGAGCCATCGGTGAGACCATGGCTGTGGTAATGGTGGCCGGCAACCAGCCCAGAATGCCCAAGGGTCTGCTGAAGGGTGTTCGTACCCTTACCTCCAACATCGTTCTGGAGATGGGATATGCTGCAGATCTTCACCGGGAAGCCCTGATCGCCACCGGTGTGGTATTGTTTGTTTTCATTTTGATCATCAATATCTGTGTGTCGTTACTAAAGAGGAGGAGCGATTATGAAAGCTAGTCTGTTGGAAGCCAGACGTCATCCCTTTTCATTTCTGGTTAAAATGCTGGTTTATCTGGCAGCTGTTGTCACCATCGGAGTTCTGCTCTATATGATTGGGTTTATTGTGGTAAAGGGCGCACCCCATATTACGCCGGATCTCTTTGCCTGGGAATATACTTCGGAAAATTCTTCCCTGATGCCGGCTCTCATCAACACTGTGATCATGACAGTGCTTTGTCTTCTCATCGCAGTGCCTTTAGGAATCGGTGCAGCCATTTATCTGGTGGAATACGCAAAGAGGGGAAGCAAACTGGTAAAAGTCATCCGTATGACGGCAGAAACCTTATCCGGTATACCTTCTATTATTTATGGTCTGTTCGGATACCTGTGCTTTTCAACTGCCATGCACTGGGGATATTCCCTGTTGTCAGGTATTCTGACACTGGTGATTATGATCCTTCCTCTCATCATCCGTACAACGGAGGAAGCACTGATCGCTGTGCCGGATATGTACCGGGAGGCAAGTTTTGGCCTGGGTGCCGGAAAACTGCGTACTATTTTCCGGATTATCCTTCCGGCGGCAGTTCCTGGTATTTTGTCAGGAGTCATTCTTTCCATCGGACGAATTGTGGGGGAGACGGCAGCCTTGATCTATACGGCAGGTACCGTGGCTCAGGTGCCGGAGTCTCTCATGAAGTCAGGACGAACCCTGGCTCTTCACATGTACAGTCTGTCCAGGGAAGGTTTACATATGGATGAAGCTTATGCGACAGCACTGGTACTTTTGATTCTGGTGGTATGTATCAACGGTGTTTCGGATCTGATTGCAAAGAAACTGGAGAAAACCGGTTAAACGGGTGTAAGGAGGAAAACAAATGGATAAGATAACAATTTCGGACATGGATCTGTATTACAGTGATTTTCATGCGCTGAAGGATATTAATTTAAAGATCCCGGAGAAGGAGATCACAGCTTTTATCGGACCCAGCGGATGCGGTAAATCCACCCTGCTGAAATCCATCAACCGGATGAATGATCTGGTGGAAGGCTGCCGGATCACAGGAAGCCTGAAACTGGATGATGAGGACATCTATGGAGATATGGATGTGAATCTTCTGAGAAAACGGGTGGGAATGGTTTTCCAGAAACCCAATCCCTTCCCCATGAGTGTCTATGACAATATTGCCTACGGCCCCAGGACCCACGGTATTCATTCCAAGGCAAAACTGGATCAGATCGTGGAGGAGTCTCTGCAGCAGGCGGCTATCTGGGATGAGGTAAAGGATCGTCTGAAAAAAAGTGCCCTGGGACTTTCCGGCGGACAGCAGCAGCGGCTTTGTATTGCAAGAGCCCTGGCGGTTCACCCGGAAGTGCTTCTGATGGATGAGCCTACCTCCGCACTGGATCCCATATCCACCTCGAAGATAGAGGATCTGGCACTGGAACTCAAGAAGGATTACACCATTGTGATGGTGACCCATAATATGCAGCAGGCTGTCCGTATTTCCGACAACACTGCCTTCTTCCTCTTGGGAGAAGTTGTGGAGTATGGGGAAACACAGGGGCTCTTCTCCATGCCAAAGGATAAGAGAACAGAAGACTACATCACCGGACGTTTCGGTTGATGGATGATTTATAAAATATCAGGTTGGGAAAGGAAAATGTGAGATGAGAAATCGATTTGACCGTCAGTTGGAACAGCTTCATGTGGAACTGCTGGAAATGGGGAGTATGTGCGAGGAAGTGATTCGTAAGACCAGTGATCTTTTAAAATCCAGGGATGCTGTGGAAGCCAGGGAGATCCGCAAGGAGGACAGCAAAATTGATGAACAGGAGAGAATGATCGAAAGCCTCTGCCTGAAAATGCTGCTGCAGCAGCAGCCGGTGGCAAGGGATCTGCGCAAGATTTCCGCTGCTTTAAAAATGATCACCGACATGGAGCGGATCGGAGATCAGGCTTCTGATATTGCGGAAATTGTGGAAACCACAGAACTGGCCATTCCACAGGATGAGATCAAACTCTCCAAAATGGCGGAAACTACCATGCGGATGGTAACAGACAGTATTGATGCCTATGTAAAGCAGGATTTAGAGCTGGTAAAAAAGGTCATTGCCACAGATGACGAGGTGGATGATCTGTTTTTGGAGGTTCGGGAAGAGATCGTTTCCGTGCTTCGTAAGGAGGAGGTTACCAGGGAAAACAGCCTGGATCTTCTGATGATCGCCAAATACTATGAACGCATTGGTGACCATGCGGTAAATATTGCAGAGTGGGTGGAATTTTCCATTACGGGTACGCATAAGGATGCAGATGTGTTATAGTAAAGAAGACAGGAAGATCGCACATCAGGAGAGATAAAACATGATTTATTGTGTAGAAGATGAAAAAAATATCAGAGAGCTGGTGGTCTATGCGCTGACTGCCAGCGGTTTTGAGGTTCTGGGACTTTCTGACGGAAGGCAGCTCTGGGAGCAGCTGAAGCAGGAGACGCCGGAGCTGATCCTGCTGGATATCATGCTGCCGGGTGAGGATGGCCTGGAGATCCTTCGCAAACTGAAAAAGGAAACAGAGACCAAGGATATTCCCGTGATCATGGTGACTGCCAAAGGAAGTGAATATGATAAAGTGGTGGGTCTGGATAATGGAGCGGATGACTATATTGCCAAGCCGTTCGGCATGATGGAACTGGTTGCCCGGATCAAGGCCGTGATGCGCCGTGTGGATAAGATGCATGCAGCCGACAATATCGTCTATAAGAATATCCGGATCCTTCCCCAATCCCATCAGGTTTATGTGGATCAGCAGGAAGTGACTCTGACACTGAAGGAGTATGAATTGCTGAAATATCTCATGGAGAACCTGGGAATGGTATTGACCAGAGACCAGCTGTTGAATTATGTCTGGGGATATGATTTTGACGGTGAGACCAGGACTGTGGATGTACATATCAGAACTCTGCGCCAGAAACTGGGGGATGCAGGGGAAGTGATCAAGACCATCCGGGGTGTGGGATATCGCATCGGGGATTAAAGGATCACTGATGAGGGGATTGCTGAGATGAAAAGAAAAATTTTTGTAAATACTGTGATTCTGGTGATTGCCACCATGGTGGTGACATTTCTGTCATCCATCTTCTTTATGTACCAGAAACTCACAGATCAAACCTTTGACCAGGTTCAGGAGGAATCTGCTTACCTGAAGGAAATGCTGGACAGTATGGGGACGGAAGCCTTAGAAGAGGATTTCCTTACAAAGATCCGGGGGCGTGTGACACTGGTGGATGAGACGGGAAAGGTGCTGTTTGATACCTATGAGGATCCAAAGACCATGTCAAATCACAGCAACCGTCCGGAAATAGCGGCGGCTTTGCGTTCCGGAAGCGGAAAGGCTTCCCGGTATTCCGAGACTTTGTCCCAGAAGAGTTACTATGCAGCATATCTGTTGGAAAATGGAAATGTGGTCCGGGTGGGAGTTACCATGGACAGTGTGTATTCCATTTTGTTTTCCGGATTCGCCATTATGATCTGTGTGCTTTTTGCGATCCTTCTGGTGAGTCTTTGGTTTATCAGTAAGACAACAGACAGAATGCTGGCCCCCATCAACCAGATGAATCTGGAGGAGCCGCTGGAGGATGTGCCCTATGATGAGCTACTGCCGTTGCTGCGTAGGATTGCAGATCAAAAAAACCAGTTGGAGCAGCAGGTGCAGGAGATCCGGAGCCAGAGGCAGGAATATCTGGCTATTACGGAAAATATGAAGGACGGCCTTATCGTCACCGGATTGTATCGGGTATTGTCTATCAATAAGGCGGCCATGGATGTTTTCCAGATCACGGAAAAAGAATGCGTGGGAGAAGATATTATTGTGGTACACCGCCATCCCGTGTTAAAGGAGATCGTTACCGGTGCCCTGGAAGGAAAACAGCAGGAGCGGGTCATCGAGATCCGTGGCCGTGATTATCAGTTGCTGGGCAATCCGGTGCTGGTATCCGGAAAGATTACCGGAGCGGTGATCTTTGTGCTGGATGTGACGGAACGCAAGAAAGCAGAACTGATGCGGCAGGAGTTTTCTGCAAATGTTTCCCATGAGTTAAAGACCCCGCTGATGTCTATTTCCGGATATGCCGAATTGATCAAGGACGGCATGGTGCAGCAGGAGGATATTGCGGAATTTGCCGGAAGAATTTACAGTGAGGCGGCGAGGCTTACCACTCTGGTGCAGGATATTATCCGGCTCTCCAAACTGGATGACGAAAGTCTTCAGCTGGAGAAGGAAGAACTGGATCTGTATGAACTTTCCAAGGAAGTGATGGAAGTACTGCGGCCGGAGGCCCAAAAGCAGAACATTTCCCTTGCTTTTTCAGGTAAAAGATGCAGGATCTGGGGAATGCGTCAGATTGTCTATGAAATGCTGTATAATGTCTGCGACAATGCAGTGCATTATAATGTGCCGGGAGGAAATGTGACATTGTCCACAGAGATCCGTCCGGATGGTATTTTGTGGAAAGCAAAAGATACGGGGATCGGAATTCCGTCAGAGGAACAGGAACGGATCTTCGAACGATTTTATCGTGTAGACAAGAGTCATTCCAGAGCCACCGGAGGTACGGGACTGGGATTGTCTATCGTAAAACACGGCGCACTTTTACACGACGCCAAGGTCACCGTGGAAAGCCAGGTGGGCGTTGGAACCACGATTTCTATTCTGTTTCCCATAGAAAATGATACAGTAGAGAATAATACGGTAAAGAATAATACAAAAGAAATATAATAACAAGTCTGTTACATATCTAAGAGCTTCTTGATCGCCGGCAGCATCTCCGGGTGTCGTCGGAGATTGAGAAGCAAATTTCGCTCATATTCTGTGAGACGCAGCGGTGTCCGGTCAGTGTAGCCGAATACCCCAAGAACATCATCGATTTTATAGATTTCACAAAGCTTTAAGAATGTGTCGGGATCCGGCATGGATTGACCGCTCTCCCAACCATAGATCGTCTTTTCGGCAACCAGGATGTCCTTCTCATGCAGGAGGGCAGCAATGTCGCTGACAGAATAACAGTTTCGTTTTCTGTATTCTTTTAATACCTCCCCGATTCTGGTGTTTTTCATGATACGGATTCCTCTTTTTATACTGCTAAAAACTTGAATTTCAGCGGTTTTCTTGCCATCTGCTACCTATCGTATAGTATCGGATTTTGAGTGTCAAACTATTCTGTATACAATGGAAAACGCATTGTTGTAATTCTTGAAATATGAGAATATAATGGGGAATAGGAAAAGAAATGACGATAGAAATCATGGAAATGATGACGGAAATGATCATGGAAATGATTGTTGGATGGGAGTGGAATTTTAGTGTGTGAGTGGGACAGAATAGAGTTGGATTTTGGAGAGGGAAGAGGCTGTTTTATCCCGGATGTGCCTACAGGAGATGTGACAGGGATAGAAAAGGATCCGGCTGATAAGAATCCGGAAGGTGGGGACAGAAAAGGCGGGAATCCGGGGCGGCTCTTCCGGTATCCCATCGCGGCAGGATTGTATAAGACAGATGTCACGCCAGAGGATTCCATGCATATGTTGGAGGCGGCAGAAGAGACGGAGAATGGAAGACATGGATTTGGCAGATATAGGTTTGGAAGATACAGGTTTTACTGCGGACCGGGATTTTCCAATGGATGCAGGGTTCTTTCGGCAGATTTTTACCGGGGGAAGGAACTGCTTTGCAGACAGGAGGTGCTGTTCCGGCTGGTGATCGATCCAAAGCAGATTCCAAAGCAGATAAATAAAAAATCCCGCAGGATCTCTGTGCTCCATGATGGGATAGAGATCACTGCAGGATTTATGGAAATCATAGATGGCTCTATGGATTTTGACCAATGGCAGTGGTGGGCAGAACTGTGCATTTAGCGTTTTCTCTCCTTGATCATCCGTTTCAGTTTTTCTAAATATTCTTTGGACTGGCCATCCCGTTGATAACCCTTGATATTGATCAGGGTATGTCGCTGATGCAGACTGGAGGAAGCAAAGAACTCTTCCAGACGCTCGTTGGTGAGTTTTGACCGAAGTGCTGCGGTCTTTTCGGCAGTCTTTTCGGTAAAATCCTCTTTCTTTGCTGCGAAGGCCTCTTTGCTGGCATCGATGGATTCCTGGGTTTCCAGACGCTTCTCCGCAATATTTGCTTCCAGATTATCATAGGCTGCAGCAATCTGATCATTGATCTCCTTCTCGATCCGCTCAAGATTTTTCGTGAAGTTGGTCAGGGTGGATACCGTCAGTGCCAGATCCATGCCAAACAGCAGCATAAAGATCAGGGACAGGGCTTCCAGCAGAAGCGGATGGGTATTGAGGGTCATATTGGATACAAGAGGAAGCACAACCCGGACCACAAGTATCCCTGCAAGGCCGAAACCGATGGATGCAGGGAGACAGACTCTGCCGTTGATATTTCCAAAGACATTACTGTAATCCCACCAGTAGGCGTGAAACAGTTTTTCCAGTCCCCAGGAGGTAACATATTCCAGAACGATGCTGCCCAGGAAGCAGACGATGAAGATCTGCAGATTGTTGGCAGAATGCAGTTTTTCCACCGGGAGCTCGGAAAAGATGATGGATGCAGCCAGGGCGCCTACACCGTAGATTGGAACAATGGGACCGTGGAGAAAGCCCCGGTTCCGCCATTCGTGAGCTTTTATGGTGCAGAAGGCAGATTCGTAAACCCAGCCGAAAAAACTATAGATGATAAACCATACAAAATATTTACTGATCAGCATTGGTACCTCTTTTCTGTGTGTGTCTTTGCATATCGCAGCATGTTGCAGCATGTTGCGGCATGTCGCCTCGTAAAAGTTTCTGAATAAATACATGATATAGTAATAAAATTAGAAATACAACTTAAATTTTTCCGAAAAGTCTGCTATGATAGACACAAATGAGCTTGAAGCAGAGTAGAAAAGAGTAGGAGGAAAGATCATGTATATTTCAGATGATATCAAGTATGTAGGCGTAGATGATTTGGACCTGGATCTCTTTGAGAGCCAGTATCCGATTCCCTACGGTGTATCTTACAATTCTTATATTATTTTAGATGAAAAGATTACCATTATGGACACGGTGGATGCCAGAGCCACAGATCAGTGGCTGGCTAATGTGAAAGAGGTGCTGGGTGACCGTCAGCCGGCTTACCTGGTAATTTCCCATCTGGAGCCGGATCATGCGGCAAATATTGGCCGGATCGCAGAAATGTATCCCCAAATGCAGCTGGTAGGCAATGCCAAAACATTTGCCATGCTGCCCCAGTTTTTTGAGATGGATCTGACAGGACGTACGGTTGTGGTAAAAGAGGGAGATACCTTATCTCTCGGTAAGCATACCCTTCATTTTGTGATGGCGCCCATGGTGCACTGGCCGGAAGTTATGGTGACATATGATGAGACGGACAAGGTTCTGTTTTCCGCAGACGGATTTGGAACATTTGGTGCCCTGTCCCAGAATATTCCCTGGATCCAGGAAGCAAGAAGATATTATATCAATATTGTAGGAAAGTATGGCCCCTCCGTACAGGCACTGCTGAAAAAAGCTGCAGGACTGGATATTGTAAAGATCTGTCCGCTGCACGGTCCGGTGCTTGAGGATGATCTTGGATATTATATCGATAAATACCAGACCTGGAGCAGTTATACACCGGAAGATTCCGGCGTGGTAGTGGCTTATGCTTCCATACACGGCAATACAAAGAATGCAGCACTCTATATTGCAGACCAGCTTCGGGCTGCAGGAGAGCGTGTGGTAGTCTTCGATCTTTCCAGAGATGATGTTTCTTATGCTGTGGAAGCAGCTTATCGTCTGGATCGCATGGTACTGGCAGCAGCTACCTATGATGCAGGATTATTCCCTTGTATGGAGGATTTCCTGAACCATCTGAAATCAAAGAATTTCCAGAACCGGAAGATCGCACTGGTGGAAAACGGATCCTGGGGACCTATGGCAGCAAAGAAGATGCGGGATATGCTGGATGGCATGAAGAATATCACCATCTGTGATACTGTGGTTTCCATCAAATCAGTTATGAAGGAAGAAAATAAGGCACAGATTGCTGAAATGATCCAGGAACTGTTATAAGGTTATAAGATTGTTTGCAAAACAACTCCTGCGGATATCGTATCAGGTATACGGTAACTTGCAGGAGTTTTCTTGTTTCCATGGGTTTATTTTCTTATGGGGGTTTATTTTCTTATAGGGGTTTATTTTCTTATAGGGGTTTATTTTTTCCTTATGGGATTTCAATTGATTCCATATTCGGTCATCAATTGTTCTTGAAATTTAAGATCCATTGCCGCCCGGCACAGGTCTTCCATTCTGTCATCCTCTATCAGGCGACGATTTAAACAATTCACACGATTTATTCCGCTTTTTATTCCACTTTTTATTCCTCGGGCTTCTCCTCGGGCTTCTCCCCTGGCTTCTCCTCGGGCCTCTCCCCGGGCTTCTCCTCTTGCTTCCCACAGATCAATTGCTTCACACATTCTAAGTCTCGCACCTCCTTCTATCCGATTCTGAATCTCACTCCATATTTCTACAAAACGATCATCTTCTGTCAGCACTGCCATGGTTTTCAGAAATGCATCCGGATGATGGATCTCCCTGGGCTCCGGTTCATAGACACCGCCTTCTCGGGTCTTTACAAAGAATTCTGCAACGCTGTAAAAGTCGCTGTGAAAATATTCCAATTCCTCTTCCGACAAATAGGAAATCTCGAACAAATTCAACTTAAACTCATTTACATAATCCTTTAACCCTTCCGGTATTTCCAGACATTCCTGCAGTGAACGCTGCTTTTTCCAATGGGTTTTTCCAAAATACAACACAAGTGTAACAACAGAATACCGTTTCTTTGTCCTATTCCTGTCTTCTAAGAGCTGACTCTTATATCCTGCACCGTCATAACTAAATACCCGAAGGCTCATATCGCTGTCTGAGACTGTTTGATTTTCCAGTCCGATCAAGGCAACGATCTCCTCATTCTTTACCCAATATCGGCCATTATCCCTTTCCTGCTCATGGAGCTGCCCCAGATCACTTTTAAATTGTGCCCTTATCCCGGTCTCCTGTAATTCTGAAGGTAACATTACCTGCTTTCCGTGAAACAGCAGACCATTCACAATGTCGGCAAATACATCAGGATAGTTTTCAAGATTTTTTTCTGCAATGTCTTTTTCTCCCATATATCCTCCCAATTTGCAGAGACATATAGGGAAAGAATACATGTCATTCCGTCTGCCTCTGCTTTTCTAAATGATAGTAAAAGCATAGACTTTCAGAAATGATCAAGATATTCCAGAACAATAGAAATCATAGTATTAAAAATATATGCTTTTCTGCATTTTAGCATGTGATCACGAAGGATACAATAGATATACTAAAACTTTATTATCTTTTCTGTTTTATACAATATCATATCGTTTTTTTCGTAAAGATTTCTCCGGATTCACCAATTAAGCTTCTGGAAAATTCATGAAAATTTTCCCAAGTTGATCTTAGGGATGGTTTGTGATAGGACTGCCAAGAGGACAGCCCTAAATCACTCACTGAGAAGCAGATTGTCGTGCAGAAGAAGCTAGAGCAAGCCCGGTAGGTAAAAAGAGCAGAGGGGATATGGCGGTGCCGGTAGGACTACCCGCGGAAAGCAAGTTAGGGCTTGCTGGGTAGGTAAAGAGGCCGGAGACATGGAGATGTGCTACCAACCAGAAGAAGCAAAAGCAAGCCGGGTAGGTAAAAAGGGCGGAGGGGATATGGCGGTGACGGGAGGACTACCCGCGGAAAGCAAGTTGAGGCTTGCTTAGTAGGTAAAGCTGCCGACACCAGGAGAAGGACTACCAACTAGAAGAAGTCAGAGCAAGCCCGGTAGGTAAAAAGAGCAGAGGGGATATGGCGGTAATGGGAGGA
>CAMEWP010000056.1 GCA_945946605.1 uncultured Pseudobutyrivibrio sp. | reverse complement strand
TAAGTAGAAAATTTGTACTGAAAAATTGCACAAAACAAAAGAACAGAAACTATGAATAATGACCATAATCGAGAGGATTATTAAGAAAGTGTTAAATAGGGAAAATAAATTTTGTACTATATGCCAAATTGTGATGGATTGATTTGCGTGATAAAATGATGGCAAGAGAGAAAAGGGAGAAGGGCACAGGTTAAATATGGAAGAGATCAAAAATAAAAAGGCAAAAGTCGGACGTCGTCCGGCGGATCCCCGGGAGGTGAAGCAAAAGATCCTGAAGGGGGCTTTAGAACATTTTGGAAAGAGCGGAGCGAAGATGAATATGGACCAGCTGGCAAAGGATCTTGGGGTAAGTAAGAAGACCATCTATGCCATGTTTGGAAACAAGGAAGGACTGATGCATGCCATGGTGGATTATGCTTTTGACAGGATCCGCCAATGCAGGGAGGAAGCCTTAGGCTGTGAGGATCTTTCCATAAAGGAGAAGATCCGCAGTGCCCTTTGCAGTCTTCCGGAGGAGTTCCGGCAGGTGGATCTGATACAGATGTATCAGCTGCGGGAGAAGGTTCCCACTCTTTATCAGTATGTTGTGGACCATATCCAGGAGAGCTGGCAGCAGATTACGAAACTTTTAGAAGAAGGAGTGGAAGCCGGGGTGATCCGGCAGATGGACTTTTCTCTGTTTCAAATGGTCTATGAGGCGGCGGTGGAACGGTTTATCACCACGGATACCGTCAGCAGGAGTCATCTCAAATGCGGAGATGCATCGGATGAACTGGTAGAAATATTACTGGAGGGGGTTTGTGTAAAATGATCATTCAAAAAGAAAAGGAACAATATTTTCAACTGGATACGGCGTCATGCAGTTATTGCTTCCGGGTTATGGAGACGGGACAGCTGCAGCATCTTTATTATGGAAGGAAGATCCGGGTGGAGGATCCTTCTGTCATAACGGAGAAGCATGCTTTCGCGCCCGGGGGAAGTGTTCTCTATGATCAGGAACATCCACAGTTTACATTAGAAGATATCTGCCTGGAAACTTCCGGTCTGGGAAAGGGCGATATCCGGGAACCCATGATTGAGATCGTGGCGGCGGACGGCAGCAATACTACCGATTTTATCTTTCAGGAGGCCGTCATCGGCAAGGGGAAGGAATCGTCCGGTATGCTTCCGGGATCTTACTCTGACCAGGATGATATGGATCATCTGAAGATTGTGATGCAGGACCGGAATCACGGGTATACACTGGAACTTCATTATTATGTATATGAAAAAGAGGACGTGATCACCAGAAACTGCAGGTTTATCAACACTTCGCAGGATCCGGTGGATCTGAAACGTCTGCTTTCCCTTCAGCTGGATTTCCCTAAGAGTGGATATGATGTTACTTCCTTCCATGGAATCTGGGGCAGAGAGATGCAGCGGAGCCGTATGCAGCTTACGGCAGGAAAACTGGTGGGGGAATCTTATACAGGAACATCCTCCAGCAGAACCAATCCTTTCTTTGTACTCAGCGATCATGAGGCGGATGAGGAAAAGGGAGATTGTTTTGGCTTCCATCTCATTTATAGCGGAAATCATTACGAAGCTGTGGAAGTCAGCGGTTTTGGCAAAACCCGAGTGGTCAGCGGTATCCAGCCCAGGAATTTCAGCTTTTCCATTGCACCAGGAGAAATGTTTGAGGCGCCGGAAGCAGTGATGACATATTCATATGAAGGATTTGGAGGCATGAGCCGCCATCTCCATGATTTTGTACACAACCATATTGTCCGGGGATACTGGCGGGATCGGGAACGTCCGGTACTTTTGAACAGTTGGGAAGCATCCTATTTTCATATCAACGAGGCCAGCCTTTTGAAACTGGCCAAAGCCGGGAAGGAAGCCGGAGTAGAACTGTTTGTGATGGATGACGGCTGGTTTGGCACCCGGGATGATGATCACCAGTCTCTGGGAGACTGGACACCGAATCCCAAAAAACTTCCCCATGGATTGGATGGACTGGCAGATAAGATCCGGGCGTTAGGACTGGAGTTTGGTCTCTGGATAGAACCTGAGATGGTAAATGTCAACAGCAATCTGTACCGGGCACACCCGGACTGGGTGATGGCTATTCCGGGAATGAACCATTCGGAGGGACGCAACCAGCGGGTACTTGATTTCTGTAATCCCCAGGTGGTGTCCTACATCACAGAGAGTATGACAGAACTGTTATCCAGTGCAAAGATTTCCTATGTAAAATGGGATATGAACCGGAATGTGTCAGATTACTATTCCCCGTATCTGCCTCCGGAAAGGCAGCAGGAGGTGGCACACCGCTATGTGCTGGGTGTGTATCAGCTGATGGATGCACTGACAAAACGTTTTCCGGAGATCCTTTTTGAAGGGTGTGCTTCCGGCGGTAACCGGTTTGATCTGGGAATGCTGTGCTATTTCCCGCAGATCTGGGGCAGCGATAATACAGATGCCATCAGCCGCCTTTCTATTCAGGAGGGTTACAGCTACGGCTATCCTTTGTCTACGGTGGGAGCCCATGTGTCTGCCTGCCCGAATCATCAGACTTTGCGTACGACACCTCTGGAGACCAGATTTGCCGTGGCAGCCTTTGGCGTGCTGGGATATGAATGTAACCTCTGTGATATGAAAAAAGAAGATCTGGATGCCATCAAACTGCAGATCACTTTATATAAGAAGTATCGTAAGGTACTGCAGCAGGGGGATTTTTATCGCCAGAACAGCGGAAATATCACCCAGTGGACGGTGGTGTCAAAGGATCAAAGCCAGGCAGTGACCATGCTGGTGCAGAAGGAAACAAAGGCCGGGGAGGCATACATTCCTTTTGCAGTGAAAGGATTGAAACCGGATGCAACCTATCATTTCTTCGGATTAAAGGGAAAATACAGTATTAAGAATTTTGGAGATCTGGTCAATATGGTGTCACCGGTCCATATCCGGCAGGATTCCCTGGTGCACAATGCCCTGGCCCGTCTCGTCAAGATGGACGGAGAGACAGAAGATGCCGTGTGCAGCGGAGCCGTGCTGATGGAGGGCGGTCTGCAGCTGTGCCAGTCCTTTGTGGGCAGCGGGTATAATGATCAGGTAAGGTTTTTCCCGGATTTTGGATCCAGACTGTATTTCATAGAAGAGATAGAAGAGACGGAAGAAGTGGGAGAAGTGGGAGAAACGGAAGTAAAAGAACAGCCGCCTGAGTTATAGGCGGCTGGGATTTACAAGGTTTGTTTGTTGATGTAGTTGGATTTGTATTTGGAGTACACGATCTTCTGACTGCTGTAGAGACCGTAATATCCGGATACCATATAACTTAAGGCGATGGACAGAAGGAAATAAGGAAGCGCGTCCATGCCAAACATTTCCATACAGATCAAAAGGGATGTCAGCGGGGAATTGGTAACACCGCAGAACAGGGCTCCCATACCGATGGCAGCACACAGGGAGGGGGAGAAACCTAAGAGATTACCGAAGAGGCATCCGAAGGAGGCTCCGATGAAAAAGGTGGGGACGATCTCTCCGCCTTTGTAGCCGCAGCCTAATGTCAGGGCAGTAAAGAGCATCTTCAGTAAAAAGGCGCCCCAGAATACTTTTCCTTCCATACACTGGTTGATCATGGGAGTGCCGGTGCCGTTATAGGTCTGATCCCCTACCAGCATGGTAAGAAGCAGCACTACGGTGCCGCCTGTGAAAGCCCGGAGATAAGGGTTTTTCAGGAATTTCTGATAAAGATGCTGGCTCTGATGGAGCAGCACACAAAAACAAATGGACAAAAGCCCGCAGAGGATGCCCAGGGCAGAGGCCTTTACGGCAGAGATCGCACCAAACTCCGGCAGCTGCAGAATCTCATAAAAGGGAGCAGGAATGCCGAAGGAAGATGCGATGGAACGGGCAACAAGAGAGGCAATGGCACAGGGGACTAAGGCCGCGTAATGCATGATACCTACACTGACCACTTCCATGGAAAATACCGTGGCAGCAATGGGAGTGCCAAAAAGTGCGGAAAAGGCAGCACTCATGCCGCACATGATCATGGTGTGGCGATCCTGACTGTTCAGATGGAATCCCTTTCCCAAAGCATTTCCGATACTGCCGCCCAACTGCAGGGCAGCACCTTCCCGGCCTGCGGATCCGCCGCAGAGGTGGGTGATGGAGGTGGAGATAAAGATTAAGGGTGCCATCCGAAGAGGAATCTCATCATTGGAATGGATAGCAGAAAGGACCAGGTTTGTGCCGGGGTCCTTTTCTTTTAATATCAGTCGGTAAAGGGCAACGATCAGGACACCACCCACAGGAAGCAGCAGTAAAAGTGCCGGGTGTGTCAGACGCAGATTTGTGACAGTGTCCAGACAAAGATGAAACAGTGTGCCTACCAGACCTACAATGCAGCCTGTCAGCAGGGCCAGCAGGATCCACTTGACAGTAGACAGCATTCGCTGGGTGTTGTGAGTGAGTTTTCTTTTGAATCGTTCCTTGTCCATTTTCGTTGCTCCGTTTCTTATATTTCTTCTTATATTTTTTCTTTTCTTTCTTCTTGTTTCTTTGTTCTTCTTGTGATTTTTGCTCTTACTTCTCCCCATGGTATCATTTTGCAAAAAAGAATTCAATAAAAGATGCGGATGTGCTATACTAATGGCGATTGCGAAAGCAAGTTTAAGAAACGGGAGATTACAGAAGATGGGTGTGGGAGAAAAGTATTATTTCATTGTAAATCAGAATTCCCAGACGGGGAATGCCTCCGGGATCTGGGAGCATCTGCAGGAAATATTAGATACCAGAGAGGTAGATTACGAAGTATATACGACACAGTATGGCGGACACGCCACGGAACTGGCGGAGATGATCTGTAAGAAAGAAGGAGAGAAACAGCTGGTGGTAGTGGGTGGTGACGGAACCATCAACGAAGTGCTCTGCGGCATACAGGATATGGAACATGTGACCTTTGGTGTGATCCCCACCGGATCCGCCAATGATTTTGCCAAAGGGATGGGGCTGAAAGGCAAGCCCACGGAGATACTGGAGCGGATGCTTGCTTCCCGGGAGACCATGTACATTGACCATGGCACGGTGGAAGGCGGGGACGGTACCAGTCGAAGATTTGCCGTCAGCGCAGGCATCGGTGTGGATGCGTATGTGTGTAAGCAGGCGCTGGATGCTCCCATTAAGAAACTGCTGAATAAATTTCATCTGGGGCAGCTGACGTACATGCTGCTGACTATTATGGATATTTTTACCATGCCCCTGGTGGATGGAAAACTGACATTGGCGGACGGCAGCGAGAAAAAACTGAAGCGGGCCATCTTTGTTTCCGCCATGAACCTGCCCTATGAGGGGGGAGGTATTCCCATGACACCCAGGGCATCTGTAACGGATGGGCAGCTTTCCTGCTGCTGTGTTACCGGAATTCCCAGACTTGTCTGCTTTTTCTATCTGGTATTTCTGGTGTTTGGAAAGCATGAAAATCTGCCGGGTGTTCAGATCATAAACAGTCCAAAGATCACGGTGGAACTTCAGGAGCCCATGTGTGTTCACGGAGATGGAGAACACTGTGGATTTCAGGAAAAAGTAACCTTTACCTGTGTCCCCGGAAAGCTTAAAATGAAAAAGATCTAAGAAGATCTAAGCATAAAGGTATACCCTTTCCCATATATTAGAACAAATGTGGGAAAGGGTATTTTTATGGAGAAAAATAAGGAACAGGCATATGATCTGTATCAGGATATCAGATCCAGATGCCGGGGAGAAATATATATCGGCGTTGTGGGACCGGTGCGGAGCGGCAAATCTACTTTCATTCGCAGATTCATGGAACATATGGTGCTTCCCAATATGACAGATGAGCATGAAAAACGCCGGGCTGTGGATGAACTTCCCCAGGCAGCCCAGGGCAGGACCATTATGACAACGGAACCGAAATTTGTTCCCAAGGAAGGGATAGAGATAGAAATTGCCCCGGAGACCAGGGTAAAAGTGCGGCTGGTGGACTGTGTGGGATTTCTCATCCCGGGTGCAGGAGGCCATATGGAAAACGGGCAGCAGCGGATGGTGAAGACTCCCTGGTCAGATGGGGAGATCCCCTTTGCACAGGCAGCCCGGATGGGAACGGAAAAGGTGATCCGGGATCATTCCACAGTGGGGATCGCTCTGACCTGTGACGGTACCTTCGGGGAAATTGACCGGGAGGCTTATGTGGATGCGGAGGCGGAAACGGTGGCAAGGCTCAAAGAACTTGGAAAACCCTTTGTGATGCTTTTGAATTCTCTGCGCCCCTATTCCAAAGAAACCGGTCAGCTGGCAGAACAGTTGGAAAAGAAATATCAATGCGGTGTGATCCCGGTAAATTGTGAACAGCTGAAAAAGGAGGATATCCACAAGATCCTGCAGAAACTTCTGTATGAATTTCCTGTGACCCGGATCGATTTTACCATGCCAAAATGGACCGAGATGCTTCCTATGGATCATGAGATCAGAAAACATATGATGGATTTTGCCAAAAAGGTGCTGGAAAGCGTGGATAAGGTCAGTGATATTTATCGCGCGGATCTGGCGGATAGCGGAGAATATATCGCGAAAGCTTCCCTGGAAGATGTAGATCTCAGCAACGGATGTATACATATTCATATGATGTTGGAAGAACGCTATTATTATGAATATCTATCCGCTGTGACAGGGATCCCCATGGAAGGGGAGTATCAGCTGATCTCCGTGATCTCCCGTCTGGCAGAGCTTCGGGGTTCCTACGAGAAGGTACAGAATGCCATGGAAAGCGTTTCGTCAAAAGGATACGGTGTGGTCATGCCGGAACTTACGGATATTTCCATGGAGGAACCGGTGCTGATCCGCCATGGAAATAAGTTTGGCGTAAAGATCAAAGCCATTTCCCCTTCCATCCACATGATCCGTGCCAATATCGAAACGGAGATCGCACCCATTGTGGGAAGCGAGGAACAGGCAAATGATCTGATCTCTTATATCCGGGAAGGGCAGCAGCAGGAAAGCGGCGTGTTCGACACAAATATTTTTGGCAAATCCATTGGGGAACTTGTGGAGGAGGGGATCCGCAGTAAGATCACTTCCATGGATGACGAATGCCAGATGAAACTGCAGGATACCATGAATAAGATCGTTAACGATAATAACGGAGGCCTGATCTGCATTATTATCTGAAACTCAGGAATGGAAAAAGCAATAAAGGAGAAATAAGTAACTAGTGAGTAAAAATTTATTGAAATTTTATAATTGAAGTGTTACCATGAATTTATCAATAAGGGGAAATCCCGGAAAAGGAAAAGGGAGGTACAGTTATGTTATTTCAAATTTATGGTGACACATCCATGTGGCAGCTTTTAGGCTGGGCACTGGTATTTGTGGGACTCATCGTGACCAACGAGATTTCAAGAAGGACCAAGGCAGGAGGCATTTTCTTCTTCCTGATTCTTCCGGCAGCACTGACTGTGTATTTCGTTGCGATCCAGATCGGAGCAGGAATGGGCGCAGCCTGGGCACTGGAAAATTCTACCTATGTCTACATGAACGGCTGGTTCCACTATGCCAAGTTGTATGCAGCTACCGCAGGATGTATCGGATTTATGATGATCAAGTATGGCTGGGGCATCGGCAAAAAGGAATGGTTTAAACCTTTCCCCTTTATCATCGTTGCCATCAACATTCTCATCGCGGTAGGTTCTGATTTCGAGTCTGCTATCCGCGGTGCGCAGGCACTGGCAGAGACCGGTTCCCGTTACTGGTACAGCAACGAGGGCGTATGGCTTTACGGCGGCTGGTGGAATGTGTTAAACGGCATTGCCGGTATCTTAAACATTTTCTGTATGACCGGCTGGTGGGGCATCTACCGATCCAAGGATAAGAAGGATATGCTCTGGCCCGATATGACCTGGTGCTTCATCATTGCATATGATATCTGGAACTTTGAGTACACCTACAACAATCTGCCCACCCATGCATGGTATTGTGGTCTGGCGCTTCTGCTGGCACCTACTTTTGCAAATATGTTTTGGAACAAGGGCGGATGGATTCAGAACCGTGCCAATACACTGGCAATCTGGTGTATGTTTGCTCAGGTGTTCCCGTTATTCCAGGTGGGAACCAAATTTGCGGTGATTCCGGTGCTTTACGGCAGCGAGTACACCAGTGGATTGGAACTGTCCATGGCTTCACAGCCTACCTACGCAAACCCCACCGCACAGGGTGTTCTTGCAATCCTTGCGCTGGCAGCAAATGTTGTCTGCCTGGCAGCGATTATTAAGAGAGCCATTGAGCAGAAGAAGAATCCTTATAAGAACGAGATCTTCACAGATCAGAAGGACTTCAAACTTGCTATGGCAAGAGCAGAAGAGCAATAAGAGCT
The DNA here is from genome assembly GCA_945946605.1 of uncultured Pseudobutyrivibrio sp. GTDB lineage: Bacteria > Bacillota > Clostridia > Lachnospirales > Lachnospiraceae > Pullilachnospira_A. The sequence continues at coordinate 3,085 of CAMEWP010000056.1, read as the reverse complement.
TCTTTGATGGGAACAACATAAAAAAGAAAATACAAGGCTGCGGCATCCGGATTGGGGTGCCGCATTTTCTTTTTATTTCACATTATTTCATAGGAAAGTGCGTCCCATGAAATAAAAAAACGCTCCGCTTGCAGAAAAATCTGATTGTGAAGGTTCGGAGTGGAAATATGGCAGAAGAGATGTTAGAATAAGAGAAACGATTTTGGAAAGAAGGACGAAAATATGAATCCGGTTTATGAAAAATTATGTAAATGTTATGACAGCTTTCGGGCAAAGATTGATTTTGTTCCTGAGGTGGCATTGGTGCTTGGGTCAGGTCTTGGTGATTATGCCAATCAGATGAGGGTGACAGATACTCTGGATTATAAGGATATTGAAGGCTTCCCGGTATCTACGGCTCCGGGCCATGTGGGGCGTTTTGTTTTTGGCTATGTAGGTGATGTTCCGGTGGTGGCCATGCAGGGAAGAGTTCATTATTATGAAGGATATGATATGACAGATGTGGTGCTTCCCATTCGTCTGATGAAACTTATGGGAGCGAAGGTGCTGTTCCTTACCAATGCGTCCGGCGGTATCCGCCAGGGATTTCGTGCCGGGGATCTGATGATGATCACGGGACAGATTTCCAGCTTTGTTCCTTCCCCACTGATAGGAGAAAATATTCCGGAACTTGGACCGAGATTTCCGGATATGTCCCATATCTATGACGAGGATCTCCAGCAGCTGGTGCGAAAATGTGCCTGCAAACTGGATATTCCCTTAAAGGAAGGCGTATATATCCAGCTGAAGGGGCCGAATTACGAGACACCCCAGGAGATCAATATGTGTCGTGTGCTGGGAGCGGATGCAGTGGGAATGAGTACCGCCTGTGAGGCAGTGGCCGCAAACCATATGGGAATGAAGATTGTGGGAATTTCCTGTATCTCCAATCTGGCTGCCGGAATTTCACCCAATCCCCTGACAGAAGAAGAGGTGATTGAAACCGGCAAACAGGTGGCTGAGAAATTCACAGCCCTGGTGACGGAGACCATTCAGTCGATCCACCAAAATCTTTAACGGTTATGAAAATATCGTGATGAAATGATTGTGATGAAAATCAGGAAAGGAGAAGCGTAAAACTTTATGAATATTCGATTTTACAATGCCAGAATCCTTACATTAAAGGATGATGATACCTTTGAAATACAAACAGGGGAACTGTGGGTTAAGGGAAATACCATCTGCTATATTGGAGATGGAACTGATGTGGCAGATGTGTGCCAGGGAAACGAGATCCTGATCTGGGATCGGGAGATGGATGTAAAAGGCAATCTTTTGATGCCGGGATTTAAGGATGCCCATACCCATACCGCCATGACTTTTCTTCGCTCTTTTGCAGACGATTTGCCGCTGCAGAGCTGGCTGTCAGACGCTGTATTCCCCAGAGAAGCACAGCTGACAGCAGATGATATTTACTGGCTGGATATCTTAGGGATCATGGAATACCTTACCAGCGGAATTACCTCTAATTTTGATATGTACTTTTTCCCGGAGAAAAATGCGCAAGCTTCCATAGACTGCGGATTCCGTACCGTCCAGACCGGCAGCATGAACAATTTCAGCGGCTCACCCCAGCAGCTGGAGGAGGACTATCTGAAGGTAAATGAGATGGGAGAATTGTCTTCCTTCCTTTTGGGATTCCATGCAGAGTACACCACCTCCCGTGAGCGGATGGAAGCGGTGGCTGCCCTGGCACAGAAATATCATTCTCCGGTATTTCTGCATAATTCCGAGACGGCGCTGGAAGTGAAGGAATGTAAGGAGCGGTGGGGCATGACGCCTACCCAGCTGACGGATGCCCTTGGCATGTATGAGTATGGCGGCGGCGGATACCACTGTGTCTATATGGATGATAAGGATATGGAGATCTTTAAAAACCGTGGACTTACGGCAGTAACCAATCCTGCTTCCAACTTAAAACTTGCCAGCGGTATTGCACCGGTAAAGCGGTTTTTGGATGAGGGAATTGCGCTTGCCATCGGAACAGACGGACCTGCCAGCAACAACTGCCTGGATATGTTCCGGGAGATGTTTTTGACAACGGCTCTGGCAAAAGTCAGAGAAACTGATGCCTCCTGTGTTCCGGCAGAGGATGTGTTGTTTGCGGCAACGGCAGCGGGAGCCCGGTGTATGGGACTTGCAGACTGCGACAGCTTAGCGGTTGGAAAAAAGGCGGATCTTATCATGATCGATCTGCAGCAGCCGAATATGCAGCCGGATAATCACATGATCAAAAATCTGGTGTACAGCGGAAGCAAGAGCAATGTGGCCATGACCATGGTCAACGGAAAGATCCTTTATGAAGCAGGAAAGTTTGATATTGGCTTTGATCCGGCAGAGATTTACGCAAAGGCAAATGCCATCATCGGACGCATGAAGTAGGAAAGTGGAGAATTATCATGTTGAATGTTACCTATATACAGCACAGTTGTTTTCTGGTGGAACTGGATCATACCCTGTTATTGTTTGACTATTTTGATCCGGCAGATGTGGATCAGATCACTTATGAGGGGCGGCTGCCCCATCTTCCGGAAGACAAAAAACTTTATGTTTTTGCCAGCCACCATCACAAGGATCATTTCACCTTAGATGTACTGCGGTGGGTCAAGGACAGACCGGATATCACCTATGTTCTTTCCAAGGACATCCGTCTGGGAAGAAATTATCTGATACGTAACGGCATCGATCCGGACGTTAAGAAACATATTCAGTTCGTTTCGGCGGAGAATAAATATGAAGTGGATGATCTGAAAATTGAGACCCTGCACTCTAATGACGAGGGTGTTGCCTTTCTGGTAAATGCGGAAGGGAAAAATATTTACCATGCCGGGGATTTGCACTGGTGGAATATCGGACAGCAGGGTGAGATTTACGGGGAGGCTTACGGGTCTGCCTACAAGAAGGAGATCCGCAGACTGGGACAGCGGCACATTGATGTGGCCTTTGTGGTTCTGGATCCGAGAATGGGAGATGCATATCATCTTGGCATGGAATATTTTTTGCAGAATGTGGAGGCAGACCTGGTTTTCCCCATGCATATGTGGAA
>CAMEWP010000055.1 GCA_945946605.1 uncultured Pseudobutyrivibrio sp. | reverse complement strand
GACTGGCTGAAACTGGTGAAGAGCCCCCAGGCGAAGAATAAGATCAACCAGTGGTTCCGCAGTGAGTTTAAAGAGGAAAATATCATTAAGGGAAAGGAACTTCTGCTGCAGTCAGCCAAATCAAAAGGCATCAATTTCCCGGATATTAACCGTCCGGAATATCAGAACAAGGTTCTTCGCAAATATGGTTTTCACAGCTGGGATGACTGTCTGGCAGCCGTGGGACACGGTGGCCTGAAAGAGGGCCAGATCGTCAGCCGGATGTATGAAGAATACAAGAAAGACCACCCCGTTGTGGTGACGGATGAGGATATTTTAGCAGAGAAACAGGATGCCCCTGCAAAGGAAAAAGAAAAGACAGCCCCCAGGTCCAAGAGCGGTATTACCGTAAAGGGAATGTATGATGTGGCGGTGCGTTTTTCAAAATGCTGCAGCCCTGTACCGGGAGATGAGATCGTAGGTTTCATCACCAGAGGCCGGGGTGTCTCCATCCATCGTACTGACTGCATTAACATTATGAACCTTCCGGAGATTGAGAAGGGCCGCCTGATTGAGGCAGAGTGGCAGGTGGATCCCCAGGATATGAAGGGAGATAACCTTTATCGTACGGAGATCCATATCTACGGCAATAACCGTACCGGTCTGTTGGTGGATATCACCAGGATCTTTACGGAGAAGGATATCGATATTAATTCCATTCAGTCCAAGACCAGCAAGCAGGGAATCGCTACCATCACCATCAGTTTTGGGATCAAGAGCAAGCAGGAACTCCAGAGCCTGGTGGAAAAGATCCGTCAGGTGGACAGCATCATTGATGAGGAGCGTATTACCGGCTAAGGCCTATGGATGATAAAAGAAAGCAGGAACGTTTTATGACAGATAAATTGGAGATCCGGCAGTATGTGGTAGGAATGGTGGGAACCAACTGTTACATTGCCGTCAATCGTCAGACAAAGGAAGCACTGGTTATCGATCCCGGTGCTCAGGGAGCAGCCCTGGCCGATACCATGAAGCAGGACGGATTAAAACCTGTGGCAGTGCTTCTTACCCACGGTCATTTTGATCATGCAGGGGGCGTAGCGGAGTTTGTGAAGAAATTTCCGGTGCCGGTGTATGTTCATGAAAAGGAAAAGGACACCATGGAAGATCCTGCCATCAATCTTTCCGGCAGTATGGGAGGCTGTGCCCAGAAGTACCATGGGGATGTATTTGTAAAGGATGAACAGGAACTGGATCTGGCAGGATTCCACATCCGGGTATTGTTTACACCGGGACACACTGCCGGCGGATGCTGCTATTATATACCTATGGAGGATGTGGTGTTTTCCGGAGATGCGCTGTTTTGCGGATCCATTGGCCGGACAGATTTCCCCGGAGGAAGCATGTCGGTGTTGGTGCGGGCAGTAAAAGATAAACTGATGACGCTGCCGGATCGTACAGAGGTGCTGCCGGGACACGATGCACGCACCACTATTGAACAGGAGAGGATGTACAATCCGTATTTGTAAGTAAGATGATGATACAGGTTAAAAACAACGATAAAAGTTTTGAATACGATATCTATTCTCTGGTAAAGGCCTTTTTCCCCAAGGACGAAATTCGGGTGGCGGAGGAATTTTTTGAAACGGATGAAGAGATATCGTATCGTTTTGCAGTGACATTTTCCCCGGATGAGATCCGGATGGAATGCTGTTATCCTGCCGATGTCTGTGTGGATGCCAAAGAGACGGCACTGCATGGGGAGGAGCGGGCAGCTGTAAAAAATAAAGTGAAACGGCTGATGTATGGTTTTCTGTCAGAACTGACAAGAACAACACTTCCCTGGGGAACCCTGACAGGGATCCGTCCCACAAAGATTCCCATGAAACTTCTGGAAGAAGGAAAAAGTGAAGCAGAGATTGCCGGTTATATGAAGGAAACTTACCTGGCAAGCGATGAAAAGATCCGGCTGAGTATTGCCATAGCCGAGAGGGAAAAGGCACTGCTGCAGCAGCTGGATTACAAGGACGGATACAGTCTTTACATCGGTATCCCATTCTGCCCCAGCAGATGTCTTTACTGTTCTTTTACAGGGTATGCAGCGGATCAGTGGGAAGACCGCATGGATGAATATCTGGATGCGTTAGAAAAGGAAATCCTGTTTCTGGCAGAGAGCATTCCGGATAAAAAGTGCAACACTATCTATATTGGCGGCGGGACTCCGACGACGTTAAGCGCTGCCCAACTGGACCGGCTGCTTGATATGATCGAGACCCATATTCCCATGAAGGATGTGCTGGAGTTTACAGTGGAGGCAGGAAGACCTGACAGCATCACAAGAGAAAAACTCCAGGCCATCAGAAAACATGCGGTGGACCGGATCTCCATCAATCCCCAGACCATGAACCAGAAAACACTGGATATCATCGGACGCCGTCACACGGTAGAGCAGATCAGGGAATGCTTTCTCATGGCCCGGGAGGAGGGCTTTGACAACATCAATATGGATCTGATCGTGGGACTTCCAGGGGAGAATATCCAGGATGTGGCCCATACCCTGGAGGAAGTGAAAGCCCTGGGACCGGACAATCTTACGGTTCATTCCCTGGCCATCAAGCGGGCGGCCAGACTGAATATGGAAAAAGACCGTTATCTGGGATATCCCATGGAAAATTCCCAGGAGCATATGGAACTGGCCTTTGAAGCAGCGGAAGAACTTGGCATGACCCCCTATTATCTTTACCGTCAGAAGAATATGGCGGGTAACCTGGAAAATGTAGGATTTGCAAAAGAAGGGGCAGCCGGTATCTATAATATCTTGATAATGGAAGAGAAACAGACTATAATGGCACTTGGTGCAGGAGCCGCCTGCAAATATGTGACAAAAGGCAGAGAATTGGTGCTGCGCAGTGAAAATGTGAAGGATGTTTCATTATATATCGAGCGTTTGCCGGAGATGATTGAACGGAAGCGCCGGAAATTGGAGGAAATAGGATGGCTTTAAGTAAGAAACCTGTGAATGGTATGAAGGATATTCTGCCAAGAGAAATGGAGATCAGGGATTATGTGACAGGTGTGATCAAGGATACCTATCGCAGCTTTGGATTTACACCCATTGAGACGCCCTGTATGGAAAATATCGCCAATCTGTCCAATAAGCAGGGCGGAGAAAATGAGAAACTCATCTTTAAGGTGTTAAAGAGAGGAGAAAAGCTCAAACTGGCAGAGGCAAAAGAGGAGATGGATGTGGTGGATTTTGGAATGCGCTACGATCTGACAGTGCCCTTGTGCCGTTTTTATTCCAATCATGCCAATGATCTGCCTACCCCCTTTAAGGCATTGCAGATCGGTAATGTATGGAGAGCTGACCGCCCCCAGAGAGGACGCTACCGTCAGTTTACCCAGTGCGACATTGATATTTTGGGTGAGCCCACCAATCTTGCAGAAATTGAATTGATCCTTGCAACTACTACCACATTAGGACGGCTTGGATTCAAAAAATTTGAGATCCGCATCAACGAGAGAAGAATCTTAAAAGCCATGGCAGCTTACAGCGGATTTGCAGCCGAAGATTATGACAATATCTTTATTACATTGGATAAGATGGACAAGATCGGTCTGGAAGGAGTATCCGCTGAATTAAAAGAGGACGGATATTCCGAAGAGAGCGTTGAGAAGTATCTGGGATTGTTTGCATCCCTTTCCGATAAGAAAGATGTGGCAGAGGGCGTAAGTTATCTGGCAGACACTTTGGGTGAATATTTAGAAACTGAAGTGGCAGACAGTATGAAAGAGATCGCTGCAGCAGTGAATGCGGCTAAGGAAGCTGATTTTGAACTGGTATTTGATCCCACCCTTGTGAGAGGTATGAGCTACTATACCGGAACCATCTTTGAGATCGCAATTCCGGAATTTGGCGGAAGCTGCGGAGGCGGCGGCCGTTATGATGAGATGATCGGAAAGTTTACCGGACAGAATGTGCCGGCCTGCGGATTTTCCATTGGATTTGAGCGTATTATCCTGCTTTTGATGGAACAGGGATTCACCATTCCGGAGAGCCCGAAGCGGGTGGCTTATCTTGTGGATAAGAAATATCCTGCGGACAAACTTGTGGATGTGATGGCTCAGGCGAAAGAAGCAAGAGCAAATGGTCAGCAGGTACTGGTGGTCCGTATGAATAAGAATAAAAAGTTCCAGAAGGAACAGTTGGAAAAAGAAGGATATGAGGAATTCGTAGAATTCTTTGCGAGATAAAAGAGTGAGGTAGAAAAATGGCAGAAGCAATGACTGGCTTGCACAGAAGCCACAGATGCACGGAAGTCACTAATGAGATGATCGGTCAGGAAGTTACCCTGATGGGCTGGGTGCAGAAAAGAAGAAATTTAGGAAGCTTGATCTTTGTGGATCTCCGGGACAGAAGCGGATTGATGCAGATCGTGTTTGATGAGCCGGTAATCGGAAGTGAAGGTTTTGCAAAGGCCGGAACACTCCGCAGCGAGTTTGTTGTGGCAGTAGTAGGTACCGTACAGAAGAGAAGTGCCGCAGTGAATGAAAATTTAAAGACAGGGGATATCGAGATTGCCGCTAAGACACTGCGGATCCTTTCCGAGTCAGAAACACCGCCCTTCCCCATTGAGGCAGGGATCCAGACAAAGGATGAGGTGCGCCTGAAATATCGTTATCTTGACCTGCGCCGTCCGGATATCCAGAAGAATCTCATGCTTCGGAGCAAGGTTTGCGGAATTATCCGTTCTTTCCTGATGGAGGAAGGATTCTTAGAGATCGAGACACCGATCCTGCAGAAGTCCACCCCTGAGGGAGCAAGAGATTATCTGGTGCCCTCCCGTGTGCATCCCGGATCCTTTTATGCTCTTCCCCAGTCACCCCAGCTGTTCAAGCAGCTTTTGATGTGCAGTGGATATGACCGTTATTTCCAGATCGCAAAATGTTTCCGTGATGAGGATCTGCGTGCAGACCGTCAGCCGGAGTTTACTCAGGTGGATATGGAACTTTCCTTTGTGGATATGGAAGATGTGCTGGATGTAAATGAGCGCCTTTTAGCCAGAGTATTCAAGGAGGCTATCGGTGTGGATGTGCCTCAGCCCATCCCGCGTATGACCTGGCAGGAAGCTATGGACCGCTTCGGAAGTGATAAGCCGGATATTCGTTTTGGCATGGAGATCACAGATGTTTCTGATGTGGTTGCCGGCTGTGAATTTGGTGTGTTTACCGGTGCCCTGGAGTCCGGCGGTACCGTGCGTGGTATCAATGTAAAAGGACAGGCAGCAATGCCCCGGAAGAAGATCGACAAGCTGGTTGAGTTTGCAAAAGGTTGCGGTGCCAAGGGACTGGCGTATATCTGCGTCAATGAGGATGGCAGCCTGAAATCCTCCTTTGCCAAGTTTATGACAGAGGAACAGATGGATGATTTGTGCAAGGCCATGGAGGCTGAACCCGGAGATCTGCTTTTGTTTGCAGCAGACCGTTATAAGACAGCCGTGGAAGTGCTGGGTGCTCTGCGTCTGAAACTGGGCAAGGAACTGGAATTGTACGATGAGTCAGAATTTGCTTTCCTGTGGGTGGTAGATTTCCCGCAGTTTGAGTGGTCCGACGAGCAGGGACGCTATCTTGCAATGCATCATCCCTTTACTATGCCTTATGAGGAAGATCTGGATAAACTGTTTACAGATCCTGCCAAGGTGCGCGCAAAGGCATATGATATCGTCTTAAACGGATGTGAGCTGGGCGGAGGAAGTGTCCGGATCCATCAGAATGATGTGCAGGAAAAGATGTTTGAAGCATTGGGATTCACAAAAGAGGAGGCCCATGAACGGTTCGGATTCCTTCTGGATGCGTTCTCCTACGGAGTTCCGCCTCATGCAGGACTGGCCTTTGGTCTGGATCGTATGATCATGCTGATGACAGGTGCAGATTCCATTCGTGATGTGATTGCCTTCCCCAAGGTGAAGGATGCCTCGGATCTGATGACCGAAGCTCCCACACCGGTGGATGACAAACAATTAGAAGAACTGGCATTGGAAGTGGTGAAAGCGGAAAGCTAGATTATCTTTCCAGCACACCCACGATTTGTGCAATATACATGGTATGCAGATCTCCATCTGCATACCATTTTTCTTTGATGGAAGGATCGATAAACTGATCCGGCGTGATAGGTGTGGCAGACATTTTTTTGCAGAGGAGTACCATGCTGGCTTCCTCAATGTAGGGGATTCCGTCGAAATGATCGATGTGGTAACCAAGTTTTGCCAGCTTATCTTCGTCTCTTCCAGAGATTTTGCCAAGATAGCCCAGATCCTGTCGGTGGGATTCATCGAAAAATGCCAGGGAAAAACTGTCGGTAGCATCTACATATTCTTTGGTGAAACGGGACTGGCGCACATAGATGGTGGCAGTGTTTTGACCCCAGATGACACCCAGACCGCCCCAGCTGGCTGTCATGGCATTGGCATGACCGTCTTTTTCTGTGGTGACAGCCATCCATTGTTTTCCAATGAGTTCAAAGGGGTTAAATTTCATTTCTTCCAGGGAAACAGGTGTTAAAGTACTCATAGTATTCGCCTTTCTTTTCATGTTTTTGGATATTCATGTTTTCTGACATGATATCTCTGATAGTAGTTATATGATGTTTTGTGCCTGTTGGTTCATCCAGTCAACCAGCTGTTCCAAGCCTTCGTCGGAAAATTCAGCGGTCTGGCGGATCTTTTTCTCCTCCGCTGTTACCGTATAGCAGTAAGGCCCCGGCCATACGGTGGCCTGAAGCATTTTTTGTGTTTTGGGTTCCCCGGAGGAATCAGATCCTGCATTATCTGATGCATCTTCTGATTCGGATGACGGGATTTCCTGCATAATTTTTTCCACGCGATAACACATCCTGCCTTCACTTCCTGTAAAGGGGGATTTTTCATAGAAGGACATGGCCAGAAGATCTTTTCTGTGTATCATAGCATCACCTCATTTCTTTTCTGATTTTTGCTGGATTTTACCTGTTGTTTATTATAGAATAGATGAAAAGAAAAAGAAAGAATCCGGTGATGGAATTTGCCGGAAGAAAGAAGGAAATATGCCTCAGGGAAAGCCGCTGCCGGGAGAATTATACCGGCATTTTAAAGATAAGATGTATCAGATCGTGGCGGTTGCCACTCATTCCGAAACGAAGGAACCATATGTAGTGTATCAGGCGCTGTATGGAGATTTCATGACCTACATCCGGCCCTATGATATGTTTGTCAGTGAAGTGGATCATGTGAAATATCCCCAGGTTACCCAGAAATATCGTTTTGAACTGGTGGGTACCACCAACATGACGGAGGCAGAGAGAGACGCCGGAAAACCGGCAGATCCCTGGGAGAAAAATCACCTGCCGGAGAAAGGAATGCCTGCAGCATCTTCTGCACCGGAAAATTCGGCGGAAGATGTAGCAGAAGATGATCTCTCCGGGGTGGATCCCAGACTTTTAGCCTTTTTAGATACCGATGATTTTGAAGAAAAGTATAAGATCTTGTGCACCATGGACAGAGATATTACCGATCATCTCATCGATCAGTTTGCAGTCACACTGGATGTGGTGATCCCGGAAGGGGATGTGGACACCCGGTTTGCCCAGCTGAAAAATTGTGTCCGCACCAGAAGCCGGTTTGAAACCACCAGACTCCGGTGATCATCAAATTCCGGCTATGATTCCATGGGCTGTGAGTCATCCTGCTGATATCCGTATTGGCTGAGGTAGCTGTTGTGGTATTTGCCCGACATGGTCACATCTTCCCCGAACCAGTCCGGAGGAAGGAAAGCGTCGGCTTCTTCTATAGAGGGGAATTCCACTTCCGCCAGGATCAGCGGTGCCAGATTTCCATGAAAAACATCCAGCTCTATGGTGTAAGGATCCAGGGGGATGAGATAGCGGGTTTTTGTGATGAGATTCCCGTCCACCTTGCATCGCAGATTGGCGTAGGCATCGGCATTCAGAGGAAATTCTGCCTCCTGTCTGGCCATGAGGCCTCCGGATTTGTAGGTAAAGATATAAGTATCGTCCTGTCTGCGGATCCGCAGCACAGGATCACGGTTTAAGTATCCCTGCTCGATTTCTTTATGGGGATAAGTTTCCAAATGTCCGGGCAGTTCTTTCACTAAAAATTTTCTCTCGATTTCCATAATAGCTCCTATTCTGTAACCGGTGGCATGATCCGGTCTTCCGGTGTGATGTGATACTCCTTTTTGATTTTTCTGTTGATGATTATGTGAATATTTATATGAATGCTTATGGTAAACAGACAGGAAAAGTATAACACATTGCAGATGGAAATAAAACAGAGTATACTGGGGAAGAGAACAGACAAAAATTTCCGTAAAAGAAATATAAAAAAGTAATATGAAGAAAAAGAAATATCAAGAAATAACATCAAAAAACAGGAGGATCATATGGCAAAGATAGCAATATGTATGGCAGACGGATGTGAGGAGATCGAAGCACTGACGGTGGTGGATGTACTGCGCAGAGCCGGTTTTGAGGCGGTGACCTTTTCCATTACCGGAAAAAATCATGTGACAAGTTCCCACAAGGTGACTTTTGAGACAGATGCGCTGATAGAGGATGCAGACTGGGATACCTTTGACGGCATCGTGCTGCCCGGAGGAATGCCGGGAACTACAAATCTGGGAGCCCATCAGGTGGTGACAGAGACCATCAAAAAATTTGCCAGGGAAGGCAAGCTGGTGGCAGCCATCTGTGCAGCGCCCAGTGTTCTTGGAAATAACGGCCTGTTACAGGGAAAGAGAGCTACTTCCTATCCTGGTTTTGAAGATCAGATGGAAGGGGCCATCTATGTGACGGATCCTGTGGCTGTGGACGGCAACATCATCACCAGCCGGGGCATGGGAACTGCCATTGATTTTTCCTTAAGCATTGTGGCTTATTTTACCGACAAAGAAAATGCTGCAGCCCAGGGGGAGAAATTCATGTATGACCGTTTCTGGGAGAACCTGGCATAGACCGAAAAAGAGTTTTTTGTGTAAAATTTTCATGTAAAAACTTACCAAACATATTTTTATGAGATTGCACCATACTAGCATTAGGATAAATCTTCTATATATGGGTTTATCTTAGAAATGATAAATATGGAGGTAAGAATCATGAACGGATCTTCTAATTCCGGCAGAATGGCTGTACCTGAGGCCAAGGATGCCATGAACCGTTTCAAGCAGGAAGTTGCCAGCGAGATCGGTGTACCTTTGAAAGAGGGCTACAACGGAGAGCTGACTTCCAAGCAGGCGGGTTCCATCGGCGGTGAGATGGTGAAGAAAATGATCATGAAGCAGGAACAGGAAATGAGCAAGTAAGCCTGCATCATAAAATAGAGGATGCCTTTGGGGATGTTTTTCATTCCCGAAGGCATCTTCTTATTTGTGCTTGAAATGCCCTTTTTGGTGTGATATAATTCCTAAATGATTGTGATAAAGAAAGTACATTGATTTACATATATAAGGAGGAAATTGTAACAATGAGTGTACAGGTTGAAAATTTAGAACACAATATGGCGAAGCTGACAGTAGAAGTTGGCGCCGACAGATTGGAGAAGGCATTAGATGCTGCATATAATAAGCAGAAGAAGAGCATCAGCATCCCCGGATTCCGTAAGGGCAAGGTGCCGAGAAACATGGTAGAGAAGATGTATGGAGCTGAGATCTTCTATGAAGATGCTGCTAATATCTTACTTCAGGAAGCATATCCGGAAGCATATGATGAGTCCGGTCTTGACATCGTTTCCCAGCCTACCATTGACGTGGTTCAGTTAGAGCAGGGCAAGCCTTTCATTTTCACTGCTGAAGTAGCAGTAAAGCCGGAAGTTACCCTTGGTAAGTACATGGGTGTTACCGTAACCAAGATCGATACCACTGTTTCCGATGAGGAAGTTGACGCAGAGGTAGATCGTCAGAGAAATCAGAATTCCAGAACCGTAACCGTAGAGCGTCCTGTTGAGATGGGCGATATTGCTGTTATCGACTTTGAAGGATTTGTTGATGATGTGGCATTCGAAGGCGGCAAGGGCGAAGGATATGAGCTGGAGATCGGTTCCCATTCCTTCATCGATACCTTTGAAGATCAGCTGGTTGGCAAGAGCACCGGTGATGATGTTGACGTAAATGTTACTTTCCCGGAGCAGTATCAGGCAGAAGAACTTGCCGGCAAGCCTGCAGTATTTAAGGTTAAGATCAACGAAGTTAAGACAAAGGAACTTCCGGAGCTGGATGATGAGTTCGCTCAGGATGTATCCGAGTTTGATACTCTTGCAGAGTATAAGGAAGATGTTAAGAAGAAGCTTGGTGAGCGCAAGGATGCAGATGCACGCCGTGCTAAGGAAGATGAAGCTATCGCTAAGATCGTTGACAAGTCCAAGATGGATATTCCGGATGCCATGATCGATAACCAGGTAAGCTCTATGATCAATGAGTTTGCAAGCAACCTGGCACAGCAGGGCCTTTCCATGGAGCAGTATATGCAGTTCACCGGCATGACCGCTGATAAGTTCAGAGAGCAGGTTCGTCCGGACGCTCTGAAGCGCATCCAGACCTCTCTTGTATTAGAGCAGATCGCAAAGGATGAGAACATCGAAGTTTCCGATGAGGAAGTAGATGCTAAGATCGGTGAGATGGCAGCAATGTACGGAATGGATGCTGATCAGCTGAAGGGTTACATTCAGGACAGCGAGAAGGAATCCATGAAGAAGGATATCGCTGTACAGAAGGCCGTAGATCTTGTTATGGACAATGTAAAGGAAAGAGCTAAGGCTAAGAAGAAAGAGGCTGAGGAGAAGCAGGACGAGGAGTAATTCCTTTATCGTGCACAGGAAATGGCCAATTCTCGGGGAGTGCATGAGTAATAGTACTTGAATGGAGGTCATAGTATGGCAACAATACCTTATGTCATTGAACAGAACAGCAGAGGAGAGCGTTCTTATGATATTTATTCCCGACTGCTGAAGGATCGTATCATCTTTTTGGGCGAGGAAGTAAATGAGACTACAGCGTCCCTGACAGTAGCACAGCTGCTGTTCCTGGAGTCTGAGGATCCGGGAAAGGATATTCATCTTTATATTAATTCTCCGGGCGGCATGGTAACAGCCGGTATGGCAATTTACGATACCATGCAGTATATCAAGTGCGATGTATCTACCATTTGTATCGGTATGGCAGCCAGCATGGGAGCATTCCTTCTGGCAGGCGGTGCAAAAGGAAAGCGTTTTGCATTACCCAATGCCGAGGTGATGATCCATCAGCCCTCCGGCGGAGCACAGGGTCAGGCAACAGAGATCCAGATTGCAGCGGAGAATATTTTAAAGACCAAGAAGAAGTTAAATCAGATTCTTGCGGAGAATACCGGCAAGCCGTACGAGGTAGTGGCAGCAGACACAGAGCGTGACCACTGGCTGGATGCCCAGGAAGCATTGGAATATGGTCTGATTGACGGAATCATTACAAAGAAATAAGGACAACAGAAAGAGGGTACCCCATTTGGGATGCCCTCGAAGTGCGCAAATAGGAAATT
>CAMEWP010000054.1 GCA_945946605.1 uncultured Pseudobutyrivibrio sp. | reverse complement strand
CGATAGCTCAGTTGGTAGAGCACTTCACTCGTAATGAAGGGGTCGTCAGTTCGAGTCTGATTCGGAGCTTTTTTTCTGCCCTTTTCTAAATAATCATTGCATTTTCATTACAAACATGTTACATTCTTTTTACGCAGCAATGCTGTATGGATTTTCTTTTTTCACATCTTTTCTTGTCTTATGTCGGAATCGGAGGATTTTATGACATATCAGGAATTTATAGATGAACTCACCAGACATTTAACAGAACAACTGCCTGAAGGTACGGCACTCCATATCTCCAAGGTTTTAAAGAACAACGGCCTGCAGAAATACTGTCTTACCATTTCCACATCCAACAACCACATGATACCGGCTATTTATCTGGATCATTATTACCGGCTGGCCTGTCAGGGAACATCCATCCCCTGTATCGCAGAGGATATCATCACCGGATACCTGCAGCGCAAAGACGGTTCCGGAATCGATACCTCCATGCTGACAGACCCGGCCCTTATACGGGAGCATGTGGTATACCGTCTGATCAATCGGGAACAAAACCGGGAACTTTTAAAAACCGTCCCTCACATGCTCTATCTGGATCTGGCCATTGTATTTTATCTGGTGCTGCCCTGCAAAGATCAGGATTTCACCGCCACCGCCCTGATCCATCAGAATCATATGGAAAACTGGCATCTGACCACAGAAGACCTGATGCAGCTGGCCACACGAAATACTGCCCGTATCCTGCCCTGGGATATGATGCCCGTTGTGGACATGTTAGATAAGATTCTTCATTCGGAGCACCTATCCCCTGAAAAACAGAACGAATTCCATGGTGGCTGTACCCCCTTCTATGACGGCAGAACCCCTTTGTATGTACTGACCAACAATCGCTGTGCATATGGTGCCGCCTGCATGCTCTATCCTGAGCTGCTTGCAGACATTGCCGAAAAGTGGCAGACGGACCTCTACATTCTTCCCAGCAGTATTCACGAAATCTTACTTCTTCCTGCAAATATTGGGTTTACGCTGGAAAAGCTGACTGCCATGGTTTTAGAGGTCAATGCCACCCAGCTGGACCCGGAAGATGTGCTGTCCGACCATGCTTATCGCTATATACGCCGGGAAAATAAGGTTATATACTGATCCAGGTTCTAATCTCTTCTTTCGTTTCCCGGCGCGACCACCTCATAATAGTCTCAGCACATCCCCGGGAGCAGTCCATTATCGAAGTTTATGGTCCAGGCGGATCTTATCTGTGATCAGGGCAATGAATTCCGAATTGGTAGGTTTTCCCTTTCCGTAATTGATGGTATATCCGAACAATTCATCAATGGTATCCATCTTACCTCTGCTCCAGGCCACCTCAATGGCATGCCGGATTGCCCGCTCCACCCGGCTTGTGGTGGTATCATATTTTTTTGCAATGGCCGGATACAGGACTTTCGTAATGGAATTTAACATATCCATATCCATGACAGACATGATAATGGCATCCCGCAGGTACTGATATCCTTTGATATGGGCAGGTACACCGATCTCATGGATCATATTGGTAACATCTGCTTCCAGTTCCAGTTCGTAAGTATGATCTGGTTCATATACCCTGCCCTTAGCTGCAGCATCATATTCCCTGCCGGTACGCTTGATCTGCGTGATCACCGTGCTGCTGTCAAAAGGTTTCATAATATAATAATCAGCTCCCAGTGCAAAAGCATCCTCTGTGATCCGCTCTGTTGCCACAGCGCTTACCATGATAAAACTGGGGGCTTTTTTAATTGTTCTGTCCGCCTTTACTTTTGTCAGCACACCCAGGCCGTCAATCTTTGGCATAAACACATCCAAAAGCATTACATCCGGCTGTTTTTCCTTGATGAGTTCATAGGCCTCTTCCCCATCCCTTGCTGTTCCAACCACATTCAGTTCTTCATCTGACTGTACAATCTGATCCAGCAGCTGTAATGTGCTGTCATTATTATCTGCAATCGCCACATTCAATTTTTTCATCCTGCCCTCCTCAATCTCTTAAAAATCATCACTGTCACCAAAACCAGTTTCATTACACCAGATCCCTCCGGCGGTTGCAATCCATCCGTCTCGCAAAAACTGCGCTCAGGCGAACTTGGTTTCTATTGCATATTTTAGTGTGATGATTCCTTGAGAAAGGTCGAAGCATGTCGAAAAAACCTATTTTTTCGTTTTCTAATTTGATATTTATTCGATGATTAGGGAAACATTCATACTTTGTTTGACAAAAATCGTCTTCTATGTATAATTTAACAGATGAGCATCTTTAGCAAAAATCAAGAATATTTAAGAAGGCGGTTCTATATATGAATAAAAAATCACATACAAAATTTACCTCCAGATGGGGTTTTATCCTCTCCGCAGTAGGTTCTTCTGTGGGCATGGCAAATGTCTGGGGATTTCCGGCAAAACTTGGTTCTAACGGAGGCGGTGCCTTTCTCATCTCTTATCTGATCTTTATTGCACTGTTCAGTTCCATCGGACTGGCAGCAGAATACGCTATCGGTCGTCGCTCCCGCACAGGAACACTGGGCTCCTACCGGGCTGCCTGGGCTACCCGGGGTGAAAAAGCCGGCCGTATCGGCGGAATCCTTGGATGGCTTCCTCTGGCAGGATCCCTTTGCATTGCCATCGGTTATGCCATCATCATTGCCTATATTCTGAAAGCCTTCTTTCACTCTGTTACCGGTCAGTTGATGCATGTGGATACAGCTGTCTGGTTTGAAGGATTTTCCGGGGAGGCATACTCTGTCGTTCCCTTCCATATCATCGTTGTTGTAGGCACCCTGCTGACCTTGCTTCTTGGAGCAAAAAGTATCGAAAAAACAAATAAGGTTATGATGCCGCTTTTCTTTTTGATTTTTCTTGTTCTTGCCATCCGGGTTGCGTTTCTTCCGGGAGCAGCTGCCGGCTATAAATTTATGTTTACTCCCGACTGGTCCGCATTAAAAGATCCCATGGTATGGGTATGGGCAATGGGGCAGGCCTTTTTCTCCCTGTCTGTTACAGGAAGCGGCATGATCGTTTACGGCGCATATCTGGATGACAACGAACCTGTGGTTCCTCTGGCAATCCGCACTGCAGTCTTTGATACCATTGCCGCACTGGTGGCCGCTCTTGTGATCATTCCGGCATGTTTTGCCTATAACCTGGATGTCGGTGCAGGCCCATCCCTTTTATTTGTAACACTGCCCAGAATTCTTCAGGATATTCCCTTTGGTCAGTTTTTTGCAGTGATCCTTTACACCGCCATGGCTTTTGCCGGCGTAAGTTCTCTTCAAAACATGTTTGAAGCTGTGGCAGAATCCCTGCTGCACCGTTTTCCCAAGTTCAACCGTCAGGCTGTTCTTGTGCTGCTGTGCGCTGTCTGCCTGGGCATTGGTCTTCACATGGAGCCCATTTCCAAATGGGGCCCGTGGATGGATATCATCTCCATTTATATCATCCCCATAGGCGCTACCATCGGTGCCATCTCCTGGTTCTGGATCATGAAAAAAGATGATCTGATCCACGAGATCCAAAAAGGTTCTGTGATGCCCCGTGCTAACACCTGGTTTTATATTGGACGATTTTTATATGTTCCCTGCGCACTGATCCTGTGTTTTATTGCGCTGTTCCTGCAGATTGCCTTTTAGGCAACTGCAGGCAAAAATTATCTATACTTAATTCAATGGAAGTGTCTTTACGCTATACGATCGCATATCGTTTGAATCCATTATTTTTCTTATCATGGAATCCAAAAAGCATTTTTTCTGTATAGATACTCTTCTTCCATTTTCTGCCGCAAAATCACCTTCTTTAGTAAAAAAACAGATTCCATTATATATTTTTTCCATATAGACCCAGCCCATCAGCCATAGTCCACAAATCTACAGCGGTCCATTGTTGAATCCACTGCCCTCATGGTATAATAACAGCGTAAATGATCTTTATTCCTTGCAATGTTAACACACGTTGCTTGCTGCAACGGTTTTTCTTTCATACAATAGCGGTAACAAACAAGAAAGAAGGTTATCCCTATGCTAAGCGAAAACATCAAATCTATCAGAAAATCAAAAGGTCTCTCCCAGGAAGAGCTTGCCATCAAGCTGAATGTGGTCAGACAAACCATTTCCAAATGGGAGCAGGGATTGTCCGTTCCGGATGCCGACATGTTACTTTCCATATCTCGGGCTCTCGAAACCCCGGTAAGCACCCTGTTGGGAGAAACAATTACTGCACCAAAAGCAGATGACTTAAAAGTAATCTCAGAAAAACTGGAACTGATCAATTTACAACTTGCCCAAAGAAAAACAGCCAGGCAAAAATTTCTGCTGTGGCTGCTGCTGTCATTGTGCATCATCATTGTAATCCTGTCTGTCTTTTTGCTTGTGGCAAACAGTCCTTATCTTGGCTGGAATTACAATGATCCCGAGACCGCTGTGATTGGAGTATTCTTCCACGGCTTTGAATGGCTGTTTGTCAGGTTCGCTCCCATCGTACTGATCGGGTCTGTTGTTGGAATTGTTTTCTTAAAGAAAAGACAGTAATGTTGAACTGATTTTTTCAGAGTGTATGTATTCTATCAGAGCAAGCTTTTTACCAAAGTACAAGGTTTTTGCCAGAGTTCAAGATGCAAGAAAGGATTTCCCATGAAAAAGAAATGGTCTGTCTGGATCCTGTGTTTTATCCTGTCATTTTCCATATTTCCCCTCACTGCCCGGGCCGATACAGGCCCCAAGCCTTCTGTGCGCATTACCTTCAAAAACATGGGGGATGAAGTATGCTATGGCACGCTGCTTTCCGAAACGGATTCCACCGGTCCTGCCTCTGCATGGGACGGTGATCCGGATCATATTTACAACTACAATCTGGATCCGGATATATCTGGCAGGCATTCGTCGACTACGAAGATCCAGACGGATACTACTTCCTGCAGGAGGGATGGCTGTGCAGCGAAAGCAAAGAACTGAACTGGACTTACTATCCTCCATCCCGTTTTAAAGTTTTGCTGTACTATCCCAAACTTGACACCTTCACCGTAAGTGATATTTATGAGCGGTATGCCTTTGACAGTTACTTCACCATAACAATGGATGGACTGGATATTGTCTCTTCCAAGGATGACAGATCCTACGATTACACCTGGGAGGCGATCTCCTTTGTCTGCCGCGTGGTCATTACCATTCTTTTAGAACTGCTCATTGCCTGGTTCTTTGCATTTCGCAAAAAGGAACAGGTTGCCATTATCCTTTGTGTCAATGTGATAACACAGATTTGCCTGAATCTTCTGCTGAACTTTATTAATTACAACCGGGGTCCCCATGCTTTTATATTCTGGTATGTGTTTCTGGAACTTTTGGTATTCCTGGCAGAATCAACTGCTTATACGATCTTTTTGGGCAAATACAGTGATACGCCGGTTTCCAATAAAAAGATTCTTTTGTATACTCTTTGCGCCAACATCGTTTCCTTTGTAGGAGGCATGGCCATTGCCAGACTGGTTCCCGGCATCTTTTAAATTGTATTCACCGATGTTATACAATCTGGTCTACTTCGACTCGAAAAATTTACGGAGAAATGTGGATTTTTCCACCACTCCCTCAAGGAACACCTGCAGGCACTCTCCAATCACGGACAACACAAGTAAAATGCCAAGCTGTCCCCACATGGAGCCATGGAACAAAAGATTACTGCCATATTCTGAAAGGTATACAATGGCAATGATCAACACAATGTGAGTAACCACTTTAAAAACCGTCCATCTTTTGCTGTTTAATTCTTTCATGTCTTCTTCCTCCAATGGTAATACAGGTAGTATACCCGCTTCCATAGGGAACCGCAAGGAGGAGTTTTATTAAGATGGAGCTTTGTTGAAAAACCGCAGAAACAAAGTATAATGTGACTATACAGACAGAATGTGAGGTACATACATATGGAACGAGATCTTACAATGACAAAATATGGCAGTTTTCTGGTGATTCCGTTAAAATTCCAGGAGGAGCCCAGTGAGCAGTGTCTTGAAAAGCTGTTTGATGTCCATCGGGTATCCACACCGGATCTGAATCCTAATGTCAAGGCATTGTTTCACAATGAAAGTACCCCCAATGTAGGAAAATGCTACCATCTCCGGAAAGATCGACTGTATGAATATCTGAATGTTGCGGACGAAATTTTCTTTGAACGATATGCTTGTAAATTTTTGGGGGACAGCTGCAGCTTTTTCAGTTCTTTGACAGCGCATCTATCCTGCTGGATTATTACAGTTACAATATGGCATTACTTCCCCAGCGCTTTGACACCCTGGAGGAAATGAAGAAACTGAGTTTTATTCTCCATCAGATGATCCCATTGGAGTTTGATATGGATGATCCTTCCGAGGAGGATATTCACTATGTTTTCGCCGTCCGGGACTATGACCACAACAGCTATCGCTGGGGATGCTGGATAACCAGCCAGACCATTTCCTATGTGATAGCGGACGAACAGATGGATTTTGACAGTGAATGGATTGCTCAGGCAGAGGACGGTCTGCCGGTTGTGATACTGGCCCTGTACCAGAAATACACCTGCCTTCGTTTCAACCAGCTGATCACGGATGTTTCCACGCAAAATACCAAGACTCTGAAATCATTAAAGCAACTGATGCTGAATTTTAAAGCATTTGGCACGGTAGCTCCCGCAAACCTGTCCCGATGGGACAATGTGCGGCAGATCTATCGTTACCTTATGGATGTAAATGGTGTCAACGGTGCATTGGAAGACATTGTAGACAAACTGAATATCCTGGCTGCACATCAGGAAGCCGTGGAGCAGACACTCTGCTATGGACAGTCACGGTCTTAACAAGCCTGATCCTTATGGGTGCCATCATTGTTGTCTTTCGTTTCAAAGACTGATCAGTTTGCGCTGTCCATACTCAAAACCAGAAATGCTGCAGGATAGTGGGCTTCCAACTCTTCTCTGGAAGTTCTCTTATCCTGCTCTTTTACATCCATGTAGAATGCATCGAACCAGTCCTGACCGGTTAGCGCATCTTTATCATTGGCAGGATAGACCTCTCCCCAGGAATGCATAATGTCCTTGCACAAAGAGGCCATAATCTGTCCTCGCAGGTCTGTTTGATTTCCGGAAAGAAACTCTGTGAAACAGTAACGCAAAGTATACTGACCATAATTCATCAATTCTTTATATTCCTTTGCATGAGCATCCATATAATCATTTGGATCAGAGGAAGTTTCCGGGAAAGATTGTATAAGATCCAGAAGGTCTGCAATCCTTACATCCAGACTTCCCATTTGGTTCAAATACATCAGCGCCTTATTTCGGTTCTGCGCCTCTAAATCTCCAACATATTCCTGATCATTTAATAACGCATCCTCTGCTGCCGCCCCGGGAAACTTTGCCCGGATATCTTTCGCATAATCACTTCCAACCCCGGGTTCCCAATATTCTTTCATGATATACTCACCGGATTCATTTACAGAGAATGTAATTGCAGTGGGAATATAAGTTCCGCCCACAGATTCCAGCTCATTCCCGTAGGTGCTGTATTTTTCATGGAGCACCAGCAGATAGACTGTTATCTCATCCGCTTGATCATCAGCCCCGAATGACGGAGTACTGCTGTTTCCTTCATCAGCCAACAGGACGTGGCTTTCTACATAAAAGCATCCGTCCTCTTTATCAGCCAAATTATGTGCAAGAATTGCCTCACTGATAGCCGTTTCAAGATCCCCCTGTGGAATCAGACTTTCATCACCGGCATTTTTGAAATGCTCCTTTGCCATTTTGTCTAATTTATCAGACTGCTGTTTGATATATCGCTGGGAATCCATGGCCCGATACCACAGTTTCATGGGAACTTTTTCCCTAACAGAATCGTCATAATAAGCACCATCACTGGGTATCCAGTATTCCACCAGATCATATGCGCCATCCTTATTTTCTACTGTGATGGCAGTAAATGTATGCGCCGCTGAATCAATGGTTTCAGCATCACTGTACTCACGGTAAAGCACCCACATGTAAAGCGTCGTGGTATTTCCGTCTTTTTCCTCTCCCACTACTTCCCAATCCAGACAGCAGAAATAATCCTTGGAATTTTCGTTTTGATGATGGGATGCGATCTCACAATCAAGAAACACTGCTAATCTGTCGTCCACAGATATGGTCGGATTTGTCAGGAAGCAGGCAGCAACTGCCAGACAGGATATTATGGCAGCAATGATCACCCAGAATGCCGGTCTCTTGTAATTCAGCACACGCTTTACCCGCTCTTTGACTCCAACTTCCCCAAAGGCAAGGGGACAAACCATGACAACTCTCCTGCTCACACTGCTAGAAAGCAGCGCTTTCGAATAGGCAATGGCATCACTATGACTTAAGTCCCGAATAACTTTTTCATCGCAGGCCAGCTCGATATCCCGGCAAAGCATAATATAAGCAACCCACACAAGAGGATTAAACCAATGAAGTGCCAACACCAAAAAGCCAAGAGGTTTCCACCAATGGTCATGACATTTCAAATGAGCATTTTCATGGGCTATGATATAGGAAAGCTGGGCTTCGTCCGTTCCGGAAGGAATATAAATCCTGGGTTTGACAATACCTAAGATAAACGGTGTCTGTATATCGTCACAGATCCAGATTCCATTCTGGATCCGTACCGATGCTGCCACCTGTTTTCGCAACCGAAGATAACTGAAGGCAGCATAAAAAAGCATCACCGCAACCCCGGTTACCCACACAATGGATAAAACTGGAACAACCGTATTTTCAACTGTATCAGGCTCTCCCAACTGATCCTGCTTTGTCACAACATAATATCCGTCCTCGCCGGCGTAAATCGGCTCTCTTCCGGCGCCGATGGCAGCATCATAATAAGCAGAACCTGAATGGTAAATATCAATATCACCAATGTAATCATCTGTCCACTGTCTCACCAGATCCCCACTTCCCACAGAATCCGGCATCAGGGATACCGGGCTTTCCAAGACATAGGGGCACACCAGTCTGACAGCTACCAGCCCCCATAACAGAACATTCACCCACCTGGGTGCTTTTTTCAAAAAGACCCTCAGGATGAGCACTGCAAGGATCATCCAGCTGGCAGCGATACTCATGTTCAGAATATGTAAAAAGAGAGAATCCATAGACTACTCCTTTCCGGCAGCTGCATCGATCATGCGACGAATCTCCTCAGCTTCCTCCGCAGATATCCCCTTCCTTTGGGTAAATGCTGCAATAAATGCCGGAAGGGAGCCTTCAAAGGTCTCATCAACGAACTGCTCACTCTGGACAGCATAGAACTCATCCCTGGACAATATGGAAGAAACGGTTCCTCCATTATTCTGGAAAATCCCACGCTCACAGAGTTTGCGCAAAACCGTATAGGTGGTAGAACGATTCCAGTTCAGTTCTTTCTCACACAATTTCACCAGATCTCTGGAATGCAGCGGTTCATTTGCCCAAATAATATCAGCAAAACGCGATTCCACTACCCCCATCTTTATCTCAGCCATATGGATTCCTCCTTTCAGTTTATCATCAGTAAACTAATTTCAGTTTACTATCAATAAACTGGATTGTCAATGGCCATTTTTCTCTCTTTCACCTTTTTTTATAAAGGATGAGTTCCGGATTTTCTCCATCCAATCCATAGGTACATATCATGATAAACTCCATATTTGCTATCACCCCAAAGCATCGTTCCCCGTCAAACTCCGATTCCAGTTGGTTGCCTAAATATGTTGTCTGATCATCCAGAAATTTTACACTGATCCCACTTGGCAGCCGATATTCCAGATTTACATATTTGCCCACAAGAGCATTTAATTTTTCTACTTTCGGCATGCCGTCAATATGCAGCTCATTAATTTCTTCCATCAACTGCTTCTTAAATGCTTCAAACTGGCCGCCATCACTGAGTTCCTCATATCTTTTCCAGTAATCCAGTTTGGGCAGGATCTGTCTCATATAAGTTCTTGCCTGCTCCTCGGAAAAATTTTCATTGATCATATTTGCAACACAGACATCAATGAGATCATCCATATCGCTGTATGTGTAAGTTCCGTCCGCATAACACCATTTACAATACTCTTCATTAAGAGCCCCATCCACATCCCTGCTGATGATCTCATCATCTTCTAAAGGCATACCGCAGCACTGACAGATTAATTTTCGTGGCGAACCCAAAAGCGTATTGATGGATACTCCAAATTCACGGGACAATAATTTCAGTGTTTCGGTATTTGGCTGTGTTTCACCATTCTCCCACCGGCTGACCGCCTGCCTTGTCACCATTACCCGCTCAGCCAGCTGATCCTGGGTCAGATTTTTCTTTTCCCGCAAGGTCTTTATGATCTCATAACTCTCCATAACCATTCCTCCCAATGATGATTGATAGTTACATTATATCCGCTGCATGATCTATGGGAAAGCAACTTGCTGTTGCCTGAGGCAAACAATCTCCTTTTTCGTCTTTTCTTTAAAGCCAATCATATTGGTTTATCATTTTTTTAATATCTAGAGCGGAATTCGATCATTTTT
The DNA here is from genome assembly GCA_945946605.1 of uncultured Pseudobutyrivibrio sp. Lineage (GTDB taxonomy): Bacteria > Bacillota > Clostridia > Lachnospirales > Lachnospiraceae > Pullilachnospira_A. The sequence goes on along the minus strand of CAMEWP010000054.1, from coordinate 1,295 downwards.
ATATACGGTAATCAACTTATTGTCTGGAGAGAAAGCAAAAACATAGCCTTTATATATCAGCAATACACTGTTGTCATATTTTTCTTCAATACCTGCCATCAACGCAGCAGAACTCTTTTTTATCTGACGCTTACTTTTTCCATAGCAGTATGCCTCATAAGCCATTTTTTCCATACTCCGTTGATCGGTTATTCTCATGCGCTCCATCATTCTTTCACTGGCATGATTTGTCAAAACAACAGGATACCACTGAGAGCCATCAAATCCGTCTTTGTCACGGTAAATATCGTATCGTCTGTTATATTGTCCTTTGATATTTTTTCCCATTCGGTTATAGCCCAAACGATTAAATCCGTGACGGTCATAACCATGTATATCATACCCTTGACGATTATAGCCTTCTTTATCGTAACCTTTGGCATCATATCCAAAATCATCGTATCTGGATCCATTTTTATGAATTCCTTTTCGATTGAATCCTTTTTTATCATATCCTGTAAAATGGTGAACAAAAAATCCCACCAACAACACCAGCAAAATCAAAATAAAGATCTTCATCACACGTTTCTCCTCCATAAAATATGTAAATGATATGGGAAAAGATCGATTTCACCATGAAATATTTCTGCCTGATTCATGTGCTTACAAAGCCAGCACCACAAGAGCTGTGGTCCAAAGCAAGGTTAAAAATAACAGGTTCATCAAAGTAAACATCTTCATATAGGCAATACTATCGCTCTGTTTCTCCTTCATGTAGATCTTATAAGAAATCAGACTGGCAAGAGAAGCGATCAGCGTGCCAAGTCCTCCGATATCTGTTGCCCAAAGAAGCATACTGCTATTGTCCGAAAAACCAGACAATAAGATGGCAGCCGGCACATTACTGATTATCTGACTTGCCAAAATTCCCACTGTCAATTCTCTTCCCGTAATCCACTGCTGAAATAACTGTGCCAACTGTGGCATGGCTTTTACATTTCCTATAAACACAAAGAAACAAACAAAAGTAGCAAGAAGGCAATAATCCACCTGTCCTAATATACTTTTATCCTTCCACAAAATTGCACAGACTAAAATAACCAGCAAGACCCAACAAGGCAGTATATTTGCCACAGCGGCAAGACACAGAACAAACAGTACCAGATAAAACCAGCCGCCTGTTACCATCACATGTTCCATTTTCACTGAGACTGTCTGTTTCTTAATCCATAACGTTGCCGCCCAAATTGCCAAAAAAGAAACCAGCCAGAGTGGAAACATATGCAACACAAACTGTATCAATGTAAGGCTTGACT
>CAMEWP010000053.1 GCA_945946605.1 uncultured Pseudobutyrivibrio sp. | reverse complement strand
CCGTGGACACACCTGCATAGCAGGTGGTTTATTAAAAGACTGCTATACAATAAAAGAGGCTGTTTTCACAGCCTCTTAACATTGTGTTTCACACAGTGGATTGTTTGATTTTATTTATCAGTTGCCACTTCCGTAACAGACTTCACCAGTCCGGCAATTCCCTGAATGTCTGAAGGAATGATGATCTTGGTGGCCTGGCCGTCTGCAGCCTTTGCAAAAGCTTCCAGACTCTTCAGCTGGATCACGGAATCGTCAACTGCTGCTTCCTTCAGGAAACGAAGACCATCCGCATTTGCCTGCTGCACCTTTAAGATAGCTTCTGCCTGACCTTCTGCCTCGCGGATCGTAGCTTCCTTCTTTGCCTCTGCACGAAGGATAGCTGCCTGCTTCTCAGCCTCTGCATCCAGAATGGCGGATTCTTTCTTACCTTCTGCCACAAGAATGGTGGACTTCTTCTCACCTTCTGCGATGAGGATGGCTTCTCGTCTCTCACGCTCAGCCTTCATCTGCTTCTCCATTGCGTCCCGGATAGCAGAGGGCGGAATAATATTCTTTAACTCTACACGATTTACCTTGATACCCCAGGGATCTGTAGCCACATCCAGCTGCGCACGCATCTTGGTATTGATGGTCTCTCTGGAAGTCAGGGTCTCATCCAGCTCCAGATCACCAATGATATTACGGAGGGTTGTTGCCGTAAGATTCTCAATTGCCATGATGGGATTCTCCACACCATAGCAGTACAGCTTGGGATCTGTAATCTGATAATACACCACGGTATCGATCTGCATGGTAACATTATCTTTCGTGATCACCGGCTGGGGCGGGAAATCAACTACCTGCTCTTTCAGGTTCACATCCTTGGCAATGCGATCCAGAAACGGCACCTTAAAGTGTACACCTACAGGCCATGTGGTAAGATATGCTCCCAAACGCTCAACAACCACTGCATGAGCCTGGGGAACCACCTTGACACAGGAAATAGCAAGTATGACCGCGATAATTAAAATAATAATAAGTGGTAACATAAAAACTCCTCCCTTTCTGTTCTGAATAAAGAACTTCTCCGTTTATTTTGGATAAGATCATTCTACTATATTCCTCTGTCAAATACAACTGAAGGGTATCGTTATGGCATAACTTTTTTCTTTCCGTTTCCTTTCACAGAGAAATCTACAAAAACAGAAAAAAACAGAGTCCCAACCGGGAAAACTCCCGATTCGAACTCTGCCAAGATCAAAACACATTACAAAACATCGTATCCTATCTATCTTTCTATTGTATCTTTCGCAAATTTCTAGAAGAAGACATGGTGACCGATCACAACTCCGGCATGACCGCTGCTGGCTCTTCTGAAACTGGTGGCTCCGCCGGTATTATCCATACCGTTCAAAGCATCCTGTGCTGCCTGACGGCAGGATGCACTCGGTCCCTTTGCCACAACATTTGCCACCTTACCGCTGCGAGCCGGTGTAAACTGACCCTTTGCATAGATGACATCATAAATACTGGAGCCGTATCTTCCGCTGCGGAGACGATTCATCACAACTGCTCCTACTGCCAGCTTGCCTTCATAGGGCTCTGACCCGGCCTCACACTGGATCAGCGCTGCCAAAAGTGTCACATCATCACAGCTTGCTGCAACTGCCGCATTCTGTGTCACGCCGGTACTGCTGGTCTGACGGGCTGCTTTCTTTGCTGCTGCGGCTGCCCGCTCTGCTGCCGCTTTCTCTTCTGCAGCCTTCTGTGCAACTACAATAGCCTGCCACTCTTCTACGGTAAGTGCCGGCACATAGGCAACAGCAACTTCCACATACTGTGCACAGACATAAGCGGTAGCATCCCCACACTTCACAGCAACCCAACCTTCCGGTGCTGTCACAGAAGTGTCTACTGTAAACTGATTTCCAACATAGGCTGTCTTCAGTACCTTTGCTCCCTCATTGGCTTCCTGACGGATCCGAAGACCGTCTGTAGTCACGGTAGCCTTCACTTCACATACTGCCGCCGCCAGCTGCTCTGCAGCCTGACCCATCACGCAGTACTCGTCCTTCACATATCCACGCACATTGCCGGATACGATCTGTGTCCATCCATTCTCACGGCTGACAATCTCTGCCACGCTGCCGCGGAATAATTTACCTACAATATTACAATTCTCACCTGCGCCATCTCTGACATTCAGGGATTCCTCAACATTCGCCATCAGGCGATTCTCCCAGGGGTCTGCCTCTGTCTGTGGTGCTTCCTGAGCGGCGGCCACAAGAATGGTCTCCGAATCCGCTACTGCCACACGGGCCAATGCTTCTCCCTCCATGGAGCCTAATACATTAATGATGCCGGCGGTACGATAACCATCTACCACTACATCTTCTTTTGTTCCTGCATTTAAGGTCTGCACATTCTCTGCTGCCACACTGCCGGTCATCACCAACAGCAACAATACTGCCAGGCTCTGCATACTGCGTCTCTTAAATTCTGCTTTCATAAAGAAATATCCTCCATATAGATGCAATACCTGTTAATCAGGATATTACATTTCTATGTTTTTTATGCAACTTTTGTTACATTTGTTACAGAAATATTACGGTGGCATTATAGCAAGGTAAAATATATTTGTCAAGTTTTTGTCAGTTTTTTGGCATTTCACATGTATTTTACGTGTGTTTTTCGCGCGTTTTACGAGAAAATCTCCCCCAAAACCTGGGTGATAACCTCCTCTTTTTTCTCCTCCGGCATGTTTTTTACCTCCCCTGCTGCCTCTCGATTCCGATAGATTTTTTGCAGCCTTTGCGCACTTCCCTCTGCATCCGGAATTTCCTCATCCAGTTCCATCAGTTCTCCTCCCAAATCCCCCGGAACATCCCCTGTATTTTCCTCATCATCTTCCATCACGCACCGGAGATAATCCTGTACATTTTGCACCACCCGGTTAAAATTTCGATGAAAGTGCCGAAATCTTATCATATGTATGATACACAGGATCAAACACCCTGCGGTCATCGCCAGTAAGAGCACATACGACGCCATGAAATACTGCTCCATATGCATACCTCCTTACCGACTCCCGTCTTTGTACGGAAATCTATTAATACAATTGATACATAATACGGCAGAACTTATACAAAATTTGCAAAAGCCTGTCCATTCCTATTATAAGTTCTGCACATATTTTTAAGAAGACCCCCAAAGCCATTTTTCATCGCAACTTTTGACACCATCCGCCCTTACTGGTTCTTGAATTTTTTCATCAGGGAAGGTAAGATGGTATGTAATAAAGACAGAATCAAATTCAGATTGGAGTGTTTTATATGAAGAAAATCGTAATGACCGGCGGCGGAACAGCCGGACATGTAACGCCAAACATTGCTCTGATGCCTTCCCTGCGTCAGGAAGGTTTTGAGATATCCTACATAGGATCTTATGACGGAATAGAAAAGGGACTGATCGAGGCCCAGAATGTTCCCTATTATGGAATTTCTTCCGGAAAACTTCGCCGTTATTTTGACCCCAAAAATTTCTCTGATCCTTTTAAGGTAATAAAAGGATTTTTCCAGGCCAGAAAACTGTTAAAAAAACTGAAGCCGGATATCCTGTTTTCCAAGGGCGGTTTTGTCTCTGTTCCGGTGGTTCTTGCCGCCAAAACAAGACATATTCCCGTCATCATCCACGAGTCCGACCTGACACCCGGCCTTGCCAACAAACTGGCGATACCGGCAGCCACAAAGGTATGCTGTAATTTCCCGGAGACACTGAAATATCTCCCGGAAGGAAAGGCTGTACTCACCGGCTCTCCCATACGTAGGGAACTGCTGACCGGCAATCGTCTTGCCGCCCTGGATTTCTGCCATTTTACTGCAGACAAACCTGTGCTCCTCATCATTGGCGGAAGCATCGGATCCGTCTTTATCAACAATGCGGTCAGAGGTTCTTTGGATCAGCTGTTGGAACAGTTCCAGGTGATCCATCTCTGCGGCAAAGGCAATCTGGATCCGGAGTTAGAACACCGTCAGGGATATGCCCAGTATGAATATATCAGCGACAATCTGGCAGACCTCTTTGCTGCTGCCGATCTGGTGATCTCCCGTGCAGGAGCAAACTCCATCTGCGAACTATTGGCCCTTCACAAGCCCAATATTTTGATCCCGCTGTCAGCAAAAGCCAGCCGTGGAGATCAGATATTAAACGCAAGATCCTTTGAAAGCCAGGGATTCTCCTATGTCATAGAAGAAGAATCGCTGACTCCCCAGGTCTTATTTGACGCTATCAGGGAAGTCAGCGAACATCGTGCTTCTTATATTCATGCCATGGAGCAAAGCGGTCAGATGGACGCTGTTGACACCATTATGCATTTAATTCAAGAGATTGTCTGATCTCTGCCATCTCTTCCGGAGAAATCTGAGCCTGCGCCCATGTGAGCAGGCTCTTATTTTGCTCACTTTCGTATCTGGGAATCAGATGAAGATGGAAATGATGTACCGTCTGTCCCGCTGCCTCACCATTATTCTGCAGCAGATTCATGCCGTCACATCCCAATACTTCTGTCATGTGAGCTGCCAGTTTCTTCGCCAGGGGAAGAGCCTTTGCTGCCACTTCATCATCCAGATCATACAGATCAGAATAATGCTCTTTTGGGATCACCAGGGCATGTCCTTTACTGGCCGGTCCGATATCTAAAATAACCTTAAAAGTGTCATCCTCATAGATGGTGTTGGAGGGGATTTCTCCGTTTAAAATTTTACAGAAAATACAATTTGTGTCTCTCATGTACAGTCTCCTTTCAGCAGATAATATCTGTCTATGATTTTACCTCTTTCTGACAGCACAAATCAATCCCTTATTGTAAAACCCTTATCACCCCACTCCAAAACCTTTATGGTAAAACAAAAAGATATTCCACATCAGCAAAACGGATCACATCCATAGACTGCAGCGGAACCTTCTGGTGCGCAGGGAGTCTGGCATAATTCAAAAAAGTTCCATGGCGGCTGCCAAGATCCTCCAGAAAATAACCTTCCGCCGTACCATAAATCTTTGCATGGCATCGTTCCACCAGCGCCGATTGCAGCACCACCTCATTTTCCTTCCGGTCCCGTCCTACTCTCATCTGATCCTGATCCATGAGATAATCCGATTCCCTGCCATTTCCCTGATACTCTAAACGGGCAGACTTTCCACTGGAAACTGGCCTCTGCAATGCAAGATCACCATCTTCCATTTCATAGTCATACATAAAATCCACCCCCTGATCCCCCGTGGCATCCTGGGATCCCCTGATCATCTGAAAAATTTCTTCACATCCCTTCTGTGCCCGGTTTTTAAGCAGGGCGGCAAGGTTCTGTACTTTTTCCCTCATCATACTTCCACCTTCCTGCATATCACAGGCTCTGCCCGTATCTGCAGAAGGCACATCCGAATCCACACTTTCTTCCGGATTTTTTTCGACCTGTTCTTTGTCCCGGATCTCCTTATATGAAGCCTGATCTTTCGTCTTCCACTGATCCTCTGCAAGTTCCATTCGGTATGACTGTATACAGTCCAGTAACTGCCAGAAACTGTAATGCTCCCTGATAGCAATATCATAAAGCCGGTAGCATATCTCTGTTATTTCTTTCTGCCTGCCATCTGCCATAGACAGGATAAATTCCATTACTTCCCGAAACTGCACAAAGATACTGTCAAGTTCCCCGGGATAATAGCAGAGAAACATGCAAAGTTCCCCTTCCTTTCTCTCCAGAAAAATCGTCTCCGGACAAAGCAGAATATGTTCCTGTTTCACCAGATATTTCTGCAGTTCACGATATGCCCCATCCATATACCGCACGATTTCTTCCAACTTCTCTATGGACCATTCTCCCCGCTGTATATAATCTTTCAGGGATTCTTTTCCTGTAATGTCATACCAGAACTGGACTCGGTTGTTGACTTCCATGGTATAAAAGGACAAAAGGGATGTAATCTGATTCTTTTCCATCATCTGTTCTTCATAAGCACACTCCCGTCCTTCCCCTTCCAATATAAGGTAACTCTCATTAAAATTTCTTTTATATTGCACTTCCATATCACTGCAGCAACTCCTTTCCCGCAGAACACATCCGAAACCAGCTAACCGCCTGAATATCCATCCCATCTCCGGCTACTGACTCCATAGTGTCATAAAATAATTCATATCCCAAAAGGATAACGCCCATCACGATTCCCAGACATATTACCATCACCCAGGAAGCCTCCACTGTAAAGCTGGCTTCAAAGTATCTGTATTTGACCCTTTTCCCCATTATTTTCCTTAGGATCTTCATTCCCATACCTTTTGTCCTCATCCCTTTTATCATCATACCTTTTATCCTCCTGCTGCTATGCGGATCACATTCATCACCAGAAGAAAGGGCAGAAAGGGTATTCTGGCATTTCTTTTCCAGTGAAACAACAGGCATAACGCCATCCCCGTGATCCCCGCCAATATACTTGCGCCAAAAAATACGCTCAGGGTATCCCAAAATCCCAGATAAAGCCCCATCACGGCAACTGCCAAACCGTCTCCGGTGCCGACTTGTCCGCCCAACAGACTAAGCAAAAACAATATGCCTCCGATCCCCATCCCGGCAAGAATTCCCCCATATTCATGGCTTTCTCCGGCAAATTCCAATATTCTCAACACAATCCCCATCGTCGTCCACAGGATGATCACCCACAGGTATATTCTTTTTTCTTTCAGATCCTGCCAGGCACCAATCCCCAAAAACAGCAACAACAGTAGTTCCATTATCATTTTTTACCTTTTATCCTTTTTCCTTATGCAGCAGCACATTTGGGACAGGGCCCATATGCCTCCGCCTCATCTGCCTTTATGCGATATATGGTTCTTTTCAGGCCCTCACAGTCCAGCGCCCTGTGATATACATCTCCATAATCTGTAATATAATAATATTCCGATTGTGTTTGCCTGTTTTTGCAGGCCCGGCAGGCATCGTATTTAGAACCTTCATCATTTCTCATGTCCCCAATCGTATCTTTTTTTACTGCTCGCACAGAAGGATTTAAATAGGCACAGCCTGCATCCTTGTGGTAGGATGTGCCATATGGCGTTACATAAACCCATTCCCCATCTCCGGCATTTTCCGCGGCATCATATCCCACCCATTTCCGGCACCTGGTACTCTGGGTCACATTCCATCCAAAATCGCCCAAAAGCTTTAATGGCACTTCCATTCGATAATGCACAACCATTTCTATATAATGATCAGAAATGGAACTGTCACTGTAATCCATCCCTGCCCATCCGCCCCGGATAAACCCTGTCGGCACCTGGTAATGCCGGATACGGGCAAGATGAAAGGCTGCCGCAGCACCTACTGCTGCTGTACCTGCAGAATCTTCCTGTTGGGATACCCCCGCCGTAAGGGCCAGACTTTTGCCCGTATCTTCCAAAGCCCTCTGTATCCCCCACTGCACAAAGAACATCTGAAAGAAGAACAGTACAAATATCATTGCCGTCAGAAACAATGGTAGGATACATGCCGCTTCTATGGTATAACTTGCGTCAAAACTGTCGGAACAGTCCAAGGAGGTGCATAAGGGTGCCTCTTTCCCACGATGTTTAAAAGCAGTAACACTCCACCACGATATGTCTTGCCTTTTGAGAAGAGAGATTTGATTAGAATTTTTAGATTTGATTTTAGGTTGTAAAGAAAGAGACACCCTGATACACCTCCTCAATATGATTGATAATCCATTTCCGCCTCCCTGGTAAAACTATAGGACGGAAATACCCCATCCGACAGCGTGACAAACTGTCCAAACAAGGTCTGTCCCTGGTAATTGCATACAACGGACATTCCCGAAATCATCCGGTCCACAGAAAGTTCCGGACATTCTTCTCTCAGCTGCAGTTCCCGCTCTATCACATCACAGCTCCGCAGCCCCAGTTTTTTTGTTTCCATAACCGAAAGCATTCCCCGAAGATAATCCTCATAACTCATCCCGCCATCCTTCTCCTTGGCAACACAGGACACCGGAAGATATTGTCCTAGCTGCAGCAGATCACTGGTCCAGTCCGCTGCGCTTTTTACGGCAGCCACCTGTCCTCCCTGAAGCAGAAGCCGCACATCCAGCACACTCTCAACAAATGCCCAAACTGCCAGGACTCCCACCTGTACTGCCTGAAGACATACCGGCCCCGCCGTAGCTCCCCCAAGTGCTGCCGCCACTTCCATGGCCCGGGTCCGAAGCTGCTGATCCGAAGCCAGAGTGATGAGATTGGCTATTTCCCGAATACCCAGAAGCCTCTTTGCCACAGATTCCAGATTTTCTGCGTCGCTGTCTTTTCCGGCGATGATATATTCTGCCTGATATGTCAGCCCCTGTGATTCCACAGATGTCGTGTAACAGCCACATTTTTTTACAACATATTCCCCAAACAATACCTTTTGTGCCATATGGATCTCTTCGCTGCTCTCCCCATTTCCCTGTAACAGGCTCCGATGGGACACCACATTTTCCAAATCCATACAAGAAGATGAGATGTCTTCTGTCTCCATCACAAGTGCCAGGATCCCCATCTGTTTCCACTGTTCAAACACTTCCAGGGGATCATCTTTCAGTTCAATCTCGCTCTGCCCCTTACTATCATCCCAGGCAGTGTCCTCACCGTCGCTGGTTTCTTCTCCCATTCCCCCGGACTGGGTTTTCTCCTGATTTGTTGTTTCCGCCCCTGCCTCTTTTGCTTCCCCTATGGCTTCTTTTGCCTGAAGCACCAGCTCTGCCACATTTGGTATACCTTCCTCTGAAATATCCTGTGCCTGCTTCATCCACTCTTCCAGCAACCGGTTCCTTCCTTCTTCCTTCATCACCTGGGCTCCCTGACGGATCAGATCCCCGCCGCCATCATCTGTCAACAGGCGGAAACTCTCCGCCTGACACCCCATTGTCTGAAGGGCGGTAAAATAATTTTGCTGCAGGTCTTCCGAAGTACATGCCACACCAAAAGATCTCATCCGCTGCTCCAGCCGGTCAGTATTGCCGTTTTCGGTCAGATATCCCATATCAAGTGCCAGCACTCCATATCTCTCCCACAGGCACCGGTCATACTCTGACATGATATTCTGCAGAATAATTTCTGTTGTTTCCTGACTGTTCCGGCTCATCCCCTGATACCTGGTAACCTCCAGCATGCAAAAGAAGAGAGAAAAGACCAGGGGCAGCAGCAGTGCAAAAAAGACGCTGACGCTTCCTTCTTTGTATCGCATTTGATATCGCAAGACTCAGACTCTCCCTGCCTGAGTGGATATGGTGTCAAAAATATCATTTACAAGATCTGTGATCTGCTCCTTAAACAGCAATACCAGTCCGATCAGTACCACCAGGATCAATATCACTTCCACCACACCGACTCCGTCCTCTTCCAAAAGAAATGCTTTTATTCTCATATTCCAGCTCCTCCTCCCGTTTCTTTTTTCTGTTTCTTTTCTCTGTTTCTATTTTCCTATTTCTTTTTCCCTATAGTTTCATTGTCATCATTGCCGGCACCATAAGAATGACCAGCACTATCACAAGCATCCCCATCATGGGCAGCAGTAATTTCGTCGAGGCTTCTTCCCCACTTTTCTGTGCCTGCATCTTTCTCATATCAAAGGCAATGAGTTCCTCTCTTTCCAGGATCAGACACAATTCCCTGGTTCCTCTCCGAAGATTTTGGATCAGAAGCAGCGACAGTTTACGATATTCCGGCAAAGCATTCCGCTGTCCTAAATGCCGGAGCGCTTCCGTCTGCCCTGTTCCGTCCTGCATCTCACGATATGTCATAAGGATCTGTTCATATCCGGGACGGATTTCTTCTTCCCTCCGCTGTTCCATATACATATCACAGATCTGCCCAAAGGCCTGCTGCACACCAAATCCGGCACCGATATAAAGAGACAGGCTGCTGATAAGCTCCGGGTAATCCTTTCTTTTTTCCTCTTCTTCCCGACGCAGTTTTCTCTTTTCTTCCTCCCGGTTTGCAAATACCATTGCGACCCCTGCTGCCGCACCAAGGAAAACCAGCTGCATTCCCCGATTCGCCTTCTGCACAGACCATTGAAGCTGATAATCTCCCGTCGCCACCGGAAGTGTCAGCATCTCATCTTGTGATGATATCTCCTGCTGATCTTTCAATGCCTTTTTTACAGAATAGAGAAATCCTTCCTGTGTATCCGGATCCGGCGGTTCCACCATAAAAGAAAAGGTGTACTGGCTTTCGTATTCCCTGTAGTACAATCTCACGCTGGCCGTTACCAGCTCCTCCTGCTCTATCCCTTCCTGCCGCAGTGTACCGTCCGACGCAATCACATCACTGTTGTCAAAAGACCAGTCTGCCTCAACCAGCCCATTCTGATAGGTATCCGACACCACCACATTCTGATTCACATGATCCAGAGAGTCATTCTCTCCCAAAAAACTTTCCTCAATCTCCTTTTTGGCCTCAGCAAAAAGGTTTTTTATCTCCTGATGAGAAAGTTCCTGCTCCTCTACTTTCACTTCCATCTTTTCTGAAAAGTCTCCTCCGGATACTGTAAGATCATAGATGTTCTCCCCCTTTCCCGGAGGATTCCGCTCCAGACTGTCGTCGAAGAAGTGCTGCTCTGCCACATCAAAAACACAAACTGCTATTCCAAGACACTGCATGCAAAGCACCGTCATACGAATATTGCGCTGCACCGGCCGTCCCCTGCCTTTCAGGTACCAAAATGCCAGTATCGCCAGCAACAGCAGACCCACACTTATCATCATTTCCTTCATTCCTTCTCTCCTCACACATCAATCTGCAGGATCCAATCTCCCAGCAAAATCATTCCTCCATAGGCCACAAGACAGAGACTCATAATGAAAACTCCCTGCAGATTGTGATACAGCACAGCCAGAAAATCATAGGAAGTACACTTAACATAAGCGACAATCAACAGTGGCATGATATACATAACCTGCAGTTCCAGTTGTTTTTGCGCCACCAGTATCTGATTTTCCTGCTGTATCCGGATCTTTTCTTCCAGCTTCCCGGCAGCATTTTCCAGCAATCTGACCTGATCGCTGCCCAGGCGCCTGGATGCCTGAAAAATATAGCCAAACCGAAGACCGTCCTCCAGTCCCAGTTTTTTTGCCAGACATAAAAACTCCTCTTCTGCCGGACGATTCAGCGCCACTCTTCTGTTCATCCGCACCAACAGCGGCAGAATCCGGCTGTCCTTTCCATGCATCATACGAAGTTCCTTCTCAACCTCCACAAAAGCCTGTTCCACAGCAAATCCTGCCTGCAGTGCCATGGATAAAAGCTGGAGAAACTCTTTCAGTTCCCTCTCTTTGCAGCTTTTCTCCTGTCGCACCGCCAACCGTCTCATCCGGTAAACCCAGAAAGGGATCACCACAACTACGCAAAATCCTCCCCAGAGAGAATCGTAAAACATCCAGGCCACCAACACAGACAACACGCATCCCTGTATTACCCATCGGCTCCTTCTTCCGGAAGAAAAATCCCGCTTCGTACTAACTTCTCCCTCTTCTTCAGTGATCCTGTTTTGATCCATTGCCCCGTGATCCTCCCCTCTTCCTCTCCGGTTTCCTGAAACTCAAACAACTTTCCCAGGCAGATCTCCCCATTCTCTACCCCCAAAACCTCCGTAATCTCTAAAAGTTTTCTGCTTTTATCCCGCAGCCGCCCCAAATGCACCAGAAGATCTACTCCGGATGCGATCTGCTGTCGGACTGCGGTCAGAGGGATATCACTGCCCATCATAACCATGGTCTCCAGACGGGTCAGCATATCTGCCGTACTGTTGGCATGCCCTGTGGAAAAACTGCCGTCATGTCCGGTATTAAATGCCTTTATATGGACTCCCTATGTTCCCATCATGCAGAAATACAATATCTTTACTTAATAT
>CAMEWP010000052.1 GCA_945946605.1 uncultured Pseudobutyrivibrio sp. | reverse complement strand
ACTTTTTCCTGATCCACTGGAGCCGTCATCACATTGTTGCGATAAAATCCGGTAGAATAGGTCGAAATATCCCAAAGTTTTATGACACTTGTGCCGTACATTCCAACCTCAGTTCCGTATGCAGACGCTCCGTTTTTATGATATGTGACATGGGCTGCTGCAAGAGCCTCATCAAGGCTGTATACACCGTCGCCATTGAGGTCTGTCACCGTCACCGCCTTCTGCCACATTACCTCATCATCCTTTGTTTTACAGAACTTTCCTTCATTAAATACCGTCATATAAACGGTAATGCCTGCTCTACCCTGCGCAAATACCGTTGTCGGAATCATTCCAAGGATTAAAACCATGGCAAGAAATAGACTTAATATTTTTTTCTTCATTTTTGGGTTTCCTCATTTCTTTGTTTTTTCTGTCTCTTTTTTTTGTTTTTCTTCCTTTAGTCCGGCTGCCTCTAATGCCCTTGGCCAAGGACCCAAAAAAGCTTTTATTCGGGAGCGTGTAGCCTCGTCAAAATCGTCTTTTTTCGGCAGCCTGCCAAGTTTTTGTGCTTTTTCTTTCAAAAGTTCTACCGCCCAGACCTTTTTTTCTTCGGCTATCATGTTACCTCCCTTCTGAATACTATCATTTCGCGGAGCGTTTTTTATTTCAATAGCGAGCACTTTCCCATGAAATAAAAAATACTCTTTTAACCCAATAGGTTAAAAGAGTACAACTGACTTACACATCATAAACAAACTTTTGTATCGTAGAGAAAAAGAGACTGCAACACAAAAGCCCGTTATACAGTAATAAATCGGTTGCACTCTTCTCACCAAAGTTGTGTTAAACCTTAAAAAGCACGGCAGGTATCCTGACTTATGATGAGGCAAATCACTTTGCCGCAGGAACAGTTCTTCTCAAAGTAAAAGCATTGCTACCTCATACTTCAATGAACACATGGTTCCCTTCTTGTCAAATACAGTAATGGCGGTTGTTCCGGATTCGAACCGGATTCCCTTTTACATCTACTAAGCTTACAGCCCTTCAAACCGTACTTTCATTTTTTACCTGATGATTATATCATTATCGTTTATTCTTTTGCAATAGCTTTTTCCCGAGACTTTTCCAGTGACTTCGTTTTCCCGGATTCCGTTCTTTGGTCCAAAGGTGTATCTCTATTTTCCCGTTCTTTCGCTTTCACACAATCCTCATCTATCTCATAGCATTGGTTGCCTTCTACCACGATCCTTTTCATGATCTTCCGTCTTTTCATTCTTTATAATACTATATGAAGATCCTACGTCATAGCCACCGAAGATTCATCATATAATCTAAGAAAAAAGGACTTTTATGGAAGAAGAACATTTGTCACTGTACGACACCCGTCTGCAGTCCCGGGAAATCAATATGTTAAAAACAACGCTGCCCTATGTAAATCCCCAGTTGCAGCGCAGCCTCTCCATGGTGATCTCTTTTCTTCAGATGCAAAAAACTATTGCATTTTTTGAAAATCCAGAAAATCTTACACAGATATCTGCCATGGAACATTCCCCGGATGCTGCCGTGGAACTATTGCAGGACTTACGGGATCTTTGCTCCCCGCAGGAACAGAAACAGTTGGACAGCATTCTCAATGTAATCCAGTTAGTTTCCACCTATGAAGTATTCTTTCAGGCAGGTGATGTATGAATATGGATTTTATCCGGAATCATCCGGAAGCCGCAAATATACCACAGGATAAGCTGAATTTTCTGCTTCAGTTTGCAAACAAAAATTTTTCCGGAGATGCAAAACAGCTGGCCGGAGAATTAAATGCTGCCGCCAATTCTGCCAAGCAGCAGGGTTATACCTTTAACCAGCAGGAAACAGAACTTCTGATCTCTCTCTTAAAACAAAATATGTCTGCAGAGGAAGCCGCAAAGGCTGATAAGATCATTTCCCTGGTAAAAACATTTCGTCCCAGGAAATGAAAAAAATCCCTTCAAGGCAACGGTTTTGCTGCCTTGAAGGGATTTATATTCTTTCATTTTTTATCTTATTTCACAACCAGATTGATGATTCTGCCGGGAACATAGATCTCTTTTACAATGTTGCCGGAAAGTTTGTCACCTAAGGCTTCCTTTCCTTTGGCAAGTGCCTCTTCTTTTGCAACATCTTTTGCAAGAGATACCACTGCTCTTGTCTTACCGTTGATCTGAACTGCAATTTCAACCTCATCATCTTCCATTGCTTTCTCGTCATAGGTAGGCCACTGAGCTGCAAATACAGATGTATCATGGCCAAGTTCGTGGTACAACTCCTCACTGATATGAGGTGCAAAGGGAGCCATCAGAAGGACAAAAGTCTCCAATGTCTTCTTATCCACGCCGCCCTTCTTGGAAAGTTCAATAAACTTGTTATTGTACTCCATGAAAGCAGAAACAACAGTATTCAGGCTGAAATTCTCCAGACGGGTAGTCACATCGTAAACCAGGCGGTTGCGAAGTTTTACCAGTTCCTTTGTCTCCGGTGCATCCTGATCTTTCTGATCCATCACAAGTTTCCAGAAACGGGTAATAAAGCGGTAAACTCCTTCAATTCCTCTGTCATCCCACTCGGAATCCAGTTCCGGCGGTCCTACAAAGAGTTCATAAAGTCGCAGGGAATCACATCCGTAATCTCTTACCAGATCATCCGGTGAAACCACATTGCCCTTGGACTTACTCATCTTGATACCGTTCTTACCGGTGATCATACCCTGGTTAAACAGCTTCTGGAATGGTTCATCAAAATCGATCACGCCAATATCATACAGGAACTTCGTATAGAACCTGGAGTAAAGCAGATGCAGAACGGCATGTTCCACACCACCGATGTACATATCAACTGGCAGATACTTGTCTGCCTTTTCGCGGGAAACCAGTTCCTCATCGTTTTTATTATCCACATAGCGAAGGAAATACCAGGATGATCCTGCCCACTGAGGCATGGTGTTGGTCTCTCTCTTCGCCGGCTTTCCGCAGCAGGGACAGGTGGTATTTACCCAGTCTGTAATGGCAGCCAGAGGGGATTCTCCGGTTCCGGTAGGCTGATAGGATTCCACTTCCGGTAACAGCAGTGGCAATTCTTCCTCGGGAACAGGAACAGCTCCGCAGTCCGGACAATGAATGATGGGAATGGGTTCACCCCAATATCTCTGACGGGAGAATACCCAGTCACGAAGCTTGTAATTGGTGGTTTTTCTACCAATACCCATCTTCTCGATCATAGCCGGTGCTTCCTTCTTCAGCACTGCAGATTCCATACCATTCCACTCTCCGGAATTGATCATGGTACCGCTTGCCTCTGTATAAGCCTCGGTCATATTCTCAATCTCCTTACCATCCTTTGCAATTACCTGGATGATGGGGATGTCAAATTTCTTTGCAAATTCAAAGTCTCTGTCATCATGAGCCGGTACACACATGATGGCTCCGGTACCGTAATCAGCCAGAACATAATCAGACAGCCAGATGGGTACCTTTGCGCCATTCAACGGATTGATGGCATAACTTCCGGTAAATACACCTGTCTTTTCCTTATCCTGAAGACGGTCTACGGAAGAACGCAAAGATGTGCGATAAATATAATCTTCCACTGCAGCTTTCTGCTCTTCCGTTGCCAGTTTCTTTGCAAGTTCATGCTCCGGAGCCAGTACCATAAAGGTTGCACCATGTAAAGTATCCGGACGGGTGGTGTATACGGTAATGATGTCTTCGGAATTTTCCACCTTGAAATCAACTTCTGCACCGTAGCTCTTGCCGATCCAGTCTGTCTGCATCTTCTTAACCTTCTCCGGCCAGTCAAGTTTGTCCAGATCATCCAGCAAACGGTCTGCATAAGCAGTAATCTTTAACATCCACTGCTTCATGTTCTTCTTGGTAACATCAGCACCGCAGCGCTCACATTTGCCGTTTACAACTTCCTCATTTGCAAGTCCTGTTTTACAGGAAGGACACCAGTTGATGGGCATCTCCTTCTCATAAGCAAGACCTTTCTTAAACATCTGGATAAAGATCCACCGTGTCCATTTATAGAACTTGGGATCTGTGGTGTTTACTTCCATATCCCAGTCATAAATTGCTGAGATCTCATTGATCTGACGCTTGATATTTGCGATATTCTCCTCTGTGGACTTTGCAGGATGAACACCCATCTTAATTGCATAGTTCTCTGCCGGAAGACCAAATGCATCCCAACCCATGGGGTGGATCACATAGTATCCGTGCATTAATTTATACCTGCTCCACACATCGGAGATCACATAGCCTCTCCAGTGTCCCACATGCAATCCATTACCGGATGGATAGGGGAACATGTCCAGGCAATAGTATTTCTCTTTCTTACCATCATTGACGTTGATGGGATTTTCTTCCCAGTACATACGCCATTTTTTCTCAACCACTTTGTGATTATAAGGTACTGCCATTGCTTTATCCTCCTGATATTTGACATAACTATCTAAAATTTTATCACACACACTTCATTTGTCAATCAAAAAAAACGCTTGTCAGGTCAAGAATTACAATTTGATCGATGGGATATTCACAGGTTCCTTTTCCATCTGTGCCTTCATAATATTTATAGCAGGAAGTTTCAAACAACAGATAAAGTTCGTCATCGGAAAGAACCAGTTCCTCCGACCCCGGCGGGAGTTCCACCGTAAGAATGGGATTTTGAAACAAATGCCGGAGATCTTCCATGGAATCATAAATATACAAATACGAAGAACTGCTTCTTCCATAAGACGTACTGAAGATCACATGTCCCTGTTCATCCCATACCACCCCCTGAACACGGGAGGGAATAAAAAAGCTGTCCTCTGCAACCAGCTGATCCTTTTCCTTATCATAACAGTAAGCCACCATACAGGATGTAGTATAAATTTTGTGAGTTGCCACATAGATCCGTCCATTTTCATAAGAAATACACGAGGGGCTGTTCTTCACCTGATATCTGGAAAAACACTTGGAAATATCAATAAAATTCTGTTTGCTGACCCTGATGAGATGTTTTAGAAAATCATAGGATATCCGCTCTACTTCCCTGGTGTTGGAGTGACAGATCCAGATATTTTCCCCATCAAAAGTGATTCCTCCCACATGACTGCCGGCTTCCATTCCAAAGGATTTCACATGTTCGCCTGTTTTTCTGTCGTAAAAGATCAGCGCCCCCAGTGCATCTTCCTTTCCGGCATGATATGTGGTAATCAGTACATATTCCGGCGTCAGGCACAATCCCTGAGGGCATTGATTTTCCGAATCAATATAGTGGTTCTGCAGATCCACCCATCTTGTTTTCGGATTTCCCGGTGTATCGATCTTATCAAAAAGCTGATATGGCAGATCTTTTAACAGCAATACATCTTCCCGCCGGGTGCTTTCATAGGGATAACTGTTGATATTGGCCACGGAATCGATCATCAATGTCCATTTGGCATACAGTGTGATATCTTTATACTCCGTTAAAATTTCTACCTTATTCCGGTAAGTATCCTCTAAATACCATCCACTGAAATTATAGCCTTTCCGATAGGGTATCTGAAGTGTAAAGGGCAGTTCCTCGGCTGTGAGGGTTTCCCGGTTTAATATGGAATTTGTACCACCTTTCAGTTCATAGGTAATTTGAATATTGGGAGCTGCGTCCAAAGAAGATGGCTGTATGGGATCCGGATGGATCTGTACCGCCAGAAACAGAAGCCCGGCAGTAACCAGATAAAGGGTAAATTTTTTCAATGTTTTCTTCCTCCCTGACCCTTTGTTACAGCTTATTATCCCGGAAGTTTCCAAAAGATATTCCAAAAAGCCAGGCACTTTTATGCTTTTATGTGTTAAAGTGTTGACTTTCCACCCCATTTTTACTAATATAAATGTGGTATTTATTTATGACTTCAAAGATAGGAGACCTCATGAAATTAGATCGTATCGGTTTTATTGGCCTTGGGCTCATCGGCGGCTCCATTGCCAAAACCATAAAAAAATTATATCCCCAGGCTTCCCTGATTGCCTTGACATCCAGGGAAAGCACGCTGCAGCAGGCTTTTGCAGATGGCATCATTGATAATGACACTTTCCTGCCCTTGGAAGAATTCGGAAAATGTGACCTGTTATTTTTATGCAGTCCCGTAAAAGTCAATATTTCATATCTGGAAAAATTAAAAGATCACCTTTCCCCCCACTGTATCCTTACAGATGTGGGAAGTGTCAAAGGGGATATTTCCTCAGCCATTGAAGATCTGGGACTTTCCTCCCGGTTTATCGGCGGTCATCCCATGGCCGGTTCAGAAACCATAGGATACAGTCATTCTTCAGAACTTCTGCTTGAGAATGCATACTATATCCTCACTCCCGGGAAAGATTTCCCGGAGGATGATTTCCATGAATTTTATGACCTGGTGAAAAAGATGGGAGCTATCCCTCTTCCCATGACACCTCAGAAGCATGATTTTTCCACTGCAGCCATCAGTCATCTTCCCCACATCATTGCCGCCACTCTGGTGAATCTTGTGCGGGAGGAAGACGACGAATCTGATACCTTAAAGACCATTGCAGCCGGAGGATTCTGTGATATTACCAGAATTGCTTCCTCTTCTCCTGTAATGTGGCAAAACATCTGTCTTACCAATCGGGATGAGATTCTCCACCTTTTGGAAGCTTACCAGGATAAACTCTCTGAGTTTCACCAGATCCTGTCAGATATGAATGAAGAAGAATTGATGGCACAATTTCAGACGGCCAAAGATTACAGGGATAACCTTACCGTCCGTAAAACCGGAGGACTTCTGCCTTCTGTATACGAATTTTATTGCGATCTGATTGACGAGGCAGGTGGAATCGCAACCATAGCCACCATCCTTGCCACCAATCAGCTGAGCATTAAAAATATCGGAATCATTCACAATCGGGAATATCAGGATGGGGTTCTTCACATTGAAATGTACGACCAGGATTCCTTAGAAGCTGCCATCGCATTGTTACAGCGAAATCATTACACCATTCATCGCTAAATCAGAAAGGTTAAAAATTATGACTGCAATACATCAAGTATCCTCCTTAAAAGGAGAAATTACTGTACCGGGTGATAAATCCATCTCCCACAGAGGCATTATGTTTGGATCCATTTCTTCCGGCATTACGGAATTACAGGGATTTTTAGATGGAGCCGACTGTCGCTCCACCATTTCCTGCTTCCGTTCCATGGGCATTGATATCCAGCACAATGGCAGCACCGTAACCATACACGGAAAGGGGCTGTACGGATTGAAAGAACCTTCCGATACCCTGGATGTAGGAAACAGCGGCACCACCACCCGGCTTATCAGCGGAATTTTGTCGGGGCAGAACTTTACTTCTCATTTAAACGGTGATGCTTCCATCCAAAAACGTCCCATGCGGCGCATTATGGAGCCTTTATCCTTAATGGGTGCAGATATATCTTCCGACAAGGGAAATGACTGTGCACCACTGACTATCAAAGGAAAGGAACTGCATCCCATTTCCTACACCAGTAAGGTTGCTTCCGCTCAGGTAAAATCCGCCATCCTTCTTGCTGGACTTTACGCAGACGGGGAAACCTCCGTAACGGAGCCGGTACTTTCCCGGAATCATTCCGAGCTGATGCTGTCTGGATTTGGCGCAAAAGTTACCTCGCATGACACCACCGCTTCCATCCTGGGCCATCCCCAGCTTTACGGCCAGAAGATCATGATCCCCGGTGATATTTCCTCTGCGGCCTATTTTATTGCTGCAGGACTGATCTGCCAAAACGCTGACCTGTTGATCCGCAATGTCAATACCAACCCCACCCGTGCCGGTATTCTTAAGGTGGTCCAGCAGATGGGCGGAAATATGACGTTAGAAAATAGGCGTCTGGTATCCGGCGAAGAAGTCTGTGATATCCATGTATGCACCTCTGACTTAAAAGGTACTGTCATTGAAGGAGATCTCATTCCCACTCTTATCGATGAGCTTCCCATCATCGCTGTTATGGCAGCCTGCGCCCAGGGAACTACCATCATCCGGGATGCACAGGAACTGAAGGTGAAAGAATCTGACCGTATTGCCTCGGTAACACAGAATCTAACTGCCATGGGTGCATCTGTAGAGCCAACAGATGACGGCATGATCATACACGGTGGAAATATCTTACACGGCGCTGATATCAAGACCTATGCTGACCACCGCATTGCCATGGCATTTTCCATAGCAGGACTGGTTGCTGAAGGAGAGACCACTTTTGATGATCCCCATTGCATCGCGATCTCCTACCCTGCCTTCTTTGATACCTTATCCCAGATCTGCGATAAGTGATCTCTGATTCACCGGTATCTTTTTCCATATAAAAACAGATACCAAACAGATAAAGCAAAAAATCTCTGTTTCCGGCTGTTTGCCGGTTACAGAGATTTTTTATCAAATTAGTATCAAATTATGATCAAGTTTCTGATCACTATTTTGTTTCGGTTACTTCTTCCTTTCGAATAGCCTTGGTACGGATTTCCTCGGAAATTGCTGCAATGAAATCGGAAAGTTTCTGACTGCCCTCATCACCTGCAAAACGGCTGCGGACAGACACGGTCTGTTCTTCCTCTTCCTTCTGTCCCACTACCAGCATATAGGGGATCTTGTCCAGTCTCGCCTCACGGATCTTAAATCCGATCTTCTCTGAGCGCTCATCTACTGTGCAAAGGATTCCGTTCTTCTTCAGTTCCTTCTCTACATTCTTAGCATAATCGATATATTTCTCAGAAATAGGAAGAACTCTTACCTGTTCCGGGCAAAGCCAGGTGGGGAACTTGCCGGCATATTTTTCAATCAGCCATGCAAGGGTTCTCTCATAACAGCCCAATGAGGTTCTGTGGATGATGTAAGGACGAACTTTATCACCATTCTGATCCACATAATACATATCAAACTGCTCTGCAAGAAGAGCATCCCACTGGATCGTGATCATGGTATCTTCCTTGCCATATACATTTTGGGCATTGATATCCACCTTGGGGCCATAGAATGCAGCCTCACCTACATCTTCTACAAAATCGATATCCAGTTCCTGAAGGATCTGGCGGATATGACCCTCTGTCTCTTCCCAGACTTCCGGCTCGCCGATATATTTTTCCCTATTGTCAGGATCCCACTTGGAAAGGTGATATGTCACATCCTCTTCCACACCAAGCGTGGTAAGGCAATATTTTGCCAGAGCAAGACATCCCTTAAACTCTTCCACCATCTGATCCGGGCGAACGATAAGATGACCCTCTGAAATAGTAAACTGACGTACACGGGTGAGACCATGCATCTCGCCGGAATCCTCATTACGGAAAAGTGTAGAGGTCTCAGAATAACGAAGGGGAAGATCCCGATAGGAATGCTGGGTTGCTTTATATACATAGTACTGGAACGGGCAGGTCATGGGGCGAAGTGCCATCACTTCCTTATCACTGTCCTTATCCCCAAGGATAAACATACCATCTGTATAGTGATCCCAGTGTCCGGAAATCTTGTACAGATCACTCTTAGCCATCAGAGGTGTTTTGGTGCGGATATAGCCCCACTCATTATCTTCCAGATCTTCGATCCAGCGTTGCAGAGTCTGAATGATCTTTGCACCCTTCGGCATCAAAAGGGGAAGTCCCTGACCGATCACATCTACCGTTGTAAACAGTTCCATCTCACGGCCAAGCTTATTATGGTCACGCTTCTTGATATCTTCCAAATGCTCCAGATAAGCATTCAGTTCATCTTTCTTAGCAAAGGCTGTACCGTAAATTCTGGTAAGCATCTGATTTTTCTCACTGCCTCTCCAATATGCTCCGGAAGAGGAAATCAGCTTAAATGCCTTGATATTTTTGGTGGACATCAAATGAGGGCCTGCACAAAGATCCACAAAATCGTCTCCCTGCTTGTAGAAGGAAATTACAGCATCTTCCGGAAGATCTTTGATCAACTCCACCTTGTAAGGCTCATTGCGTTCTTCCATGAAAGCAATGGCTTCCTCTCTGGGAAGTTCAAACCGCTCCAATGCAGCTCCTTCTTTGATGATCTTTTTCATCTCTGCTTCCAGTTTATCCAGATCTTCCCTGGAGAACGGTGCACATTCAAAATCATAATAAAATCCGGTATCAATGGAAGGTCCGATAGCAAGCTTTGCATCGGGATATAATCTCTTTACAGCCTCTGCCAGAACATGAGATGTGGTATGACGCAGTGCTGCCAGACCTTTTTCATCGTTGGCGGTAAGAATATTCAAATTACAATCCTCAGAAATAACGGTACGAAGATCCTTTACTTCCCCGTTCACTTCTCCGGCACAGGCAGCTCTTGCCAGCCCGCCGCTGATATCAGTCGCAATATCATAAATGCTCATGGTTGAATCATATTCTTTTGTAGATCCATCTTTTAATGTAATAATCATAATACTTTTCTCCCTTCATTTTTTATAAACAGTAACTATTTTTTCTTATAAACAAAAAATCCCCTGCAGCATAGTAACTGCAAGGGACGACTGTTCAGATCGCGGTTCCACCCAAGTTGCCTAAAGTCAAAACTCTAGGCCTCTCTTTATGATGATAACGGAATCACCGGGCCGGATTAGGGCCGCTCGAAGGTGGTCTTCCACTGTTTCCTGAAAAAATGCTCACACCAAATGCATTTCTCTCTGGGTTCATTCCACAGCTTACTCTTCTTCTCAACGCGCTAAACTCATTCTAAAATAGAAAAACAAAATTGTCAAAGACTTTTTACTTCTTACCGCAGCAGAATTTATATTTCTTTCCGCTGCCGCATGGACAGGGATCATTTCTGCCAACTTTTACCGTATTGCGTACGGTATGAGAATTCTTCTGCTCCTTGTACAGGGCTTTTCTTGTCTCCTCATCGAAGATCTCTTCCCACTGAGGAAGTTCATACAGCCAGTCTGCCTTTGCTTCCACCATGTTCTTGTAAAGTTTTTCCTTATCAAAAGCCAGTGAAACAACAGTGTCTTCTTCCATGGTCTCAATAGGGTTTGGGATGATCAGGCTGTCGTTGATCCCATCCAAAAATCCAACCATAGGCATAAGTTCAACCTGGTACTTCTCAGCCAGTTCCTTCACAGTACCGGTAACTTCCTCATCCGGATGAGAAAGGAGCTCCTCATAGATTCCCTTCTCCAGCAGGAAATATCTCTGCCAGAAAGTCTGCAGGCTTCCCTGATCTTTCTGCTGTTCATACGCCAGTTGCTGCCACTGTTCCAATAATGTCATATCTGCCATTTTTTATCCATCCTATTCTTTATTATCCGTAATGTCACGGCTGTTATCTACTGTAAACTACGGACGCATCTGAAGTATTATAGCACAGTTATATGTCCCGGGCAAGGAACCGCCCAAAAGAAATCAAAAGATCCGGAAAATTTTTTGCATTTATTTGCAAATCGTGTATAAAACATCAAAAATTACCCATATTACTATTAATCCACCGGCACAAAGATCCTTTCCGTGCTCTGGAGATGCAAAAGAAAGGAAATACTTATCCTCCCCCCTTTCGAAAAAATGCCGGCACAAAAATGTGTCCGGCATTTTTCCGTTGCAATTATCACGCTCTTTCGTTAAGATGTACCTATCATAATACATGGATTCACAACATGTGATCCATCTATAAGAGAGGAAACATAACATGAAAAAAGGTAAACGAATTCTGGCACTTCTCGGCGTTATTTTGTTAGTGGCATTGTACGCTCTGACCATTATTGCAGCTATATTTGATCACACTGCAACCCAGCAGTATCTCATGACTGCAATTTTAGCAACTATTTTTGTTCCTGTCATGATCTGGGTATATCAGCTGATCTATCGCGTTTTTCATAAGGATGACTCTGACGAAGAATAAAGGCAAAAATCCTATCTTCTTCTCCTTCTTGCCCATATGATAATTCCTATGATCACTAATACAATGGGCAAAAACAGTCCCATAAAGATGCCGTAAATCAGCACTGCATTAGCAGAGACTGTAAGGTAGGATACCGAATAGTCTTTTACAGGAATTACCACCGCATCTGATACTTCTTCATCAGCTACAAGGGAACGGACCACACCGGAGAAAAGAAGGGCATTTCTTCCGGAGACAATCTCATTTGCCGAATCGCTGAACATCATGCAGGAGCCGAAAACATAGATCTGTCCCCCTC
>CAMEWP010000051.1 GCA_945946605.1 uncultured Pseudobutyrivibrio sp. | reverse complement strand
GGTGGAGATCCGTAAGACAAATGAAAATACACTGATCGGTACGGCACCTGCCATCACCAAGTACCTCATCGAACTGAGAGGTATCGGCATCATTGATGTAAAGAGTCTGTTTGGTGTGGAATGTGTAAAGGAACGCCAGAAGATAGATTTTGTCATCAAACTGGAAGACTGGAAGAAAGAAAACGAATATGATCGTCTGGGATTGGAAGACGAATATATGGAGATACTGGGACAGAAGGTGATCTGCCATGCCCTGCCCATCCGGCCGGGACGAAATCTCGCCATTATCTGTGAGACGGCGGCTGTCAATAACCGTCAGAAGAAGATGGGATACAATGCGGCTCAGGAGCTGTACCGGAGAGTGCAGGACAATATCGCTGGAGGCAGCACCAGTTCAGAAAATTAAAAAGCAGCAAAGACAGACGGAGGAATAACAATGGAACGGGATAATGCTTGGAAAAAATATCAGACAGAAGAACAGAAGGAGCAGGTTTTTGCTTTCGCGGAGGAGTACCGTAAATTCCTGTCCAATTGCAAGACGGAACGGGAGTGTACCTCTTTCTTTGAAACAAAGGCAAAGAAGGCAGGATTTATCTCTCTGGATCAGGTGATTGCAGAGAAAAAGAAACTGCAGCCGGGTGATAAGGTATATCTGGTAAATAAAGGAAAGAGTCTGGCCATGTTTGTTCTTGGATCAAAGGATCTGGAATGTGGCATGAACATCCTGGGAGCCCATATTGATTCCCCCAGACTGGACCTGAAACAGAATCCATTATATGAAGATACCGATATGGCAATGCTGGATACCCATTACTATGGTGGCGTTAAAAAGTATCAGTGGGTCACACTTCCCCTGGCACTTCACGGTGTTGTGGCAAAAAAGGACGGAACAGTGGTACCGGTATCCATCGGAGACGCACCGGGAGATCCTGTGGTAGGTGTCAGTGATCTTCTGATCCATCTGGCAGGAGAGCAGATGGAGAAAAAGGCATCCAAAGTCATTGAAGGAGAAAATCTGGATGTGCTCATCGGAAGCCTTCCTTTATATGAGGAAGATGACCAGGAAAAGAAGGATCTGGTAAAGAAAAATATTCTTAGGATCTTACAGGAAAAATACGGTCTGGAAGAGGAAGATTTCCTTTCTGCTGAGATCGAGGTGGTTCCTGCAGGAGAAGCCCGGGATTACGGCCTTGACCGCAGTATGATCATGGGATATGGTCATGATGACAGGGTGTGCGCATATCCTTCTTTCATGGCAATGCTGGCTGTGGAGTCCCCCAAACGGACTCTTGCCTGCCTTCTGGTGGATAAGGAAGAAATCGGCAGTGTGGGTGCTACCGGCATGCAGTCCCGATTTTTTGAAAATACAGTGGCAGAGATCATCAATGCAGCAGGGGACTATTCTGATCTGAAACTGCGCCGGGCTCTGAAGAATTCCCGGGTGCTTTCTTCCGATGTCAGTGCTGCCTTTGATCCCAATTATCCCTCTGTCATGGAGAAACGCAACGCTGCATACTTTGGAAGAGGACTTGTATTTAACAAATACACCGGATCCAGAGGCAAATCAGGTTCCAATGATGCTGGGGCAGAGTATTTAGGTGATCTGCGCCGGATCATGGATGAGGATCAGGTATCCTATCAGACAGCGGAACTTGGCAAGGTAGATCAGGGAGGCGGCGGTACCATCGCCTACATTTTGGGAAATTACGATATGCAGGTCATTGACAGTGGTGTGGCTGTGCTGAATATGCATGCCCCCTGGGAGATCATCAGTAAAGTGGATCTTTACGAAGCATATCGCGGATATATCGCATTTTTGAAAGCTTAGATCAGGGAATGATGATGAATCAGAATATGATAATAGAAGAACTGACAAAGATTGTGGGAGAGGACGGTATCCGGATCAATGAGCCTATGAGCCGTCATACCACATTCCGTATCGGAGGACCGGCACAGATCTATCTGGAGCCGGAACTGTCACAGGTAAAAGAGGTGATGGATTACTGCAGAAACCATGATATCAGCTGCACGGTCATCGGTAACGGCAGTAACCTTCTGGTGGGAGACGGCGGCATTTTAGGCGTTGTGTTATCCTTTGGGCGTCGCGCCTCTGCCGTGAAGGTTGATGGGTGTCATATACATGCGGAGGCGGGAGCGCTGCTTTCTGCTCTGGCATCCAAGGCCTGTGAAGCGGGGCTTACCGGACTGGAGTTTGCCGCAGGAATTCCCGGAAGTGTGGGAGGCGCTGTGGTAATGAATGCAGGCGCTTATGGCGGTGAGATTGCGGATGTGATCACATCTGCAGAGGTTCTCACAGAGGATGGTCAGGTAGAAACATGGACTTGTGAGGATCTGCAGCTTTCCTACCGCAGCAGCCGTCTGATGAGAGAAAATGCCCTGGTGCTGTCGGCTGCGTTTCAGCTGGCAGAAGGAGATCAGAGCATGATCCGTGGGCGTATGGAGGATCTGCGCCGGCAGCGCATCAGCAAACAGCCCTTAGAATATCCCAGCGCAGGGAGCACCTTTAAACGGCCGGAAGGATATTTTGCCGGGAAACTCATCATGGATGCGGGGCTTCGTGGATATCGTGTAGGAGATGCCCAGGTGGCGGAAAAACACTGTGGATTTGTGGTGAACCGGGGGCAGGCCACAGCAGCCCAGGTGCGCCAGCTTATGGAGGATGTAACCCTGCGGGTGAAGGAGACATCAGGTGTCACCTTAGAGCCTGAAGTGCGCATGATAGGAGAATTTCTATGAAACTTTTGATCTTGACGGGAATGTCCGGAGCGGGTAAGAGCACAGCCTTTAAAATGTTGGAGGATATTGGATATTACTGCGTGGATAATCTTCCGATTCAGCTGCTGAAAAGTTTTATAGATCTGTCAGACCGTCAGACATCCCAAAACCAGAAAGTGGCGGTGGGGATTGACATCCGCAGCGGCAAATCCCTGGATCTGCTTCAGGGGATCCTTGAGGAATTGGAACAGGACGGTAAGAAATACGATATCCTGTTTCTGGATGCAGAGGACGATGTGCTGGTAAAACGCTATAAGGAAACCAGGCGCAATCATCCCTTGTCCCAGACGGAACGGATCTATACCAGCATAGCGAAAGAGCGGCAGGCGGTTCAGTTTTTGAAAGACCAGGCTGATTATGTCATTGATACCAGTCATCTGCTGACCCGGGAGCTGAAAGGAGAACTGGAGAGGATCTTTGTGGAGGACCAGCATTACGAGAGCCTGTTTATCACCGTCATGTCCTTTGGTTTTAAATATGGTATTCCGGCAGATGCGGATCTGGTATTTGATGTCCGTTTTCTTCCCAACCCCTATTATGTGGAAGAACTGCGGCCGAAGACGGGAAATGATAAGGAAGTCCAGGAGTTTGTCCTGGCTCATTCCAATGCACATATTTTCCTGGCAAAACTGGTGGATATGCTGCGTTTCCTGATTCCCAATTATATTTCCGAAGGAAAAAATCAGTTGGTGATCGCAGTGGGCTGCACCGGCGGAAAACATCGTTCCGTTACCCTTGCCAATGAATTGTATGCCCGGCTCAAGGGAAAGGAAGGATACGGTATCAAACTGGAACATCGTGACATAACAAAAGATGCCCTGCAGGGGAAATAGGAGGGATCATGTCATTCTCTCATGAGGTAAAAGAAGAACTGTCGGGCAACCTGCCAAAGGCCCGGCATTGTCAGTTGGCGGAACTGGCTGCCCTTGTCAGCTTTTTGTGCAAACTGACGATAAAAGATGGAAAAACATATTTAATTTTGGACACGGAAAGTACCGTTACCCTGAGAAAATACTTTACTTTACTGAGTAAAACACTTAGTATAGATAAGGATGACAAGGTGCTGTCAGACCAGCAGGCGTTAGAGGTCCTTCAGACTGTAAAATTCTGGAAGGAAGATATCACAAAGCCATTGCAGCTGGATGTGACAGACGGTGTTTTGTTGCAGCAGACCTGTTGTAAGCGATCTTTTATCCGGGGGGCATTTCTTGCCACCGGTTCTATCAGTGATCCCAACAAGGCCTATCATATGGAGATTGTTTGCAGAACCATGTCTCAGGCACTGCAACTTCAGGGAGTGATGAACTCCTTTGCTGTGGATGCCAAGATCGTGGAGAGAAAGCAGCACTATGTGGTGTATCTCAAGGAAGGTTCTCAGATCGTCGACATGCTCAATGTCATGGGTGCCCATGTGGCGCTGATGAATTTGGAAAACATCCGTATTTTAAAAGAAATGCGGAATTCAGTTAATAGAAAAGTAAATTGTGAAACTGCCAATATCAGTAAGACGGTAAACGCTGCAGTCCGTCAGGTGGAAGATATTACACTGGTTTCGGAACAGATGGGATTGTCTTCTCTGCCGGAACCATTGCAGGAGATTGCAAAAGTAAGACTGGATCACCCGGATATGCCTTTAAAGGATCTGGGACAGCTTTTGAATCCCCCGGTAGGAAAATCAGGAGTGAACCACCGATTGCGCAGGATTAGCGAAATAGCGGAAAAGCTCAGAAAGTAGGAGGAATGGTAATGAAAAAAGATGTTGTGATTCATATGTCTAATTCTATGGAGGCTACACCAATCGCGCATCTGGTACAGCTTGCCAACCAGTTTGACAGCCAGATTTATTTTGAAATGGGAACCAAGAAGGTAAATGCCAAAAGCATCATGGGCATGATGAGCCTTGTCCTGACATCCGGATCTCAGGTGACAGTATCTGCAGAAGGGGATGACGAGGAGAAAGCAATTGCGGAGTTGGAACAGTTCTTGTCAGCATAAAAGAGGTTCTTATGAAACAAAAACTACTTTTTATATTTAATCCACGGTCAGGCAAAGGCCAGATCAAACAGTATCTGGCGGATGTGGTGGACATTATGGTAAAGGCCGGATATGAGGTGACCGTATATACCACACAGTGTCAGGGAGATGCCATCCAAAAGGCAAAGGAGGCGGCAGGTCATTATGACCGGATCGTCTGCAGCGGCGGTGACGGAACCTTGGACGAGGTGGTTACCGGTATGATGGAAGCAGAGGCAAAGACCCCCATCGGATATATTCCGGCAGGCAGTACCAATGATTTCGGTAATTCCTTAGGCATCGACAAAAATATGATACACGCAGCCCAGATCGCGTCAGCAGGCAGACCTTTTGCCTGTGATATCGGAAGATTCAATCAGGATTCCTTTGTGTATGTTGCCGCTTTTGGAATCTTTACTGAAGTGTCCTATCAGACAAGTCAGGATATGAAGAATGTCTTAGGACATGCGGCTTACATTTTAGAAGGTGCAAAGCAGCTTTGGGATATCCCCTCTTTCCGTATGCAGGTGGAGTATGATGGAAATGTGCTTTACGATGAGTTTATCTACGGCATGGTTACCAATTCCAATTCTGTAGGCGGTTTTGACGGACTGATCTCCGGGGATGTGATCTTAAATGACGGTGTCTTTGAAGTAACCCTGATCAAGATGCCCAAAAATCCCATGGAGCTTTCCGAGGTGCTGGCATGTCTGACAAATATCCGTAAGGATTCCGATATGCTCTATACATTCCAGACCTCCCAGATCAAGTTTACCTGCAGTGAGGAAGTGCCCTGGACACTGGATGGAGAAGATGGCGGCACCCACTCTCAGGCATTGATCACCAATTGCCCGCGAGCTTTGGAAATAATTGTTGAATAGAAGAAAAGTTTGATATATAATACTTATTAGTTATGCAAGTGAGTATAAGAAATGGAGGAAATTTTCATGTTAGTATCAGCGAAAGAGATGTTGGATGCTGCTAAGGCAGGTCACTACGCAGTAGGACAGTTTAACATCAATAACCTGGAGTGGACAAAGGCGATTCTTCTGACTGCACAGGAGTGCAATTCCCCGGTAATCCTGGGCGTATCTGAGGGCGCAGGCAAGTATATGACCGGATATAAGACAGTTGCAGCTATGGTAAAGGCTATGATCGAAGAACTGAATATCACAGTTCCGGTAGCTCTTCACCTGGATCACGGCAGCTATGAAGGATGTCTGAAGTGTGTTGAGGCAGGATTCTCATCCATCATGTTTGACGGATCTCATTATCCTATCGACGAGAATGTAGCTAAGACAAAAGAACTGGTTAAGCTGGCACATGATAATGGTATGTCCATCGAAGCTGAGGTAGGTTCTATCGGCGGAGAAGAAGACGGTGTCATCGGAGCAGGCGAGTGCGCAGATCCTCAGGAGTGCAAGGCAATTGCAGATCTTGGTGTTGATATGCTTGCAGCTGGTATTGGTAATATTCATGGCAAGTATCCGGATAACTGGCAGGGACTGAGCTTTGAGACCCTGGATGCTGTTCAGCAGCTTACCGGTGCAATGCCTTTAGTACTTCATGGTGGTACAGGTATTCCGGAAGATATGATCCGTAAGGCAATCAGCCTTGGTGTTGCTAAGATCAATGTAAATACAGAGTGTCAGCTGTCTTTCGCAGACGCTACCCGTAAGTACATTGAAGCAGGTAAGGACCTGGAGGGTAAGGGATTTGACCCGAGAAAGCTCCTCGCTCCCGGAACAGAGGCTATCAAGGCTACTGTAAAAGAAAAGATGGAGTTGTTTGGTTCTGTAAACAGAGCATAAATAATTTTGTGAACAAAGGTGTTCCAATATTCGGTATTGGGGCACCTTTTGCTTTATTATGATATCAGAAAGGAAGTTAGAAAATGACAGCAGAAAAAGATTATTTCAACGTAGCAGACATTTTCGGTGAGAATGTTTTTAATGATGCCGTGATGCAGGCTCGTCTTCCCAAGAAGACATACCAGAAGCTGAAACAGACCATTCGTGATGGTAAGGAACTGGATCTGGAGACCGCAGATGTGGTGGCGCATGAGATGAAGGAGTGGGCCATCGAGAAAGGGGCTACCCACTATACCCATTGGTTCCAGCCGTTGACCGGCGTGACCGCTGAAAAACATGATTCTTTTATTTCTGCTCCCATGTCTAATGGCAAGGTTCTGATGAGCTTTTCCGGTAAGGAGCTGATCAAGGGCGAGCCGGATGCATCTTCCTTCCCTTCAGGCGGACTTCGTGCGACTTTTGAAGCAAGAGGATATACTGCATGGGATTGTACTTCACCTGCCTTTATCCGTCAGGACGCTGCCGGTGCAACACTCTGCATCCCTACAGCATTCTGTTCCTACACCGGAGAGGCACTGGATCAGAAGACACCGCTGCTTCGTTCCATGGAAGCAGTCAGCAGGGAATCCATCCGTCTGTTGAGACTTTTCGGCAACACCACATCTAAGCGTGTGACACCTTCTGTAGGAGCAGAACAGGAGTATTTCATTATCGACAGAGAGAAATACCTGAAGAGAAAGGATCTGATCTACACCGGTCGTACCCTGTTTGGAGCTATGCCTCCCAAAGGACAGGAGATGGACGATCATTATTTTGGAGCGATCCGTGAGCGTATTGCTGCCTATATGAAGGATGTAAATAAGGAACTGTGGAAACTGGGTGTATCTGCAAAGACACAGCATAATGAAGTGGCACCGGCACAGCATGAGCTGGCTCCCATTTATGCTGAGGCAAATGTGGCGGTTGACCACAATCAGCTGATCATGGAGACATTAAAGAAAGTGGCAGGACGTCATGGACTTCAGTGCCTGCTTCATGAGAAACCTTTTGCCGGTGTCAATGGTTCCGGTAAGCATAATAACTGGTCTCTGGTAACAGACGACGGCATCAATCTGTTGGATCCGGGTAAGACACCTCATGACAATATTCAGTTCTTGCTGGTACTGTGCTGTATCTTAAAAGCAGTGGATACCCATGCAGACCTGCTTCGTGAATCCGCAGCAGATGTAGGTAACGACCACAGATTAGGAGCAAATGAGGCACCGCCTGCTATCATTTCCGTATATCTTGGAGAGCAGCTTCAGGATGTGCTGTCCCAGCTGATCAGTACCGGAGCAGCTACCAGCAGTATTACCGGTGAAAAATTAGATACCGGTGTTAAGACTCTTCCGGAGTTTATGAAAGATGCAACAGACCGCAACAGAACCTCACCTTTTGCCTTTACAGGTAATAAATTTGAGTTCCGTATGGTTGGTTCCCAGGATTCTGTAGGCGAGCCGAATATCGTGCTGAATACCATTGTAGCAGAGGCATTCAGTGATGCCTGTGATTATCTGGAGCAGGCAGACGACTTTGATCTCGCTGTGCATGATCTCATCAAGAAACTTGCAGTAGAACATCAGCGGATCGTATTCAATGGAAACGGATATTCTGATGAATGGGTAGAAGAGGCAGAGCGGAGAGGACTTCCCAACATTAAGTCCATGGTGGATGCAATTCCGGCCCTTACTACAGATAAAGCAGTCGCCTTGTTTGAAAGATTCAATGTATTTACCAGAGCAGAGCTGGAGTCCCGTGCAGAGATCGAGTATGAGGCGTATGCAAAGGAGATCAACATTGAGGCCAAGGCAATGTGCAACATTGCAAGCAAACAGATCATACCGGCGGTTATCAGATACACCACAGAGCTGGCTAATTCCATCGGAGCAGTAAAATCTGTATGTGATGCAGATGTGAGCGCTCAGACAGAGATCCTTACAGAGGTATCTGATCTGCTCAGCGATACAAAGGTTGCCTTGTCTAAACTTCAGGATGTGGTAGAGCAGGGACTGGCTATGACAGATAACCACGACAGAGCCATCTTCTATCATGACACCGTTATGGTATGTATGCAGGATCTGCGTACACCGGTTGATAAACTGGAGCTTCTGGTTGATAAGGATGTATGGCCTATGCCTTCCTATGGCGATATGATCTTTGAAGTCTAAGAGACGGAATCATATAAGATATCATATAAGGTATCATAAAAAGCAAAATAAGCATTATAAGTATAATAAAAAGAAGTATCGGGATGAGAGTTCCGATACTTCTTTTTTCATGCAATGTCGCTATTCTAAATCACGATTCTATGCCACTATATTCCGGCCACCCGTGTGGCGGCTGTTTTACTGGCCGCCTGTGGTATGCGTCTGTTCGCCTTCTGTTCCGGAATGGTTTCCGGACTCTGTTCCGGTGCCTTCTGTACCTCCATCAGAAGGAGTGGTTGTTGTGGAACCGGCATGATGCACCGTACAGATGGGATTGCCCCAATCAATGTTTAAGATATAAGGTTCATCTGCTGTGCCATATCCGCCGCCTACGATATAGATACCATGTGTCACGGTACTGCTGGGGCAGTAGGAGTTGGCAAACTGTCCGGATACCGTACAGATATCTGCTGAGATATGGTGATCACAGTATTCGGTGGGCTCAGTGCCTTTAGCAAAAAATTCTGTGTATACCATGCTGCCTCTGGGGTCGCAGTCGCATACGCCTTCGATGGCAAGCTTACCGGATTTCTTGCAGACCTGAGCAGTCACAATGCCTTCCGGCTGGGGGAATCCTGTGTCAGGAAGTCCCTCGTGGATCCGGCTCATAGCGGATCTCCAGATGGCTTTGGAGTAGCCAACCTGTTTGCCGCTCTGCTTTGCGTTGTCGTCGTATCCGCCCCAGATCACACAAGTGTAATAGGGGGTAAAGCCTGCAAATACGGTGTCGCGGCTGTTGGTGGTGGTACCGGATTTTCCGGCAACAGACATTCCGGAGAAGTTGGCATTTCCACCGGTTCCGGAAGTCATAACATCCTGCATGGCGCTGGTGAGCAGCCATGCGGTAGTTTCTTTTAACACCTGTTTCGGAAGATTCTCGGTATTGTCCAGGATCACATTACCGCTGTGGTCGTAAACCTTTGTATAGAAGATAGGTTTGTTATACTGTCCGCCGTTGGCGATGGTGGCAAATGCTCCGGTCAGCTCCAGATTGGTAACACCGTTGGTGATACCGCCCAAAGCAAGGGACTGGTTGTTATCTCCGCTGGCCAGTGTGGTGATGCCGAGATCCTGTGCATATTCGTATCCAAGTCCGGTGCCGATCTCTGTCAGTGTCTTTACCGTTACCACATTGATGGATTTGGTGATGGCTGTCCGGAGATTGGTGAAACCAAGGTATTTGTTGTCATAGTTTCGGAGGGGTGTGCCGTTAGCGTAGGTCATGGGCGCATCGTCCTGAACCGTTGCCAGTGTCATACCGCCGGCATCTAAGGCAGGTGCATAAGCTGCAATGATCTTGAAAGTAGAACCGGGCTGACGGGTGATGCCGGTGGCACGGTTCAGGGTACGGCTTCCGGCTTTCTCACCCCGGCCGCCTACCAGAGCCACTACGGCTCCCGTAGACTGATCCATAACTGTCATGGCAGCCTGAGGCTGCAGGGTGTAAGTGACGGTTTCTCCGCCTTCCGGAATGATATCGCCTTCCGACATGATCTCGGATTTATATTTCTCGATAGCTGCGGCAGCTTCTTCCTGACTCTTGAAGTTGATGGAGTAATCCTTGTTGCTGGCCTGATAGTAGGAGAGCATGGTCTGATCACTGTAATTTTGTGTGCTGCCGTCGGGCTTTTGTATGGTCAGACGGTAGGAGAAGGAATACTTCACAAAAGGATAATGAGATTCGTTGTTGATCTCTTCCGTTACAATGTTCTGAATCCGTGTATCCTGGGTGGAAGCAATGGTGAGGCCTCCACTGTAGAGCAACTGATATGCCTGGGATTCTGTATAACCAAGCTGTTCCATCAGATCATCAGTGACCTGATCAGTAAGGGCATCCACAAAATAGGAAGTGCTGGAACTGCCGGAGATGGTATTATTTACAATCTGGATCCGCTCGTAAACATCATCATCCAAAGCGGTGTCATATTCTTCCTGGGAGATCCATTCATGCTCTAACATCTTATCTAATACCCGCTTGCGGCGTTTGGCATTCTCATCCGGATGGGAGATGGGATTGTACCGGGAAGGATTCTGTGTAATGGCAGCAATGGTGGCTGACTCGGAAATACTCAGTTCAGAAACGGATTTATTGAAATACCGTGCGGAAGCAGCTTCCACACCAAGGGTATTCTGTCCAAGGTTAATGGTATTTAAATAATTTTCCAGAATGGTATTCTTGTCCGTAACCTTCTCAAGCTGAATGGCCAGATACTGTTCCTGTATCTTACGGTTCAGACTGTCTAAGAAGGTATTCTCACTGGTCCAGTTTGTGAAAAAGTTGTTCTTCAGCAGCTGCTGTGTGATGGTGCTGGCGCCCTGTGTACTCTGAAAACCGGAGGCTACCGTGGAAAAAGCGGCCCGAATGATACCTTTGATATCGATACCGTTATGTGTGTAGAATCGCTCGTCCTCAATAGCAATAAAAGCTTTCTGAAGGTGGTCCGGGATCTCGTCCAGTGAAACATAGCTCCGGTTGGCGCCGGAAGAGGCCAGTGTTTCAATCTCGTTGCCGTCGGAATCCAGAACGGTTGTCATATAGCCGGTAGGTGAAATATCCACCTCAGAGATGTCGGGGCATGCCTTGATCAGCTTTGTGATGTAAATGCTGCAGGCAATGGCGCAGATGGCAATAATTACCAGAATGCACACAAACAGGGATTTCCAGAATGCAACACCAAACTTCTTTTTGGTCTTGGTGCGTTTGCTGGATAGCTGTTTCCCCCGCTTCTTTGTATTATTTTTACCATAATTCATAGCTTGTCTCCTTTGAAATAAACAAAACTTACTTTATTATAACAAATTATTCCGTTATAATAAAGGAAAATATACAAAGGCAGGAAGAGACAGAGGGCGAAAAATGGAAGGATATCGGTTTGTTTATGAGGGCGGCATCGGCGAGACAGTGGAGAAGAAATCCAGGTTTATAGCGGAAATCCGTCCGGTGGAGACACCTGAGGAGGCCATGGCGTTTGTGGCGGAAAAGAAAAAAGAGTTCTGGGATGCCAGACATAACTGCTACGCCTATGTGATCGGAGATCATCAGGAGCAGACCAGATGTTCCGACGACGGGGAGCCGGCAGGAACGGCTGGTCGCCCCATGCTGGATGTATTGCTGCGGGAGGACCTTCATAATGTGGCGGTGGTAGTTACCCGGTATTTTGGCGGTGTGCTTCTTGGAACCGGCGGGCTGGTGCGGGCTTACCAGGGAGCGGTGGCAGAAGGACTGAAACACTGCAGGATTTTGCAGGGGGCTATGGGAAGACCTCTTTCCGTAACAACAGATTATCAGGGATACGGTAAGGTGGAATATGTGGTGAGGGAACAGAAGATTCCCATCCTTGATACCGTTTATGGTGAGATGGTTTGCCTGGAACTGATGGTGCCGGAAGAACTTACGGATCAT
>CAMEWP010000050.1 GCA_945946605.1 uncultured Pseudobutyrivibrio sp. | reverse complement strand
ATAGCGAAGTATATGTTCCTGATGATGAAGATAATTCTGTTAAAGAATACATTCGCATGCGTGATGATCAGAAGCTTATGCTTAAGAAGATTAAACAGCAGATTCTTGCATTTGTACTTCGACAGGGCAAGAAGTTTGAAGGCGGAAAAACATACTGGACAATCGCACATATGAAATGGCTTAAGAATCTTGATTTAACAGGATTGGACAAAGAAACATTGTCAGAGTATCTTGTGACTTACGATTATCTCGTAGAAAAGATAGAGCGTCTTGATAATAAGATTGAGGAACTTGCATCAGGCAAAAAATACAAAGAAAAAGTTCAAAACATGGGATGTTTTTTAGGAATCAAAACGCATACCGCTTTATCGATGGTGGTAGAGATTGGTGATTTCAACAGATTTGAAAAAGCACCGAAGTTTGCGGGATTTTTAGGCTTGGTTCCAAGTGAGAATTCAAGTGGTGATGATAGGAACAGATATAGCATCACCAAAGCAGGAAACAGCCATTTGAGACGCCTGATGGTAGAAGCGGCTCAAAGCTATACAAGAGGTAACATAGGACACAAATCCATAGCATTGAAACAACGGCAACAAGGATGCTCTGCGGAAGTAATAGCATATGCAGATAAGGCTAATGAAAGACTGCGTAGACGATTCTATAAGATGACATTAAACAAAGGGATAAATAGAAATGTAGCTACCACAGCAATAGCAAGAGAACTTGCTTGTTTCATGTGGGGAATGGCAACAGGAAATATCTAATAGATATGATATCCAGATGCTTCAGTCAAGGCTGCTTCGCACCGCTTTGCGGCAAGACCTGTGACAGAATCATCTGAATATCATGAAAGGTAATTAAGCAGATGAAACTGATGTTATCAGATTCCATCTGCACAACAACATTAACACTGGATGCAGAGGCAGGGTCTTAGAGCATTCTTGGGTTCGAATTATTTGCGATTCACCTCTGTTGACATTATATTAATATATTTTGATTCACGCTAGGAGACGGCAAGATTCACGGCGGACCATTGACCTGTTGGTAACCAATCCACGTATAACAGAGTGGCCAAGGCCGGGGACTGTTAGATCTGAGGCTCTGCCTCTGTACCCAGTGTTAAAATTTAAAAGAAAGGAAAAGTTTGTGGTGATTTCTTGAAATTTACTCTTGACAAGAGGTCACTTCATAACAGGTGAATTAGGATGGAGTTACAGGAGTATGAAAAGGAGCATTTGGAACAGCTGCGCAGCATGTTGGCAGAGTGCACGGTTCTTCTGAAAAGCAATGGGGATTTTCCGTTGAAGGAGGCCGGAGAGATTGCATTGTATGGCAATGGCGTCCGCAGAACGGTAAAGGGCGGAACCGGATCAGGGGAGGTAAATTCCCGATTTTTTGAGACGGTAGAGGACGGTTTTAAAAAGGCAGGTTTTACCATCACAACAGATGCGTGGCTGGATGCTTATGATGCAAGATATGTCCAGGCAAAGCAGGATTTTAAGAAAGAGATCCAGGCAAGAGCCAAGGCAAAACATACCCAGGCAGTGATCGAAGGTATGGGTGCAGTTATGCCGGAACCGGAATATGAATTCCCACTGGATGGAAAGGGAGATGTGGCCATTTATGTGCTGTCCCGTATTTCCGGTGAGGGCAGTGACCGTGAAGTTGTAGGCGGGGATGTTCTCTTGTCTGCAACGGAACAGAGGGATATTCTGGCTCTGGCTGAAAAGTATGAAAAATTCATGCTTGTTCTGAATGTGGGCGGACCGGTGGATCTTACCAGTGTATCAAAAGTGGAGAATATTCTGATCCTGTCCCAGCTGGGAGTGCAGACAGGAACGGCATTGGCAGACATTGTACTTGGAAAGGAAACTCCTTCCGGTAAACTGGCCACCACCTGGACCGGATGGAAGGATTATCCGAATTTTGCTGAGTTTGGCAATCAGGATGACACCAGATATAATGAAGGTATCTATGTGGGATACCGTTACTTTGATACCGTAGGAACAGAACCTTTATTCCCCTTCGGATTCGGTTTGTCCTATACTGATTTTGAGATTTCCAATGTGTCGGCTGCTGTAAAAGGTCAGCAGGTACAGATAAAGGCAAAAGTCACCAATACAGGCGCTTATGACGGTAAGGAAGTCGTACAGACCTATGTGTCCGTTCCCTCCGGCAGACTGGATCAGCCATACCAGACCCTGGCAGCATTTGCAAAGACAAAAAAACTGGCTCCCGGTGAGAGTGAAACGGTGGAGATGAAGTTTGATCTCTCCGAGATCGCATCTTATGATACCGATAAGGCTGCCTATGTATTGGAACAGGGGACATATTATTTCCGTGTGGGCAACAGCAGCAGAAACACCAAAGCGTGCGCTAAACTGATCCTTTCCGGAGATGCAGTGGTGTCTCAGGTTAAGAATGCTTTGGGAACACCTGATTTTAAGGATTATGTACCGGAGAAGAGAGAAACAGCACCGGAAGATGTTGATTTTATTATCATGGTAGATCCGTCTGTATTTGCAACCAGGACAGTTGCGTATGATACACCGGAAGAGATCGATGAGGATGTATTAAAGCTTTCTGACGAGGAGTTGGCCCGCTGCAATATCGGTGCGTTTGATCCTAAAGGCGGAATGATGAGCATTATCGGAAATGCCAGCATGAGCGTAGCCGGTGCAGCCGGTGAGACGGCCAAAATTTCCGATTTTCCGGTGATGGTGATGGCGGATGGACCTGCAGGACTTCGCCTGAGTCAAAAATATTTTGTGGATAAAAAGGGAATCCACGGTATGGGAGCCGGTATGCCGGAATCCATCGCAGAATTTTTGCCGGGTTTTGCTGTGAAATTTATGAATCTTATGGCTCCAAAGCCCAAGAAAGGTACGCCAATCCAGTATCAATATGCTACAGCGATTCCTATCGGAACAGCCATTGCACAGAGCTGGAACATAGAGTTTGCCGAAACCTGTGGTGATATTGTGGGAGATGAGATGGAGCGGTTCGGTGTTCAGCTGTGGCTTGCTCCGGCATTGAATATACATAGAAGTATTCTTTGCGGAAGAAACTTTGAGTATTATTCAGAAGATCCTTTGATCAGCGGTAAGTTTGCTGCAGCTATTACCAGAGGAGTGCAGAAGCATCCGGGATGTGGAACGACCATTAAGCATTATGCCGCAAATAACCAGGAAACCAATCGATATAACAATAACAGCCAGGTAAGCGAGCGGGCAATGAGAGAGATCTATCTGAAGGGATTTGGTATCTGTGTAAGAGAATCCCAGCCTAAGGCTGTCATGACGTCCTTTAACCTGCTGAATGGTACACATACTTCAGAAAGCAGAGATCTGATCCAGAATATCCTTCGCAGTGAATACGGATATGAAGGCATTGTGATGACAGACTGGGTTGTGGGCGGAGGTATGCTCAGCAAGGATGCCAAGTATCCGGTGCCTCAGGCTTATAAGGTTGCCATGGCTGGCGGAGATCTTTTCATGCCGGGTACCAAGGATGATTATGAGAATGTTCTGAGTGCCTTAAAGGAAGGAAAACTTTCCAGAGAACAGCTGCAGATCAATGCCACCAGAGTTTGCCGTATGGCAAAAGCATTGCAGAAGTAAGATAGAAGTAAGAAAAACGAAACCATATAGAAATAACAGGTAATAAAAATACCACTCCTGATGACTGGTGAAACAGTACACAAAGGAGTGGTATTTTTCGATTGGCATCATCAATACCCCCAGGAACCTTCCACCAGAATGACCTTGATTCTTCCGGCTGTGCCGCTGTGCCGTGTGGTAACAATCTGGGAACAGATGCAGTCGGGGGACTGGCAGTCGCTGCAGCTTCCGGTAAGAGCGCAGGGAGTCTGCTTGTTCAGCCGCAGGCAGTTGGCCGGCGTGGCGGTGTTACGTACCCGGTTCATAGCATCTTCCATGGTTTCGCAGATCTTATTCATGCCGGCGATGACAAGAACCTGTCTGGGCCCAAAGATCAGGGCGGCTACACGGTTGCCGTTTCCGTCAATGTTTAAAAGCTGACCGTCTTTTGTGATGGCATTGGAACTCATCAGATAGGTGTCGCAGGAAAAAGCTTTGCGATAAATTTCCTGCACTTCTTCCGGATTCTTTGCCAGAGAGCGGTCATAGATGGTCAGATCTTTCCGATGTTCTTTCAGATAAGGAAGGACACCTGTTTCTGTGATGGTCATGGATCCGCCGAAAGTAACGGATGCCTCGTTTTCAATAAGGGAGGAAACCAGTGTTTGGGCTTCTTCGGGACCGGAACAGTAATAACCTTCCATATTCCTTTTCTGTAATTCTTTGATCACATGCTCAGCAACGTGGGCATGATGTGTCTCTAATGGTGTCATAGAATACCTCCTGATTCTGCAGGATCCTGCAGGTTTATTTCTGTGGAAAGTATAGCACCGGAAGCCATATTTGACAATCAAATGCCGGTAATTATAATGAAATGCCGATAGATGGTGAAGAATGGATATGATATAATCAGACAATAAACAGATGATGAAAGATCTGATGAAACAGGGAGGTTTTTACAAATGGGAGATTATTATCAGGTGACAGAGTGGAGAGAAGGATATTACAGGATCGGAAGCCCGGAAAATGTGTTTAGTGAGGTGATCATTGGAACGGATAAAGCGTTGCTTTTTGATACGGGATATGGATTTGGGAATCTGGCGAAAACGGTGAAAGAGATCACAGACCTTCCTCTTATTATCGTAAACAGCCATGGTCATGTGGATCATTGCGGCGGTAACTATCAGTTTGATGAGCCCGGTTATCTGCATCCGGCAGATATGGAACTGTCTTACAGTCATACAAGCGAAAAGATGCGTGCTCTTTCCGTGGAACAGGCAAAGGAGACAAGGGATATTCTTACCGGTGAGAAACATAATATTTTACCGGAGAAATTTGATGAGGATTCCTATATTACGGCGGGGATAGGGGATCTGATCCCCATGGAGGAAGGTCAGATTTTTGATCTGGGCGACAAAAAGCTTGAGGTGGTAGGTCTTCCGGGTCATACGCCGGGAAGTGTTGGCCTTCTGGAGCGGGAAGATGAGATCCTTTTTGTTGGGGATGCCATCAATGCACATTTGTGGCTGTTTTTGCCGGAATCATTGAAACTTTCAGATTATATTGCCACACTTCATAAGGCACAGGAACTTCCGTTTTCACAGATGGTACAGGCACACCATCCTATGATAGCAGAGAAGGATGTGCTGACGGGATATCTGGATACGGCGGAAAATCTGGATATTGGGAAAGGGCATCCATATCCCAATGCAATCTTTCCGGAAATAGCATCTGTGATCTGTGCCCGGGAAGGATATGATTTCAGGGATCCCGGCTTTTCCAGCATTGTGATTTCAGAGGAACATCTGGGATAGGATGTATGATGCTATACAGAAAGTTAACATACAAATGTTGATTTTCTTATGATTGTATGTTAAAATTGACATGGTGATGGTCATGGAAGACATAAAACAGTTTAAAAGGATGTTGGTTTACGAAAGAAGCATTCTTCAGGAAGAAATTTCTCAATTGGATCAGCAGTTGGCAGGTTACAAAAATATCTGTGGCACAATAGTGATAAAAAAAATTAAAGGAAAACTTTATTACTATCGTCAGTGGAAGGAAGAAGGCAGATTGCGAACCAAGTCACTTGGTCCTGTGAAGCCCGGAATTATTGCCCAGGAGGAGAATGCACTGCAGCAAAAACAAAATCTGGAAGAGGAAAGAAGAAAAAAACTGGAGTTGTTGGAACAACTGGAACAATCAATAAAACGGGCAGATCGGCAACTGGAGAAGGAACCTCTGCTGGAAGATTATACTTTTGAAGTCTATTGGAAAGATGAAATCAGTGCGCGGGTCTATGTGAGAGGTGCAGAAGTGAAAGTTGCCCGTTTTATAGATCATCCGGTTCATCAGTTGTTTGCTAAGGAAAAAATGAGCAGACATCAGTTGAATAGAATTCTGGAATCTCGATGTTGGGAACGTGAACGTCCGGATATACAGGAGATTCTTGCGTATAGAGGGTTAAAGTACTATCGCCCGCTGGACATTGTCAGAAAAACCCATGGCGTTTCTTATAATGACTATATCTGGTTTCGGTTTCCGGGAGAAAAAATTACCAGTAAAGATGTGCTTGTGAGGTGATGTGAATGTTTTATGAGTATATATCACAAGAACATATGATCAAAGAAGAGGGAACCAGTGAGGGAACTCAGATTAAATACCGTAAAGGAGATTACTGGTATAAAATTGATAATCGGGGATGTGAGGGACTGACAGAGTATTTAACATCTAAATTTTTGACATTTACAGACTTGAAACCCTCGGATTATATTTTATATGAGCAGGGATTCATTAATGAAAAACCAGGATGCCGTAGTAAAAATTTTCTGAGTGAAGGGCAGGAATTGGTTACATTTTACCGATTATTTCAGAATGAGTCTGGAGAAGACTTATCTCAGGTAATCGGAAAGATGGATACGATGGAAGAAAGAATTCGGTTTGTGACGCGTTTTATTCGCTCCATCGCCGGGATAGATATCACAGAGTATATGGCAAAAGTTTTTTCTTTGGATCGAATTATTTTAAATGAAGATCGTCACTTGAATAATCTGGCTCTGATATATACTGGTACAAAATTTTTGCCGGCGCCAATTTTTGATAACGGTGTTTCATTATTGACGGCAAATCAAAGCGTAAATTGGAGGCTTCCAGTAGAAGATAATGTTAAAAGAGTGGTGGCAAGACCATTTTCAGGTTCTCATGAAATGATGCAAAATTATTTTGGAAAAGGATTCTGTGTAGATACGAAGGCCGCACTGGAATGGCTGGAGACAGAGCCCTGGAGTCAGGAAAAAGAAGTTCTGGAATATCAAATAAAAACATACGATTCATAATATTCTCTGGGATCTGCACCTGTGCAATGGTG
Source organism: uncultured Pseudobutyrivibrio sp. (assembly GCA_945946605.1). Classification (GTDB taxonomy): domain Bacteria; phylum Bacillota; class Clostridia; order Lachnospirales; family Lachnospiraceae; genus Pullilachnospira_A. Next base: position 5,344 of record CAMEWP010000050.1, on the reverse strand, counting down.
CAGGTCCTTTTCTCTCTTTTTCTGGTGGCTGGATGCGAAAAAACTTTTCGTTGTTTCTTATTGAAAATGTGATATAATTGAGTCCATATGGGAACTTGTAATATTCATTCATTTAATGATGTCAAGTAGAAAGAAGGTAATATAAATGACAAAGATTGATATTATTTCAGGTTTTCTTGGAGCTGGTAAGACTACATTCATCAAGAAGATGATTGATGAGGTTTATGCCGGAGAGAAGATTGTTTTGATTGAGAATGAATTTGGAGAAGTCGGTATTGACGGAGGATTTTTAAAAGATGCAGGGATTGAGATCTCTGAGATGAACTCCGGATGTATCTGTTGTTCTCTGGTGGGAGATTTCGCAAAGAATCTTCAGGAAGTACTGGATCGTTTCCATCCGGATCGTATTTTGATCGAGCCCTCCGGTGTGGGGAAACTTTCTGATGTTATGACTTCTGTTATTGATCTTGAAAATGAGCAGGATGTGAAGCTGAATGCACTGGTTACAGTAGTAAATGCCCTGAAGGCTTCCAAGCAGATGAAGGCTTTTGGTGAGTTCTTCAACAATCAGATCGAATATGCTACTACAGTTGTACTGAGCCGGACACAAAAGGCAACACCGGAACAGTTGGAGTTTTGTGTAAAACAGATCCAGAAATTAAACCCGAAGGCTGCTGTTATTACAACACCCTGGGATGATATTTCCGGAGAACAGATACTGAAGGTTATGGAAGGACAGGACAACCTGGAGATGAAGATGCTTGCAGAGGCAGAACATGCAGCCCATGAAGCAGAGCATCATCACGATCATGACCACGAGGAGCATGAGCATCATCACGACCATGACCACGAGGAGCATGAGCATCATCACGATCATGGAGAAGGATGCACTTGTGGATGCCATGATCATGACCATGAGGGACATCATCACCATCATGCGGATGATGTGTTCACCAGCTGGGGCAAAGAGACACCTCATAAGTTTACCAGGGAGACCATTGAGCATGCCTTGAAGATGTTTGCAGACACTGAGGAGTATGGTACGATCCTTCGTTCCAAGGGTATGGTGGAAGCAACAGACGGAAGCTGGATTTATTTCGATCTGGTTGATGGCGAGTATGAGTTGAGAAGCGGTGAACCGGATTACACTGGCCGACTGGTTGTGATCGGAACAGATATTGACGAGCACAAACTGGAAGAATTGTTTGGTATCGCTTAATAATAACAGGAAAGAAGGAACAGATATTATGCCGGAGATTCCAGTATATTTATTTACAGGATTTATGGACAGCGGCAAGACCACTTTGATTCAGGAGACCCTGTTTGAAAATGGATTTGCCCAGGATGATGATCATATTCTCATCATTGCCTGCGAGGACGGTGATGTGGAATATGATCTGGAAAAATTAAATACCATTAATGCCAGAGTGACGATGATCGAGTCAGAAGATGATTTTACCACAGCAAAGCTTCAGGAGATCAATGACCATTATAAACCGGATGTGGTGTTTATCGAATACAATGGTACCTGGGAAGTTGGTAAATTATACGAGATGCAGCTGCCGTCCTATTGGGTCATTGTACAGTCTTTGGCTACGGTAGATGCGCAGACATTTGAAATGTACCTGAACAATATGCGTACCATGATGATGGAGCAGTTGTTTAAGGCAGAAGTGGTGATCTTTAACCGCTGTGACGATAATACGCCCAAGAGCAAATTCCGCGGAAGTATTAAAGCGGTGAACCGTCCGGCACAAATTGTCTATGAGAGAGCTGATGGTACCATAGATGAGAGAGAGGAAGAACTTCCTTTCGATATCAATGCGGATATCATTGATATTTCTGATGCGGATTATGCGTTATGGTTTATGGATGCCATGGACAACCCCAAGAAGTATGATGGCAAAAAAGTAAAATTCAGAGGACTTGTTTACAATCCCGGTGACGGGAAACTTCGCCGGAATGTTTTTGTTCCGGGAAGATTTGCCATGACCTGCTGCGTGGAAGATATTACCTTCCTGGGAATGAAATGTAAGTCAGATCAGGCACCTCAGATAGCGCATAAATCATGGATCGATATTACAGCCCAGATCAAGGTTGAGTTCGCCAAGGAATACAAGGGACTTGGACCGGTTTTATATCCGATATCCATTGAACCGGCGGAAAAGCCTGAGGATGAACTGGTTTATTTTAGTTAAAAATGTGGTTTCACACTAAGAATATTTTTATGGGAGGAAAATATGTATCCAATTACGAGAAAAGAAAAGCTTGCTGACAAGATTTTCCTGATGGATGTAAAAGCGCCCCGTGTTGCAGAATATTGTCTGCCGGGCCAGTTCATCATTGCAAAGATCGATGAGACAGGCGAAAGAATTCCCCTGACAATCTGTGATTATGACAGAGAAGCAGGAACCATTACCATTGTATTTCAGACAGTAGGTGCTTCTACAGTGAAGATGGCTGCACTGGAAGAGGGAGATGCATTCCAGGATTTTGTTGGTCCCCTGGGACAGCCCTCCGAACTTTGCATGGAGGAGAATCTGGAAGAAACCAGAAAGAAGAAGATCGTCTTTATTGCCGGAGGCGTTGGTACCGCACCGGTATATCCTCAGGTGAAATGGCTGAAAGAGCATGATATTGATGTGACAGTTATCATGGGATCCCGTACAAAGGATCTGCTGTTCTATGTAGATGAGATGCGTGCAGTTGCCGGTCAGCTCTGTGTTACCACTGACGACGGTTCTTACGGTTTCCACGGTATGGGAACCAATCAGCTGCAGGCACTGGTTGATGAAGGACAGACCTTTGACTGGTGTGTAGCTATCGGACCCATGATCATGATGAAGTTTGTTTGCAAGCTTACAAAGGAACTGGGTATTCCTACCATTGTTTCCATGAACCCCATCATGGTAGACGGAACCGGTATGTGCGGAGCCTGCCGACTGGTAGTGGGAGATAAAGTGAAGTTTGCATGTGTTGACGGACCGGAGTTTGATGGTCATCTGGTAGATTTTGATCAGGCGATGGCAAGACAGCAGCAGTACAAGACAGAGGAAGGCCGTGCAATGCTGGCATTGCAGGAGGGTGAAACCCACCATGGCGGCTGCGGAAATTGCGGAGGTGACGAATAATGGACGGATTTGTGAGAGTACCTGTCAGTGAGCAGGATCCTCAGGTAAGAGCAACCAATTTTGAAGAAGTTTGCCTGGGATATACAATGGAAGAGGCAATGGAAGAGGCTTCCAGATGTCTGAATTGTAAGAATGCCCAGTGTGTTAAGGGATGCCCGGTATCCATTCAGATTCCGGATTTCATTGCTGCTGTAAAAGATGGTGATATCGAAAAGGCTTATCAGGTGATCAGTGAGTCATCTGCACTTCCGGCAGTATGTGGCCGTGTTTGTCCTCAGGAGAGTCAGTGTGAGGGAAAATGTATCCGCGGCATTAAGGGAGATGCGGTATCTATTGGTAAACTGGAGCGTTTTACTGCTGACTGGGCGAGAGAGCATGGAATTAAGCCTCAGGTAAAAGCAGAGAAAAACGGACATAAAGTTGCTGTTATCGGAAGTGGTCCTGCAGGCCTGACCTGTGCCGGAGATCTGGCAAAACTTGGCTATGATGTGACGATCTTTGAAGCACTCCATGAGGCAGGCGGAGTATTGGTTTACGGTATTCCGGAGTTCCGTCTTCCCAAGGAAAAGGTTGTTGCTGCAGAGGTAGAAAATGTTAAGGCCCTGGGCGTTAAGATTGAGACCAACGTAGTGATCGGTAAATCCATTACCATTGATGAGTTGATGGAAGAGGAAGGCTTTGAGGCTGTATTTATCGGTTCCGGTGCCGGACTTCCCAGATTTATGGGTATTCCTGGTGAGCAGGCAAACGGCGTGTTCTCTGCAAATGAGTTCCTGACTAGAAATAACCTGATGAAGGCTTTCAAAAATTACGATACGCCTATCGCAAGAGGAAAGAAAGTAGTTGTTGTAGGCGGTGGAAATGTGGCTATGGATGCAGCCAGAACAGCACTTCGTCTTGGCGCAGAGGTACATATTGTTTACCGTCGTGGTGAGGCCGAGCTGCCTGCCCGTGTGGAAGAAGTACATCACGCAAAGGAAGAGGGGGTTATTTTTGACCTGCTTCAGAATCCTACCGAGATTCTTGTAGATGAAAAAGGCTGGGTAAAGGGTGTACGCATCATCAAGATGGAACTTGGCGAGCCGGATGCATCCGGAAGAAGAAGCCCTGTTGAGATTGAAGGAAGTGAGTACGATATGGAGGCAGATACTGTGATCATGTCACTTGGTACTTCTCCTAATCCACTGATTTCTTCTACCACAAAGGGACTGGATGTCAATCGTCGCGGATGTATCGTAGCAGAAGATGATGGATCCACATCCAAAGTGGCTGTCTATGCGGGTGGTGACGCTGTAACAGGTGCAGCAACTGTTATTCTTGCCATGGGAGCAGGAAAAGCAGCTGCAGCCGGTATTGATGAGTACTTTAAAAACAGAGATTAAATGATAATACTGGAATAGAATTAAGAAATATATTGTTAGACAACAGGCAGGGAAGAAATATCCCTGCCTGTTGTTTTTTTGATGTTTTCGCAGAGTAAGTAACTCTACGACAACTTTCCAGAATATACAAACCCTATAATTTAGTTTTATTTTAGCCAGAACAGATTTGAATGTCAATATGGTGGACGAAAAATGAAACCACTCGTCGACAAAACAGGTGATTTTTCCCTAAAATTACCAGATCAGGAACATTTTACCGTCAAATTTGTGGTCGCAGCAGATAAAATATTGTTTTTCCTGGGTATCATATGCCATATCCTTTGTTTCACGCTGTATATGGCATATGATTCCGTCAGGGAGATTTTATCTTTGATTATGAAATTTTAAGCACAAAAAAGAGGTATCCTTTTTCACAATATACCGTCAAATAAAATGGTCAAAAGCCGTCAGATCCCTTTATTTACAAAGGATTCGACGGCTTTTGTCGTAGATTTACTTACTCTGTGACATTTTTTTAAATAGATGAGGAGTTGTGTATGGCAGAAAAAGAACTTCGACGTATGTGTCGACAGGATTTGATAGAAATTATATATGAATTGCGAAAAAATGAGGAAAGACTTCAGTTGGAGAATGAGAGCCTGAAGCAGCAACTGAAGGTGCGGCAGACAAAAATCGAAAAGGCGGGATCTCTTGCAGAACTTTCTGCAAGTCTTAACGGTTTGTTTGAATCTGCCCAGGCAACAGCAGACCAGTATCTTCGTGAGAGCCGGATGATGACGGATGATCTCATCAGAACTGAGCCGGTGCATAATGGTGGCGAAAGTTCTATGG
>CAMEWP010000049.1 GCA_945946605.1 uncultured Pseudobutyrivibrio sp. | reverse complement strand
CAAGCCCGGTAGGTAAAAAGAGCAGAGGGGATATGGCGGTAATGGGAGGATTACCCGTGGAAAGCAAGTTGGGGCTTGCTGGGTAGGTAAAAACTGCCGACATCAGGAGAAGGACTACCAACTAGAAGAAACCAGAGCAAGCCCGGTAGGTAAAAAGAGCAGAGGGGATATGGCGGTAATGGGAGGATTACCTACGGAAAGCAAGTTGGGGCTTGCTGGGTAGGTAAAGCTGCCGACGACAGGAGACGGGCTACCCACCAGAAGAAACCAGAGTTTGCCTGGTAGGTAAAAGATGCCGACGACAGGAGACATGCTACCCACTAGAAGAAGCCAGAGCAAGCCAGGTAGGTAAAAAGAGCAGAGGGGACATGGCGGTGACGGGAGGACTACCCGCGGAAAGCAAGTTGGGGCTTCCTAAGTAGGTAAAAGATGCCGACACCAGGAGACGGGCTACCAACTAGAAGAAACCAGGACTTGCTTGGTAGGTAAAAGCTGCTGACACCAGAAGAAGGACTACCCACCAGAAGAAACCAGAGTTTGCTGGGTAGGTAAAGATGTCGAAAACAACAGGAGGACAGCCGACCAGACAACACCCCCCACCCGCCCACCCACTAGTTGACATCTCAACAAGGTTGCGATATACTCTGAACTTGTTGAAAAATCAACAAGAAAAGAGAGGATTATTATGCAGGATCGATTTGAAACATTTACGATGCTGATCAACCGCATCAATCGTAATATCCGCAAGATAAAAAATCAGGAGATGGCAGAGTATCATCTCAGGAGCATCCATATTTCCTGTCTGTATTATCTGTATGGCATGGAGGGACTGACTGCCACGGAATTATGCGAGCGTTGTGAGGAAGACAAGGCCACCATTTCCCGTGCCTCGGATTATCTGGAAAAAAATGGGTATCTTATCTGTGAGTCGAAAACCGCCAAAAGATATAAGAGCCACTTGATTCTGACAGACCTGGGCCGGGAAGTGGGCAGGAAGATTTCAGATAAAATGGACGGTATGCTGAGAAAGATCGGTGCCGGGCTCACGGAAGCCCAGCGGCAGGAATTTTATCGCTGCCTGCAGCTGATCAGCGATGATTTGGATGAGGTGGCAAATGCCGCCGCGCAGCAGAAAGGAGAAAAGCATTATGACCAGTGAGATGATCGGAAAAATTCTGGAAAGGCAGCGCCGATACTATAAAAGCGGTGTCACAATACCGGTATCCTTTCGTATAGAGCAGTTAAAGAAACTATATGCTGCTATAAAAAAGTATGAAAATGAGATAGCGGCAGCACTGGAGGCTGATCTGGGAAAAAGTGCGTATGAGAGTTTTATGTGTGAAACCGGTCTGGTGCTTTCCGAGATCACTTATATGATCTGTCATACAAAGAAATTCGCCAGAAGAAAAACGGTGCACACCCCGTTGTCGCAGTTTGCTTCCCACAGTTTCCGACAGCCTGTGCCCTACGGCAACACTTTGATCATGAGTCCCTGGAATTATCCGTTCCTTCTGACCATGGATCCCCTGGCGGATGCCATCGCCGCGGGTAATACCGTCGTGGTGAAACCCAGTGCCTACTCCCCAAAGACCAGTGAGATCATAGAGAAGATCATATCCGAATGTTTTGCACCGGAATATGTTGCTGTGGTAACCGGCGGCAGGGCAGAAAACGCCGCTCTTCTGGACCAGAAATTTGACTTCGTATTCTTCACCGGAAGTCAGGCGGTGGGCCGGGAAGTGCTCCGGCATACCGCAGAGACCCTGACCCCTGCTGTGTTGGAACTGGGCGGGAAGAGCCCCTGCATTGTGGATGCAAGTGCGAATCTTTCCCTGGCGGCAAAGCGTATTGTCTGGGGCAAATATCTCAACTGCGGACAAACCTGTGTTGCACCGGATTATATCCTATGTGATTCCAAAGTGAAAGATGAGCTGATAGCAGAACTTGCAAAACAGATCACATTGCAGTTTGGAGAGCATCCCCTGGAAAATCAGGATTATGGAAAGATCATAAATGAAAAGCATTTTAACAGGCTATTGGGGCTGATAGATGAAAAGAAGGTGGTGATCGGCGGCGAAAGTGATGAAAAAACCTGCCGGATCGCTCCCACGGTGATGGACCATGTGACCTGTCATGATGCGGCGATGGGTGAAGAAATCTTTGGCCCGGTGCTGCCGGTGCTGACCTTTGATGATTTTGACGATATGGTGGACAGTCTAAAAGATGAAGCAAAGCCGCTGGCGCTGTATCTTTTTTCCGAAAACAAAGATCAAATTCACCGGGTCACAAGGGAATTATCCTATGGCGGCGGCTGTATCAATGATGTGGTCATTCATCTGGCTACCAGCGAAATGGGATTTGGAGGCGTAGGAGAAAGCGGAATGGGAAGTTATCACGGAAAAGACGGATTTTTTGCCTTTTCCCATGTGAAATCTGTGGTGGATAAAAAAACATGGATGGATCTTCCTATGCGCTATCAGCCCTATGGCAGCAGATTCTATGACAAACTGCTTCACATCTTTTTAAAATAACCGGCACAAATAAACAGGGTTAACATAAAAAAGGCCAGCAAAAAAAGCCGGATAAAAACCGGAAAAAGCTAACAAAAAGAGATAAAAACCAACAAAAGAAGGGAAATGAAAAATGGAACAGACAAACAAGACGGGCAAACGTTGGAAAAAAATTCTTGTGGGGATAATGTCACTGCTGCTGGCAGTGGTTTTGATCCTGGGAATTGCGATATATGCAGGATGGCATAATGAGATTGCAAGTGTTGCAAGTATGAAACTTCTGCGGGATCGTAATGACGACCACTTGGATGGTGCTGTGTACACCATGCATGTGAAGGGAGATTTCTATCTGGACGATTTTGTGGAACAGGGCGGCGTGAAAAGTGATGCCGAGCTGATCACCTTTATTACAGATCACATCACCAAAGGGCTCATCGATATCGATATGGGCAGTCCGGAGATTGCCTGTGCGTCCTTTACTGCAAGAAATGAAGAGGGAGATGCACTTTTCGGCAGAAACTATGATTTTGCAAAAACAAACACCTGCATTGTGTTTACGGAAGCAAATGAGGGGCGCCATGCCACCATTTCCACTGCGGATCTTCAGTTCCTGGGTATGGACGTGGACAAGAATGTGGAAGGCCTGATGAATAAGATCATCTGTCTGGCAGCTCCTTATGTCCCCCTTGACGGTATCAATGATGCCGGGGTAAGTTGCGGAATTTACATGTCCTACCAGGGTGGCGAAAAAACCGTTGCCACAGATCAGAACACGGATCGGCCGGATTTCACATCCACCACACTGCTTAGATTGATCCTGGATTATGCGGGAAGCGTGGAAGAGGCGGTGGAGATCGCTTCAGCTTATGATCTGCATGATTCCGCCGGCACGTCCTATCATTACATGGTGGCAGATGCTTCCGGTAAAAGTGCGATTTTGGAATGGGTTGCAGGTACGGATGCCACAGATAATGACGGCAACGTAAGAGAGTTAAAGGTAACGTATGATGATGCGGACTCCCATATCGGAGCCATGGAAGCATCCACCGATTATCAGGTGGTTACCAATTTTATCATTCAGCCCGGCTACTATGAGGATTCACCGGAGAGCGAGAAAAAGGGATATGACCGGTACGAAAAAATCTATGAAGAGCTGAACCGGACAAAGGGTGTGGTAAAGGATGAGCAGGCAGCCATGGAGATCCTTGGCCTTGTGGGAAGACGCACCTGGAAGAATGATGACGGAAACGGATGCACGGTCCACAGTGTTGTCTATAATCTGACAGACAGGACTATGATGTGGGTTCCAAATGAAAATTATGATGATCCGGAGGCAGTGTTTACCTTCGGGTTCTAGTTGCAGTGGCAAAAGAACCGTCCCCACTGCACTATGCATATTCAGGTTTCCGCAGTTCTGACAGCATCATGGCCGTGCAGGCAATGAAAGCAGTCAGATCAGCAATTGGTCCTGCATACATGACACCGTCGATTCCCATAAAGATCGGCAGGATCACAAGAAGCGGCAAAAGGAACAGGATCTGCCTTGTCAGGGACAGGAAAATGCCCTTGCCCGGCTTGCCGATGGAGGTAAAGAAATTGGCGGTGATGGGCTGTACAAAGCCGATGAAAATGCCAAAGAAATAAATCCGGAAATACCGCACACCAAAGGCAAAATACAGATCGGATCCGTTTCCAAAGAGAGCCAGGATCTGTCTGGGGAAGATCTGGAACAGCAAAAAGGAGATCACGGAAATCACAGCGGCCCACAGCAACGCCAGGGAGTAAGCTTTTTTGACCCGGCCATATTTGCGGGCACCGTAGTTGTAACTTACCACAGGCTGCATAGCCTGGGAAATGCCGATGATAAAGGAAAACATAACCTGGAAAACCTTCATGCTGATCCCGGCACAGGCGATGGGAATGGAATCACCGTAAATGGACTGGGCACCATAATAGTTTAAGGTATTGTTGGTTACAATCTGTACCACCATTAGGGACAATTGGTTAAAACAGGGAGCAGTTCCTAAGGACATAATGCGAAGAGCCGTCTGTGTGGTGGGAATAAAATCCTCTTTTTTCAGCTGAACCGTCTTTGGATGGCGCAGATACCACACCACCATCAGGGCGGCAATGACCTGGCCGATGACGGTGGCGGCTGCGGCGCCTGTCATTCCCCAGCGGAATACAAGGACAAACAGCGCATCCAGAATGGTGTTTATGATGGCGCCGGTCATGTTAATGGCCATGGTAAAATTAGGGCTGCCGTCGGCCCGGACCAGATGACCGCCTCCGCTGGAAAGGATCAGGAAGGGAAAACCGATGGCTGTAATGCGGGTGTATTCCTGGGCATAGGGCAGCACGTCATTGGGTGATCCGAAGAAAACCAGAAGAGGCGTGAGAAAGGCCAGTGTCACAACGGAAAGTACCACACCTAAAAGGGTCATCAGTACAGCTGAATTTGCCAGATATTTGCCGGCTTTCTTTGTATCCCCCTGTCCCATGGCAAGGTTAAAGGCAGAGGCACCGCCGATGCCGAACATCAGGGCAATGGCGATGCAGGACGTGGTCATGGGAAAGGCGATGTTGGTGGCTGCGTTTCCCAGTTCACCTACCGTGTTGCCGATAAAGAACTGGTCCACAATGTTGTAGAGGGAACTCACCAGCATGGCCACAATGCTGGGTACGGCAAATTGTTTCAATAATTTCTGCTCCGGGAGAACTCCCAGAGGATTTTCTTTTACATTTGTTGTTGTTTCCATATGAGATACCTTCGATGTTATAATTTTACAAAATGTTTCAGACGCTGGATCAGAAGCAGTGCCACTGCGATCTTACAAAGATCCGGAAGAAGGAAGGGGATGACACACCAGCCCAGTACGGTAAGCAGTCCGCCCATGCCGCTGCCGGGCATATAGATCAGGAAAAACCAGGCCGTCCCAAAGGCATAGCAGGCCAGAAGCCCCAAAACCATGGATAATCCCAGAACAAAAGGTTTCCGGCCAAACCGGTCTGTAATGCCCCACATGATCAGGGCTGTCAGAATAAAGCCCATGATATATCCGCCGGATTGTCCAAACAATATACCGATGCCACCGGTGAATCCGGCAAAAACCGGCATGCCCACAGCACCCAGGATCACATAGGCAACCACAGCCGTGGTGCCTCTTTTGCCGCCCAGCAGTCCAACTGTAACAAACACCGCCAGGGTCTGCAGTGTAACGGGAATGGTGGAGGGAATACTAATCCAGGAGCAGATCGCCATAAGAGCGATAAACATTCCGATATAGGCAATATCCACGGTACGCAGTGATGTTTTGCTGTTCTTTTGCATATCATAAATTCCTTTCTTCGGGAAATAATTCCCAATTTACCTTCCTAAGGATAGAAGATTGTGGAAAAAAAGTCAAGGAATGATATAATTAAGGAAAACATTTGAAAACTGCCGGATCAAGGGCAGAAGGAACCCGGAAGGAGATTGTATGGAACGCAACTATAAAATGAAGATCGCCTATGACGGCACAAGATATTATGGCTGGGAGCATCAGCCGGATCGGGAGACCATTCAGGGAAAACTGGAAACGGTGCTGCAGCGGATGTGTGATGTGGAGACCGTGGATGTCATCGGTGCCGGCAGAACGGATGCGGGAGTGCACGCCAAGGCCATGGTGGCCAGTGTACGCCTGGATACCGACCTGTCAGAGAATGAGATCCGGGATTATATGAATCGCTATCTGCCGGATGATATCGCTGTGACGGAAGTACGGGTGGCGGCAGATCGTTTTCATGCCAGATATAAGGCTACAGGAAAAACCTACTGCTATACCTGCTTTGATGGTCCGGTAAAACCGGTGTTTAACAGAAAATATTATACGGCTCTGGATAGCGAACTGGATGTGGAGCGGATGCAGAAGGCGGCAGCCTACCTCCTGGGAGAGCATGATTTTAAGAGTTTCTGCGGCAATCCCAAGATGAAAAAATCTACCGTGCGTCTGGTGGATGAGATCGTGGCCCGGAGAAATAAAGGCTATGTGACCTTTACCTTCCACGGCACCGGTTTTCTTCAGAACATGGTGCGGATCCTGGTGGGAACCCTGCTGGAAGTAGGATACGGCCGGATGGAGCCGGAACAGATGACGGAGATTTTGGAGGCAAAGGATCGCAGGGCAGCAGGCCCCACAGCTCCGGCAAAGGGATTGTGCCTGATCCGGGTAGACTACGAATAGAGTAAAATTTTGGGTATATGGTGCATAAAGACAAGAATGATTTTGCAAACTAATTTGCAGGACGGCAGGAGGCAAAGGGAGGCAACGAAATGATTTACACGGTGACATTTAATCCTTCCCTGGATTATATGGTAACAGTACCGGAGTTTACGCCGGGCAGGGTAAACCGGACCGGAGAGGAACGGATGTACCCCGGAGGAAAGGGCATCAATGTTTCTATTATGCTGAAAAATCTGGGATTTGACAGCATGGCATTGGGGTTTATGGCTGGTTTTACTGGTGATGAGATCGTGGAACTATTGAAACAGCAGGGGATTTCCTCCGATTTTATCCGTGTGAAGGAAGGAATCAGCCGGATCAATGTGAAGATCCGGGGAGATCAGGAGACAGAGATCAATGGAAAGGGACCTGCCATTGCGCCGGAGGACATTGCATCACTGTATCGTCAGCTGGATGGACTGCAGGATGGGGATGTTTTAGTGCTGGCCGGAAGTATTCCGGAGGTGATGCCGGATTTGGTATATCGGGATATCATGGAGTATCTGCAGCATAAGAAACTGATGATCACGGTGGATGCCACAGGGGAGCTGCTTATCAATGTACTGCAGTATCATCCTTTTCTGGTAAAACCCAACAACCATGAGCTGGGGGAGATTTTTGGAGTGACCATCACTGACCGGAAGGAAGCAGCGGTATATGCCAAAAAACTTCAGGAAATGGGGGCAGCCAATGTGCTGGTATCCATGGCCGGTCAGGGAGCTGTGCTGGTAACGGAGGATGGACAATTTTTTGAAACCCTGCCGCCGGAAGGCAAGGTGGTAAATTCCGTTGGAGCGGGAGATTCCATGGTGGCGGGATTTCTGGCAGGATATCTGGAATCCCGGGACTATGAAAAAGCCTTTCGCATGGGAGTGTGCGCAGGGAGCGCATCTGCATTTTCCGAAGGGTTTGCAGGCAGGGATGAAATAGAAACATTGATGGGGAAAATGAGGTAAAAAATGAACATCAGAGATTTGCTGAGTGTGAACAGTATTGAATTAAAGGGAAAGGCTGCCACAAAAACAGAAGCCATTGAGCAGATGGTACAGCTCATGGCAAAAAGAGGAAACATCAAGGATGTAAAGGAATACGAGAGGGGAGTATTTGCCAGAGAGAAGGAAGGCACCACAGGCATCGGTGAAGGAATTGCCATCCCTCATTGTAAATCTGCCGCTGTCAGTGCACCGGGACTGGCTGCCATGATCCTTCCGGAAGGGGTGGAATACGACTCGCTGGATGGTCAGCCGGTGAAACTGATCTTTCTCATTGCGGCGCCGGATACCAGGGCAAATATTCACCTGGATGTGCTGAGCCGTCTGTCCGTACTGCTGATGGATGAATCTTTCACAGAAAATCTGAAGAAAGCCCGGACGCCGGAAGAGTTTTTACAGGTGATCGATGAGGCGGAGGCTGCCTGTGCCCCGAAAGAGAAGAAGATAGGAACCCTGGGCAGGATTGTGGCGGTGACCGGATGTCCTACCGGAATTGCCCACACATACATGGCAGCAGAGGCGCTGGAAAAAGCCGGCAGCCGGCTTGGTATCCAGATCAGGGTGGAGACCCGGGGCAGTGGTGGTGTCAAAAATGTGCTGACAGAGGATGAAATCGCAACGGCAGATGGAGTGATCATTGCCTCCGATACAAAGGTACCCATGGATCGTTTTGAGGGGAAAAGACTCATCGACTGTAATGTGGCCGAGGGCATTAGCAAACCGGAAAAACTGATCGGAAAGATCATGGACGGCAGTGCAGAAATCTATCATGGAGAAAAGCCAAAAACCCAGAGGTCATATACCCATTTGATGAGTGGCGTATCCCACATGCTTCCCTTTGTCATCGGTGGAGGAATCCTGACAGCTTTGGCATTTTTAATAGATACCCTGATGGGATATAGTGCCATTGGCGGCGGGGCTTTTGGATCCTGTACACCGGTTTCTGCTTTCTTAAAATATGTGGGCGGCCTTTCCATGGGACTGATGGTTCCGGTACTTTCGGGTTACATTGCATACTCCATCGCGGACCGGCCGGGTCTTGCGGTGGGATTTTTGGGAGGTCTTCTGGCATCCAACGGAAATGCCCGGTTTGCAGATTATGACTGGGGAGACTTGGGAGGATTTCAGAAATTTGTTGCCGACTTTGCCTTTGGAAGCCCTTCCGGTGGAACTACCGTCTCCGGGTTTTTAGGAGGTATCCTGGTGGGATTTCTGGCGGGATTTATCGTGCTGGGGTTAAAGAAACTCTGTGCAAAACTGCCGGATTCCCTGGAAGGCATCAAACCAACACTGATCTATCCGGTGGTGGGAATGTTTCTTGTTGCCCTGTTGATGTGCTTTGTTTTTAATCCTTTGATCGGCCTGATCAACACAGGACTGAGTGCCATGTTAACAGCCCTGGCCGGTGCAGGGCTCATCACTTTGCTGGGAGCTATCTTAGGTGCCATGATGGCCATCGATATGGGCGGCCCCATCAACAAAGCAGCATATGTTTTCGGCACCGGTATGCTGGCTACGGCTTCTGAACTCATGGCGGCAGGAGCAGATGCATCGGATCCTACGGTACAGGCATGTTATATTGCCATGGCATCCATCATGGTGGGAGGAATGGTTCCGCCGGTGGGAATTGCCATCGCCTGTCAGTTCTTCCCAAAGAAGTTTACAGTTGCGGAGCGGGGATCGCGGATTTCCAATCTTATTATGGGATGTTCCTTTATCACAGAGGGGGCGATTCCCTTTGCAGCCAGTGATCCGGCTCATGTGATCCCGGCAACCATGGTTGGTGCCGGAATAGCCGGGGGCCTCAGCGCATTTTTCGGATGTACCCTGATGGCGCCACATGGTGGAATTTTTGTATTTGCCACCGTTGGAAATCCTCTGTTGTACATCATATCCTGGCTGGCAGGATCGGCAGTGACAGCTGTGATGCTGGGATTTTTCAAAAAGGATGCGGTAAGAGAAGAATAGGATGCATAGAATGGAGCGGAATGGAGGAATGAGAGTATGAAAGAATTCAGACATGTGATCACGGACCCGGATGGCATCCATGCAAGGCCGGCTGGACTGTTGGTAAAAGAAGCTGCAAAATATCCCTGCAGTGTCATCATGGAAAAGGATGGTAAGGCGGTGGATGCCAAACGGATCTTTGGAGTGATGAGCCTGGCAGCAAAGCAGGGACAGGAAGTGATCATCCGCTGTGAGGGTGAACAGGAGGAAGAAGCCGCTGCATCCCTGGAAAGATTTATGAAGGAAAATCTGTAATATCTTTAACAGAAAACACATAACAGAAAAATATAACAGAAAAAGCCGTACAGCGGGAAGCATACAGACGAACAGGTATCTTCCCGGGTACGGCTCTTTTTTATTTACAGGAAATGGTAATGTTTGCTGCTTCCATTCCTTCTGCAGTGACGGTCACCGTGATGGTGTCGCTGCCGGAAGCAGGATCCTGACATACAGCCAGCAGGGCGTTGCCTTTCCAGACCTTCCGTTTGCCGGTGCCGTAATCCTCCTCTGTGCAGGGATTGCCGGAACCGAAACCGGCCAACATGCCGCCGCTGACAACAGCGGACAGCTCCAAGGTATCTGTTGGGACAGTAATACCATTAGCATCTACTACAGTTGCCTTGATGAAGGACAGATCCATGCCGTCAGAGGCAATGGTATCCCGATCCGGGGTAAGGACAATGGCAGCAGGGGCGCCGGCGGTCTGCAGCAGATCCTCTGCTACAGCCACACCGTCTTTGTAGGCGATGGCCTTCAGAGTGCCGGGCTCATAGGTGACAATGGCGGAAGATGCGAGTTTTTCCACCGGAACTTTGCCGTAGGAAGTATCGTTTACCACAAACTCGATCTCGTCACAGTCCCCGTATGCCTCCACATAGATCTCTTTTCCGATGTTCTCTTCTCCCCAGGTCCAGCTTGCAAAGACATCGTTCCACTGCCAGCCAAGACCGTAGGGCTTTAAGTGGGCATATTTGGGATCTTTGGCAAATACATGGACACCGTCATCTTTGCCCCACATGATCTTGCGGAAATAACTCTGGGGGCGACGGTTGCCGTCCAGATCCAGATCACCCTGATAACAGCTGAGCCAGGGCCATGGTCCAAGCATTCCGGTGGCCATTTCCGGGATAGAGTGGATGACACGGCCGGCACCGGCCTCACCGATATTGTCATAACAGGTCCAGATGAAATCTCCGATGACATGATCGTTTTCCATCATGGCCTGATAGCACTCGTAAGTATCCGACGGACGGGTCTCGGTTGCACAGATCACCCGCTGGGGGAACCGTTTGTGGTCTTTTTCATAACGGGTATGGAAATAATTGTATCCTGCCAGATCCAGATGGGAAATGGAGGCTTCTGTCATATCTCCCCAGACATCTTCGCCATCTATAAAACCATCCCCCATGTTGTTGGTTGTAATGTTGTTCATCATCATTTCCAAAGCCCTGGGATCCGCCATCATCTTCATCATCCGGGCCTTCATTTCTTCGGGACTTTCCTTGGGAGCATCCTGCTTTTTCTGATCCTGGTTCGGATTCTGGAAAGGTGTTCTTACAGGCTGACCAATTTTTCGCTGGGAACGGACCATGCTGTGCACGCCTACGGTGATGGGGCGGGTGGGATCGAGAGAGCGGGCAAAATCTGCCATTTCCTCTGCAATGGCCTCACCGTTGCAGCTGCCCCCCATCTCCACCACTTCATTGCCGATGGACCAGCAGAAAATGCAGGGATGGTTTTTGTCTCTTTCCATCATGGAGCGCATATCGTCTTTCCACCATTTTTCATAGTAGAGATGATAGTCCAGATCCCGCTTTCCAACCTTCCAGCAGTCAAAGGCTTCGTCCATGACAAAGATACCCAGCCGGTCGCAGGCATCCAGAAAACTCTGGGAAGGGGGATTGTGAGCACAGCGGACGGCATTGTATCCGGCATCCTTTAACAGCTGCAGTTTTCGTTCTTCTGCCCGGGGATAAGCAGCAGCACCAAGCATGGCGTTGTCATGATGGAGACATCCTCCCAGCAGTTTGATGGGGCGGCCGTTGATGCGCATACCATGCTCGGCATCGATTTCGATGGTACGGAAACCGACTTTGGTGGTCATGGCATCTGTGCCCAGATTAGTGTCTAGTGTGATCACTGCATCATAAAGAGCAGGTGTTTCGTCAGACCAGAGGGTGATATCGTGTACAGGGAGTTCTGCCGTCACATCTGCAGTACCATTTGCCGGAACGGAAACGGGAATGCTTCTCTGTTCTCCCTGACAGGAAAGCAGGAGAGTTCCCTGGGCTGATTCGTCGGAGGTATTGGTGAGAGTTGCCTGAAGTTTCAGTGTGCTGCAGGCCTCTGAAGTTTCCGGGGTTGTGAAAAATGCATCCCAGGGGCGGATGTGACAGGGACATCCTACCCAGAAGGAAACCTGACGATACAGTCCACCGCCGGAATACCACCGGGAATCAGGCTGTACACATCTGGTAAGGATCTCAATCTCATTTTCCTCGCCCGGGATCAGAATGTGGGAAAGATCGATCTGCCAGGGAGTGTATCCGTAGGGATGTACCCCCATCATGTCGCCGTTTACCGTCACTTCGGCATTCATGTAGGCTCCGTCGATATCCAGAAGGATGGTCTGACCTTCCCATTCTGCCGGAGCGGTAAACCGCTTGGTATAGAATGCCTTGCCGGCGGGGAAAAATCCGCTGGCGGCACCGCTTACACTGTCGGCTGACCGGTGCATGTTGATGATGTAATCATCCGGCAGCTGGACAGTGACTGGAGGATTTTTGGTAAGAGAGAGGGCAGTGGGCTTTTCACCGAGAATGCGCTCCCAGTTGTCGTTACATTTGATCTGTTTCATTGAAAGTCTCCTTTACAAGTATGGTAATTGTGATAATTATATCTATGAGTCTTAACAGCTGATCCGGTAGAGATGAACTTCACCGTTGATGCCGGAGGTATCTTTGGGCTGTGGTTTGGGCCGCCCCATCCGGTCGGGTACGGAATACATTGC
>CAMEWP010000048.1 GCA_945946605.1 uncultured Pseudobutyrivibrio sp. | reverse complement strand
TATCCCTCAAGATTGAGGGGCAGGGGAGTTGAAGTGTCGAAGACACTTTTTTATTTATTTTTATATTTTTTGACACGCCATGCAGTGAAACCATCAAAACTGTCCACGCCCTTTTTCCAGTTTCTTATATACATGGAAAAATGCAGGGATCAGGAAAGCATCCGCCATAACCCAGGCAAAAGGACTGGCGAAGGCCGCACCGGTAAATCCGAAATTTGGCACCAGAAACAGTGCGGCCAGGGTGCGGGCGATCATTTCCATGACGCCTGCCAAAATGGCAAAAATGGGAAAGCCCATGCCCTGAATGAGAAAACGGACAATATTTACCAGACCCAGTGTAAAGAAGAAAGCGGTCTGGATCAGGATGAAATGGTAGGCATTGGCCAAAATAGCGGTCTCTTCCGCAGACAGAAAGAGAAGCAGCAGATATTTGCCAAACAACACCATCAGCACCATGGCGATAACGGAATATGCCGCGCCAAGGATGGTGGCTGCCCGAAGACCTTCTTTTGTGCGGTGAAGTTTGCCGGCACCGACATTCTGTCCTCCGTAGGTGGCCATGGTAGAACCCAGAGCATCGAAGGGACATGCGGTAAACATATAGAGTTTCTGCGCTGCGGTTACGGCGGCAACGGCATCGGAACCAAGTCCGTTTACGGCTGTCTGGAGAATAACGGAGCCGATGGCGGTAATGGAATACTGAAGCCCCATGGGGACACCCATGCCGCAGAGCACAGAGGCGGAATGGGAATCGAATTTCCACTCATCTTTTTGAAAATGGAGAATGGGAAATTTCTTTATCATATAGATCAGGCAGAGCACGCCGGACACTGTCTGGGAAATAACGGTGGCATAGGCAGCGCCTTCCACACCGGTATGCAGCACCATAATGAACAGCAGATCCAGGACAATATTTAACCCGGAAGCCAGCACAAGAAAATACACCGGCGTTTTGCTGTCCCCCAGGGAACGGATGATACCGGAAGTAAGGTTATACAGAAATGTCACCGGGATCGCCAGAAAGATAATGAAAATATAGCTGTAAGCCTGATCAATGATGTTGCCGGGAGTCTGCATCCATACCAGGATCTGACGGCATAACACCCCTACAACAATGGTCAGAACCGTGGCAAATGCCACGGACAGCCAGATGCTGTTGGCCACAAATTTACGCAGACCTTTATGATCCTCCGCGCCGAAACGCTGTGCCACAGGAATGGCAAATCCGTTGCATACACCCATGCAGAAACCGTTGATCAGGAAGTTGATGGATCCGGTGGAGCCCACGGCTGCCAGTGCATCCACACCGAGACATTTTCCCACGATCATGGTATCTACCAGACTGTAAAACTGCTGAAACAGCATGCCTGCTAAAAGAGGCAGGGCAAAGCCGAGGATCAGTGTCATGGGTTTCCCGGAGGTTAATTTTTTTGTGGTATCTTTTATTTGAACGGTATCTGACATATCATTTTCCTCGTTATCCTTAATTTGATGTTATCCTTGATTTGATATTGTAAAGTTTACCAAAAAGTTTTTCTTCTGGGTATTGTTTTTTCCACCAAAAATAAAATAGAATAGGAAAAGAATTTAAAATATTGCACAAAGGAACCACAGGAGAGGAGTACGCATGATCTATATAGGAAATCATTTGTCATCATCCAAAGGATATCTGGCCATGGGAAAACAGGCGGTGAAGCTGGGAGGAGACACCTTCGCCTTTTTCACCCGCAATCCCAGAGGCGGCAAGGCGAAAGACATTGATCCGGCGGATGTGGAGGCATTTTTAAAATTTGCAGAGGAGCATCATTTTGGAAAACTGGTGGCCCATGCACCATACACTATGAATCTTTGCTCCGACAAGGAAGACATCCGTATATTTGCAAAAAATATGTTTGCGGATGATCTGAAGCGAATGGAATATACCCCGGGAAATTATTACAATTTTCATCCGGGTTCTCATGTGGGACAAGGGGCAGAAAAAGGGATTCACATTGTGGCAGATGTTTTGAACGAATGCCTTCTGCCGGGACAGACCACAACGGTGCTTCTGGAGACCATGGCCGGTAAGGGAAGTGAGATCGGAAGAAATTTTGAAGAGCTGCGGCAGATCATGGATCTGGTAGAATGCAGCGATAAACTGGGTGTTTGTCTGGACACCTGTCACATCTGGGACGGCGGATATGACATTGTGGATCAGCTGGATCAGGTGTTGAAGGAGTTTGATGATATCATCGGGTTGGACCGGCTCTATGCCATTCATTTAAATGACAGTATGAATGACTGCGACAGCCACAAGGATCGCCACGAAAAGCTGGGACAGGGCAACATCGGAGGGGAGGCATTAAAGGCTGTGGTGACACACCCACTTTTGCAGGGGCGGCCTTTTATCCTGGAAACCCCAAATGATGATGCAGGATATGCAAGGGAAATTGCCACAGTAAGAGAATGGATGAATGAAGAAGGGTAAGTAGGGACATACTGTTATCATGCAGTGTCGGATATTTACAGGAAAAGAAATTGCAGATGGAAAAGCGCTTTTTGGGAACCGCCCACTGAAAGATGAGAGTCAGGAGATTCACTGCTGTAAAGTGAAAATTCATCATTCCTATCTTCATGGTATGGTGCAGGTTCCGGAAGTGCACTACACAAGGGAGAAAAGGAGCGAGGAAAATGTTCCCCTGTTGGGACAGGGACATGCCTTTCGCACCTTTTCTTTTTATGTTTCCCGGACAGAACTGGTTTTCCTGGATCAGGATGATGTGGTGTCAGATTTTTTGCAGCAGTGGGAGAAGAGCGGGGAGAATTTGAGCAGCGAGGAGATTTTGTACCGTCTGATGATGTCACTGATCGATGATGACATTATTATGATCGATTGGATCTACCGCCAGCTGGCCATGTTGGAGGGGGAAATTCCAAAAGACAATACCCGATTTTTCCTGCAGCGGATGTCATCCATGAAACAGACCATTTATCAGATGTTCCGTTACTATCATCAACTGGCAGAGTTTGCCCAGGACTTGATGGAAGGAAAAGAGGTCTGTTTTGAGGAGGAACGCATCGCGTGCTTTTCCGAGATGATCCAGCGCACCGGCCGCCTGGCGGAGGAGGTGGAAGTGATGCGGGAGTACGCCAACGAGGTATGGGAAATTTACCAGGCCCAGATCAATATCCGGCAGAATGATATCATGAAGGTTCTCACCATCGTAACCACCATATTTCTCCCTTTGAGTCTTTTGGCAGGATGGTATGGAATGAATTTTCAGTATATGCCGGAACTGTCCTGGAAGTATGGCTATCTGTTTGCGGCGGCCTTAAGTGCGGCCATCATCCTGTTTTGCCTGGTGATTTTTAAGAAGAAGAGGTACTGGTAGGCGTGTCCCCGACGCACCCACTGGATTTTCCCCGGCCGGAAGTGTATAATTTCAGACAACCCAAATACAGGAGAGAAAATGACCTATGAAATATCATAACATTGCCAAAGCAAGTTTTCTTGACCGCCCCAATCGTTTTATTGCCCATGTGGAGCTTGATGGAAAAGTGGAGACGGTTCATGTGAAAAATACCGGTAGATGCAAGGAACTGCTGTACCCGGGAGTTCCGGTGATCCTGGAAAGGTCCGCCAACGAAAACCGGAAAACAGCCTATGATCTTGTTACGGTATATAAGGAAGGGATTGGCTGGATCAATATGGATTCCCAGGCACCAAACCGGGTGGCAGGGGAATTTCTGGCAGGCATTGAGGACATTGTTTACATAAAACCGGAGTACAAATACGGGCAGTCCCGCATAGATTTTTATTTTGACAGAAAAACAGAAAAAGGAGAAACGGTGCCTTGCCTGATGGAAGTGAAGGGTGTCACCTTAGAGCGGGATCATATCGCTTATTTCCCGGACGCGCCTACAGAGAGAGGTGTCAGACATATCAGGGAACTTCAGCATGCGTTGACGGAGGGCTATGAGAGTTACCTGCTGTTTGTGATCCAGATGGAAGGGGTGCAGCAGGTGTATCCCAATGATGAGACACACCCGGAGTTTGGTGCGGCGCTGCGGGAGGCGGAGGCGGCCGGAGTCAGGGTTCTTCGCCTTTGCTGTCAGGTTTCCGAAGACACGGTAACAGGGACGCATCTTTTGCCATAAATACTTGCGCATCACAAAACCTTGTGCTAAAATTGTGAAGAGTTTATTCCGATAAAGTTTAACATGATAACTTTACAGAGAACGAAAGGAGAATAAATGATGAAGAAATTTAAAAAGGTAATGGCACTTGCAGCCGTTGCAATGCTTACAGTTTCCATGTTTGCAGCATGCGGCAGCAGTTCCGATGACAAAGACAAGGCTGCAGAAAAAGACAGCAACACTCTGGTAATGGCTACCAACGCAACTTTCCCACCGTATGAGACCATAGAGGGTGACGAGATGGTAGGTATCGATATAGATATCGCTAAGGCACTGGCAAGGGAGCTTGGCATGGAACTGGACATCAGGGATGTCGCGTTCGATTCCATCGTAGCCGGCGTAGCCAGCGGGAAGTACGATATCGGTATGGCAGGTATGACCGTTACAGAGGATAGACAAAAGAGTGTAAGCTTCACAGACAGCTATGCTACCGGTGTCCAGGTAGTTATTGTCAAAGAAGGCAGCGCTATCACATCTCCGGATGATCTTTCTTCTGATACCAAGATCGGTGTACAGCAGGGAACAACCGGACATATTTACGCATCTGATGATTACGGCGAGGATGCAGTGGTTGCTTACAACAAGGGCGCAGACGCTGTTCAGGGTCTGCTGACCGGTAAGGTTGACTGTGTGATCATTGATAATGAGCCCGCAAAGGCATTCGTTGAGGCAAATTCCGGACTGAAGATCCTGGATACAGAATATGTGGCTGAGGACTATGCCATCGCAGTAAACAAGAACAATGAGGAACTGTTAGAGCAGCTGAACACCGCATTGAACAAGCTGAAACAGGACGGAACCATTGACGAAATTATTGAGAAATATATCCCCTCTGATGGAGAATAATTCATAGAAAGTGATAAAAGCAAGGGCAGCTTTTAGGAGCTGCCCCCTTTTTGGTTTTTGTTGGGGAACGAAAGGAATGGGATTATGAGTAACTGGTGGCAGGAATTAAAGGACACATTTGTTCTGAATTTTATAACAGATGACCGTTGGAAACTGATCGTCGGCGGACTGGGCAACACCATAATGATTGCATTTTTTGCTGTTATTATCGGCGTTGTGTTAGGAGCGCTGATCGCAGTAGTACGGTCTACATATGACAAAAACGGAGAGGATATGAAGCGTCGCAACCCCGTTGGGTTTTATATCCTGTCTGTTTTAAATGTGATCTGTAAAGTTTATCTGACCGTGATTCGCGGAACGCCTATGGTAGTGCAGCTGATGATCATGTATTTCATTATCTTTGCTACCTCCACAAATGACATTATGGTTGCGGTTCTGGCTTTCGGTATTAACTCCGGTGCCTATGTGGCGGAGATTGTCCGGGGCGGAATCATGTCGATTGATCCGGGACAGTTTGAAGCGGGGCGTTCTCTGGGATTTAATTATGTGCAGACCATGATCTATATTATCATTCCACAGGTATTCAAGGTGATCCTTCCAACTCTGTGCAACGAATTTATCGTACTTTTGAAGGAAACATCTGTAGCCGGTTATGTGGGAATCCGTGATCTGACCAAGGCAGGAGATATCATCCGTGGCAATACCTATTCACCTTTTATGCCGCTGATCGCTGTTGCGCTGATCTATCTGGTGCTTGTAATGGTGCTGTCATCACTTTTGGGTAAACTGGAAAGGAGGCTTCGTCAGGATGAGCGATAAAGCTTTGATTCATGTAGAAGATTTGCAGAAGTACTATAAGGGAGGAGCCATCAAGGCTCTGGATGGTATTTCCCTTGATATCAATCAGGGAGAAGTGGTAGTCATCATCGGACCCTCCGGCAGTGGTAAATCCACATTGCTGCGCTCTCTGAATTTGTTGGAGATTCCTACAGGCGGTCACATTCTTGTGGATGAAGTGGATATTATGGATCCAAAGACCGATATCAACCGCCATCGTCAGAAAATGGGAATGGTTTTCCAGCATTTTAATCTGTTCCCCAATATGACAGTTTTGAAAAATATGACCATTGCTCCCATGAAACTTTTGAATAAGTCAAAGGAAGAGGCGGAGAAGAAAGCAATGGAACTGCTTCGCACAGTGGGACTTGAGGATCGTGCTAACGCATATCCCAGTCAGCTTTCCGGTGGCCAGAAGCAGCGTATCGCCATTGTCCGTGCTCTTTGTATGGAACCGGAGATCCTGCTTTTTGATGAGCCTACCAGTGCCCTTGATCCGGAGATGGTGGGAGAAGTTTTAGATGTAATGAAGAATCTGGCCAAAGAAGGTATGACCATGGCTGTGGTAACCCATGAGATGGGATTTGCCAGAGAGGTGGCCAGCAGAGTGATCTTTATGGATGCCGGAGTCATTGTGGAGGAGAATACTCCCCAGGAGATCTTTGAACATCCCCAGAGTGAGAGACTTCAGTCATTTCTGGCAAAAGTGCTGTAAGAAACAGAAGTACATTTCGTAGTAAGGAAAAAGAAAGGAAAAAAGATGACAACAGCAGACATTTGTATTTTACTTGCCATTGTCGGTTATATGGTCATTGTTGTGGCCATTGGAGTTGTTTACTCCAAAAAGAATAAAAACGCAGACGATTTCTATCTGGGAGGCCGTCAATTAGGCCCCGTTGTCACCGCCATGAGTGCGGAGGCTTCTGATATGAGCAGCTGGCTTTTGATGGGACTGCCGGGTGTGGCATATATCAGCGGTGTGGCAGATGCCGCATGGACAGCCATTGGTCTGGCTATCGGTACCTACTTAAACTGGCTTTTCGTGGCAAAGCGGCTGCGCCGGTACTCGGAAAAAACCGGCTCCATTACCATCCCGGAATTTTTTAAGAACCGATATCGCGACAACAGCGGACTTCTGGTTGGAATTTCCGCCATCGTGATCGTGGTGTTCTTTGTGCCTTATACCGCCAGCGGGTTTGCTGCCTGCGGTAAATTGTTTTCATCTCTGTTTGGTGTGGATTACATGGCTGCCATGGTGCTCAGCGCCATCGTTATCGTGGCTTACACCATGTTAGGAGGATTTTTGGCAGCCTCCACCACAGACCTGATCCAGAGTATTGTAATGACATTTGCACTGGTCATTGTGGTATTTTTCGGTGTCCACGTGGCAGGGGGATGGGATGCGGTATGTGCCAATGCCAATGCGATTCCCGGTTATCTGAGCCTGACTCAGACGGGAAATGTGGTGACAGGTGAGGCGTCGGAATACAGCATTCTCACCATTGCTTCCACATTGGCATGGGGCTTGGGATATTTCGGTATGCCTCATATCCTTCTTCGTTTTATGGCCATCCGGCATGAAGATGAGATCCCAACATCCAGAAGAATTGCCATCATCTGGGTAACCATTTCCATGGCAGTTGCAGTTTTGATCGGTATTGTGGGATACTCCATGAGCTGCGCAGGTGCCATCCCCTTCTTTGAGACATCCTCAGAGGCGGAGAGAACTCTCATCGCAACGGCTCATTTGCTGAGCCAGTATGGTGTGGGCTTTGCCTTTATCGCAGGTGTGATCTTAGCAGGTATTCTGGCATGCACCATGTCTACGGCAGATTCCCAGCTTTTGGCGGCATCCTCTTCCTTTTCACAGAATGTGCTGGTGGATGTCTTCAAGGTAAAGATGTCTGAAAAGACAAAGATCCTGGCAGCCAGACTGACGGTTGTGGCTATTGCAGTGATCGCCATCTTTATGGCAAGAGATCCGGAAAGTTCCGTCTTTGGTATTGTCAGCTTCGCCTGGGCAGGATTTGGTGCTGCTTTTGGACCGGTGATGCTGTGCTCCCTTTTCTGGCGCAGGACCAACCGCAACGGAGCGGTTGCAGGTATGGTAACCGGTGGAGTGATGGTTTTTGTGTGGAAATATCTGGTAAAACCCATGGGAGGAATCTGGAATATTTACGAATTACTTCCGGCATTTTTACTGGCATGCCTGGTTATCATAGTAGTAAGCTTGCTGACCAAGGCACCTTCTGAGGAAGTCATAAAGGAATTTGACGAAGTAAAAGCGGCAAAATAGACCGGTTTGAAAAACATATATGGCTAAAGGATGGAAGAGAGTCTGCACTGCAGGCTCTTGTCCTGCATTTGAGCGGGAATTTGTGAACAAATTTTGAAGAAAAAATAAAAAAAGCGGAAATTTCTAAAAAAGAAATGAAAGTCCGTCCTCCGGTATTGCTTTTGAAAATCAGGTTTCCTATAATGATATACAGCACTACCGCAAAGGTTTGGAGGAAAACATGAACGATAATCAACAGAATCAGAACGGGTCGTCCGGCCCGGATAATAATAACAATAAAAAATTTAAACAGCCTTTTATGATCTTTTTGATCTTTGCCCTGATCGCAATGTTTATTACCAGCATGATCTATGGCAGGTCGGCAGGCAGCAATACAGAGGAACTCAGCTATTCCCAGTTTTTAGATCTGGTGTCTGATGATCAGGTGGAATCCGTTGTGTTTGAAGGCGATGAGATTTTGATCACACTGAAAGATGACTTGGATTTTTCTGTTTCAGAGGAGAGCGAGGCCTTAGAGAATTACTACTACCAGACCACGGGACAGAAATTAAAGACCACTTATTATACAGCCTACATTAATGATGCGGATCTGCTCCCGCTGCTGAAGGAGCATCAGGTGGAGATCAAGGCGGAGACATCGGATTCCACAGGTGCGATTCTCTATAGTATCCTGAGTTTTGTGGTACCCCTGGTACTTATGATCATACTGTTCTCATATCTGATGAAGCATATGGGCGGAGGCGCAATGGGCGTAGGTAAGTCCAATGCCAAGGTTTATGTGGAAAAGAGTACAGGCGTTACCTTTAAGGATGTGGCAGGCCAGGATGAGGCTAAGGAATCACTTCAGGAAGTGGTGGATTTCCTTCACAATCCTAAGAAGTATACAGAGATCGGAGCAAAACTGCCTAAGGGAGCCCTTTTGGTGGGACCTCCGGGAACAGGTAAGACATTGCTGGCCAAGGCAGTTGCAGGAGAGGCAGGTGTGCCCTTCTTCTCACTGGCAGGTTCAGATTTCGTAGAGATGTTTGTTGGTGTTGGTGCGTCCCGTGTCCGGGATCTGTTTAAGGAAGCCCAGAAACAGGCGCCCTGTATTATTTTCATTGATGAGATCGATGCCATCGGTAAGAGCCGTGATTCCAGATATGGCGGAGGGAATGACGAGCGGGAACAGACCCTGAATCAGCTTCTGGCAGAGATGGATGGATTTGATACATCTAAGGGACTTCTGATCCTTGCAGCCACCAACCGTCCGGAGGTTCTGGACAAAGCGCTGCTTCGTCCGGGTCGTTTTGACCGCCAGATCATCGTGGACCGGCCGGATCAGAAAGGACGACTGGAGACACTGAAGGTCCACTCCAAGGACGTGGCTATGGATGAAACCATAGATCTGAATGCACTGGCACTGGCATCTGCCGGCCTTGTGGGTTCTGATCTTGCCAATATTATCAACGAAGCCGCTATCAATGCGGTGAAGCACGGTCGTAAATTCGTAAACCAGGATGACCTCTTTGAGGCCTTCGAACTTGTTGCTGTAGGCGGCAAGGAAAAGAAGGACCGGGTGATGAGTGACAAGGAACGTAAGATCGTTTCCTACCACGAGGTAGGCCATGCACTGGTTTCCGCACTTCAGAAGAATACGGAACCGGTACAGAAGATCACCATTGTTCCCCGTACCATGGGAGCTTTGGGTTACACCCTTCAGACTCCCGAGGAGGAAAAATATCTGGAGAGCAAGGACGAGCTCATCGCAAGGATCACCACTTACATGGCAGGTCGTGCAGCGGAGGAACTGGTATTTGGATCCTACACCACAGGAGCGGCAAACGATATTGAGTGTGCAACCAATATTGCCCGCAACATGGTGACACGTTTTGGTATGTCCGAGAAATTTGGCATGATGGGACTTGCAACAGTGGAGAGTCAGTATCTGGACGGAAGATCTGCTCTGACCTGCGGCGAACAGACTGCTTCCCAGATCGATGAGGAAGTGCTTTCCATGATTACCAAATGTTATCAGGAGGCAATGCGTCTGTTATCCGAAAATCGTGAGATCCTGGATCATATCTCTGATTATCTCTATGAACATGAGACCATTACCGGTAAGGAATTCATGAAGATTTTCCGCAGTATGAAGGGAATCCCGGAACCGGAGGAGGAATCTGCCGCAGATAAGCTGCAGGGGAAGAATTCCACCATTGCGCAGCAGGATGTGGAGATTTCAGACCAGCCGGTTGAAGAGGACCAGCCTGAGATTTCGAATCAGCCGGCGGAGGAGAATCAGCCTGAGATGCCGGAAGATCACGCAGAGGAATAATTCATGTTTCAGTTACAGGAAGAATTGGCAAAACTCCCGGATCAGCCGGGAGTTTATATTATGCATGATGCTCATGATACCATCATCTATGTGGGTAAGGCACTGAGCCTGCGGCACCGGGTGCGGCAGTATTTTCAGCCCTCCCACGATGAGGGAATCAAGAAAGCCCAGATGGTGCGCCAGATCGCTTACTTCGAGTATATCATTACCGATTCTGAGCTGGAAGCACTGGTGTTAGAGTGTAATCTCATCAAAGAGCATCGTCCGAAATATAATACCATGCTGCGGGATGATAAAACATATCCCTATATCAAAGTGACGCTGGGAGAACCATACCCCAGGGTCCTTTTTTGCCGTTCTGTAAAAAAGGATAAAAGCAGATATTTTGGCCCCTACACCAGCGCCGGAGCTGTGAAGGACACCATAGATCTGATGGTAAAGATATTTCATCTCCGCACCTGCAGCCAGAAATTCCCGGAGTCCTTTGGAAAGAAGAGACCCTGCCTGAATTATCATATGAAGCAGTGCCCCGGTGTCTGTACCGGAATGGTCTCTCAGGAGGAATACCAGAAAAATGTTCAGGGAGCACTGGATTTTTTGAACGGCAATTATCAGCCGGTGGAAAAGATGCTCACAGAGAAAATGAATCGGGCTTCCCAGGAACTGGAATTTGAAAAGGCAGCGGAATACCGGGATCTTCTCACCAGCGTAAAAGCCTGTGCCCAGAAACAGAAGATCACACACACAGACGGGGAGGATAAGGATATTATTGCGGCAGCCCAGTCCGGGGAAGACGCTGTGGTTCAGGTGTTTTTTGTCCGCAGCGGCAAGCTCATCGGCCGGGAGCATTTCTTTATGAATGTGAAGGTGGAGGACACCAAATCCCAGCTTTTGGAACGCTTTCTGCAGCAGTTCTATTCCGGTACGCCCCAGATCCCCCGGGAGATCTTTTTACAGGAGCCCATAGAGGAGCCTCAGGTGATGGAACAGTGGCTGTCAGGCCGCCGGGGTGCCAGAGTGTATCTGCGGATCCCGCAGAAGGGGATGAAAGAAAAACTGGTGGAACTGGCCGCCAAAAATGCACAGCTGGTTCTGGATCAGGACCGGGAAAAGATCAAAAAAGAGGAAGGCCGTACCATTGGTGCTCAAAAGGAGATTGCGGGACTGCTGGGGCTGGATCATGTCAATCGTATGGAGGCTTTTGATATTTCCAACATCAGCGGCTTTCAGACCGTGGGTTCCATGGTGGTATTTGAAAAAGGAAAACCCCTAAGAAGTGATTACCGAAAATTTAAACTGCGGACCGTATCAGGGCCGGATGATTATGCTTCCATGAGAGAGGTGCTGACCCGCAGGTTTTCCCATGGCCTGGCAGAGATGGAAGAACTGGAAGAAAAGGGTCTGGATGAGGACACCGGCAGCTTTACCCGTTTTCCGGATGTGATCATGATGGACGGTGGAAAGGGTCAGGTCAATATTGCCCAGGAGGTTTTGGAGGAGCTGCATCTTCAGATCCCGGTCTGCGGAATGGTAAAGGATGATCATCACCGTACCAGAGGGCTGTATTTTCAAAATCAGGAGATCCCCATCGATAAAACATCCGAAGGCTTTCACCTCATCACCCGGCTTCAGGATGAGGCCCACCGGTTTGCCATTGAGTATCACAGAGCTTTGCGGAGCAAGGGACAGGTTCACAGTTTCCTGGATGATATCCAGGGGATCGGGCCCGTGAGGCGAAAGGCGTTGATGAGGCAGTACGCAGGAATGGAGGATATGAAAAATGCCACCTTAGAGGAATTAGAGCAGGTGGAAGGCATGTCCCGTCAGGCAGCGGAGAATCTGTATGCTTATCTGCATCAGCGTTAGTCCATTGACAACCGGGGAAAATCATTTAAAATAAAATGTAAAATAGCTTGATCTTGGGAGGAGAGACCATGGAGGGTGCAAGATTATCAAAAATTGCGGACAGATTAAAACTGAAGAACTTTACGGATACGCTGGATCTGACACAGCATTTTGTCATGATTGCAGATATTAACCGTCCGGCTTTGCAGCTGAACGGATTTTACGAACATTTTGAGGAAGACCGGGTTCAGCTCATCGGAATGGTGGAACAGGCTTATCTCAGCAAGAAGACTCAGGGGGAGAGAGATGCTATCTATAAGGAGCTTCTTTCCCATAATATTCCCTGCCTGATCTTCTGCAGAGGATTTGAACCTGAGTCGGAAATGCTTCAGGTGGCAACGGAGAGAAACATTCCGCTTTTAGGAACAGACCGTGGAACTTCCGATTTTATGTCGGAACTGATCTTTTGCCTGAATGAAGAACTGGCACCCTGCACCACCATCCACGGTGTGCTGGTGGATGTTTACGGCGAGGGACTTCTCATCACAGGAGAGAGCGGAATCGGTAAGAGTGAGGCGGCGTTAGAGCTGATCAAGAGAGGTCATCGTCTGGTGGCGGATGATGTGGTGCAGATCCGTAAGACAAATGAAAATACACTGATCGTTACGGCTCCTGCCATCCCCAAGTACCTCTTCGAACT
>CAMEWP010000047.1 GCA_945946605.1 uncultured Pseudobutyrivibrio sp. | reverse complement strand
AAGCAACCCTTTCTCCTTTCAATGCATTTTTGCTTCTGCAGGGTATTGAGACGCTGTCCCTTCGTCTGGACCGCCATGCAGAAAACACAAAGAAGGTAGTGGAATATCTGGCAAATCACCCGTTGGTTGAGCATGTAAATCATCCTTCTCTTCCGGATCATCCCCAGCATGATCTTTATGAGAAATATTTCCCCAACGGCGGCGGTTCCATCTTTACCTTTGAGATCAAGGGCGGTCAGAAGGAAGCACATAAATTTATCGATTCCCTGGAGATCTTCTCCCTGCTGGCAAATGTAGCAGATGTAAAGAGCCTGGTGATCCATCCGGCTACCACCACTCATTCCCAGCTGACAGAAGAGGAACTGGCAGATCAGGGCATTAAGCAGAATACCATCCGTCTTTCCATCGGTACTGAGCATATCGATGATATTATTGCCGATCTGGATCAGGCATTCCGGGCGATCGGGTAACAGCTGTGGGATAAATCGGTTGGCATAAAGTGTGATCTGTGTTAGAATGTGCAAATGAAATTGTTATCAGATAAATACCAGAAATTACAGGAAAATATAAAGTCCCTGGGCAGTGTAGCGGTAGCTTTTTCCAGCGGCGTGGATTCCACCTTTCTTCTGAAAACAGCAGTAGATGTGCTGGGAAGGGAGCGGGTCATTGCAGTAACTGCAGATTCTGCTTCCTTCCCGGAAAGGGAGAGAGAACAGGCAAAGCTGTTTTGTGAACAACAGAGGATCCGACAGGTGGTTTTTTCTTCGGATGAGATGCAGTCGGATGCCTTCCGGAACAATCCGCCGGATCGCTGTTACATCTGTAAGAAGGCGCTGTTTCGGCAGATTCTTTCCATAGCAGATGCCTATGGAATGGCGGCGGTGGCGGAAGGATCCAACATGGATGATCTGGGAGACTATCGCCCGGGACTGAAAGCGGTAGCGGAACTGGGAATCAGCAGTCCGCTGCGGGAGGCACAATTGCATAAGGAAGAGATACGGATGCTGTCGAAAGAACTAGGGCTGCCCACATGGGATAAGCCCTCTTATGCGTGTCTGGCATCCCGTTTTGTTTACGGAGAGCCCATCACGGAGGAACGGCTTGCCATGGTGGAACAGGCGGAACAGCTGCTTTTAGATATGGGATTTCGCCAGATGCGGGTGAGGGTCCATGGACAGAACCAGGGCGTCATGGCCAGAATAGAAGTGCTGCCGGAAGATTTTAATAAACTTGTGGATGAGACGGTCCGCAGGAAGATCCACGATGCCCTGCGCAAAATGGGATTTTCTTATGTGACGCTGGATCTTATGGGATACCGCACCGGGAGTATGAACGAAACACTGGATCAGAAAGGATAAACATGAATACATTGGAGATCACACAGCAGGAATATGATGCGCTGGACAAGAAGCAGTATAAGGTTTTGGATATCAGGGATGAAATGTCTTACTCCTACGGACATCTTCCGGATGGTATCAATGTTCCCAAAGAGCAGCTTTTGCAGAACTGGGAGGCTTACACCGGAGAAAAACTGATCTTGTACTGCAAAAAAGGCGAATCCAGCCTGGAGGCGGCAGAAGAACTTCGGGAACATGGAATGGAAGTTTACAGCCTGCAGGGTGGCTATATGGCCTGGCTGATGTACGATATGGAACAGACAAAGATCAGGGAACAGGAGGCAGGCGAGGAAGCCCGAGAACCTTATCTGGATATTGAAATGAGCCTTCGGAAGAAATTCCGGAAAACCATCTGGTGCCGGTTTACCAAGGCAGTGAGGGAATATGAGCTGGTAAAGGAAGGGGACAAGATTGCTGTCTGTATTTCCGGAGGAAAAGATTCCATGCTGATGGCAAAACTTTTCCAGGAACTGAAACGCCACAATAAATATCCTTTTGAGGTGGTATTTATGGTGATGGATCCGGGATACAGTCCCCAGAACCGCATGCTCATAGAGAAAAATGCCAGAAGGCTGAATATTCCCATTACCGTATTTGAGTCGGATATCTTTGATTCTGTTTTTCACGTGGACAAGAATCCCTGTTACCTTTGTGCCAGAATGCGCAGAGGGCATCTGTACAGTAAGGCAAAAGAATTAGGATGCAATAAGATTGCCCTGGGGCATCACTACGATGACGTTATCGAGACCATCCTTATGGGAATGCTGTATGGCGCTCAGGTGCAGACCATGATGCCAAAACTTCACAGCACCAATTTTGAGGGGATGGAACTGATCCGGCCCATGTATCTGATCCGGGAAGAAGATATTAAAAAATGGCGGGATTACAATCATCTTCATTTCCTGCAGTGTGCCTGCAAATTCACCGATACCTGCACCACCTGTGGGGGTGAAAATGCCTCCAAGCGTATGGAGGTGAAGCATCTGATCAGTCAGATGAAGGAAACGAATCCTTATGTGGAAAGCAATATTTTCAAGAGTGTGGAAAATGTCAATGTGAACACCGTGATCGCCTACAAGAAAGACGGCGTGCGGCATCATTTTCTGGACACTTATGACGGGGAGGAAGAAGCGTAAATGGTGGAAGAAAATCAGTTTTTGCGAACAGAACTTCTTCTGGGAACGGACAGTACAAAGCGCCTGGCAGACGCGAAAGTGGCAGTTTTTGGCGTGGGCGGCGTAGGCGGGTATGTTGTGGAAGCCCTGGCCAGAAGCGGCGTTGGCTCTCTTGTGCTGGTGGATCATGACACTGTAAGTCTGTCAAATATCAATCGTCAGCTCATCGCCACCCACAGTACGGTAGGCCGATATAAAGTGGATGTGATGCGAGAGAGAATTCTGGATATCAACCCCAATGCCCGGGTGGAAGTACGGAATTGTTTCTATCTGCCGGAGAATGCCAACACCTTTGATTTTCGAGAGTATTCTTATGTGGTGGATGCAGTGGATACCGTGACGGCCAAACTGGAGATCATTATGCGGGCAAAGGAGGCAGGTGTGCCTGTCATCAGTTGTATGGGAGCAGGCAATAAGTTAGATCCCACGAAGTTTCAGGTGACAGACATCTACAAGACCAGTATGTGTCCCCTGGCTAAGGTGATGCGCCGGGAATTAAAGAAAAGGGGCGTGAAAAAATTAAAGGTGGTTTACTCCACAGAGGAGCCAAAGCGACCTTTGGAGGAACTGTCCCAGGCGGATGAGATCACCGGAAAACGACCGCCGGGAAGTGTGGCATTTGTTCCTTCGGTGGCAGGAATGATCCTGGCCGGAGAAGTGATAAAAGATCTGTCAGGAGAAGTTTCTTTCTGAAATGAAGCGAATTTTTGAATATAGAAACAAATTTCTTTACACATGGTTGGACAAAAATGTGTAAAACACAAACAAAGATCTATTTTCAAAAAAATTGCAGGAGGAGAGACTATGAGACAGATTTTAGATTTTTGCAGCAACTGGTATTTCAGCAAGGAAAACGGCGGAGCTGCAGCAGCATTTGCAGGAGATGCTGTGACCCTTCCCCATACATGGAATGCAAAAGACGGACAGGATGGCGGTAATGATTATTACAGAGGCACCTGCTGGTATGCAAAGAAGTTTACGAAGGCAGAGCTTCCGGAGGCAGAGAGACTGTATCTGGAATTCGAAGGCGTTGCCATGACAGCAGATGTATATGTGAATGACCAGAAGCTGGCACATCATGAAGGCGGATATTCTACCTTCCGTGTAGATATCACAGATGTGCTTCAGGAGGAAAATGTCATCGCTGTATCTGCAGACAACAGTGACAATGAGATTGTTTATCCCCAGAAAGCAGACTTTACTTTCTACGGCGGAATTTATCGTCCGGTAAAGATCGTTGCAGTTCCGGCTGCTCACTTTACACTGGATTATCACGGCGGAAGCGGTGTTAAGGTGACACCGAAGATCGAAGGCAGCAGTGCAGAGGTTACCATCGAAGCATGGGTGACCGGAGACGCAAAGGAAGCAACCTTTACCGTATACGGCGCAGACCAGTGTCCCAACTGCAATGGCATCAGCCAGATAGCAGCAGTGGAAGAAGGAAAGGCAACAGCAGTGATCACCATTCCCGATGTTCATCTCTGGGATGGTATCGAGGATCCCTATCTGTATGCTGTTAAGGCTGTATTGGACAGCGGAGATGAGACCACAGTGAAGTTTGGATGCCGTACATTCTCTGTTGATCCGGAGAAGGGATTCTTCTTAAATGGAAGAAGCTACCCCCTTTGCGGCGCTGCCCGTCATCAGGATCGTCAGGGTGTTGGTTATGCCATCACACCGGAGATGCACAAAGAAGATCTGGAGATCATTCTGGAGATGGGTGCCAACACCGTTCGTCTGGCACACTATCAGCATGCGCAGTATTTCTATGATCTGTGTGATGAGGCAGGTCTTATCGCATGGGCAGAGATTCCCTATATTACCCGTCATATGGATACCGGATATGACAACACCATCAGCCAGATGACGGAACTGGTGATCCAGAACTACAATCACCCATCCATTATCTGCTGGGGACTTTCCAATGAGATCACAGCTTCCGGTGGTGTAACAGAGGAGCTTATTGCAAACCACAAGGCACTGAACGACCTGTGCCACAAACTGGATGCTACACGTCCTACCACCATGGCTCATGTGTTTATGCTGGATCCCAACAGCGATTTTGTGATGCTGCCGGATATCCGCAGCTACAACCTGTACTATGGATGGTATATAGGTGAGGTAGAGCAGAATGATGAGTGGTTTGATACCTTCCACAAGGATCATCCCGAGGCAGTGATCGGACTTTCCGAGTACGGTGCAGATGCCAACCCGGCATATCAGTCAGCAAATCCCACAAAGGGTGACTGGACAGAGAGCTATCAGGCAGTTTACCATGAGCATATGCTGAAGATGTGGAAAGAAAGACCCTATATCTGGGCAATGCATGTATGGAATATGTTTGACTTTGGCGCAGACGGAAGAGACGAAGGCGGCAAGCCCGGACAGAACCAGAAGGGTCTGGTAACCTTTGACCGTAAGACAAAGAAGGATGCGTTCTATATTTATAAAGCATATCTGTCAAAGGAAGCATTTGTACATATCTGCGGCAGACGTTATGTAAATCGTCATGAGGAAGTAACTGAGATCAAGGTATACTCCAATCAGGATACCGTGACACTGTATGTGGACGGTGTAGAGAAGGAGACAAAGACCGGCGACAAGATCTTCAAGTTTGAAGTGCCTATTACAGGAGAGCACACCATCAAAGCTGTCAGCGGTGACCTTACCGATGAGATCACCATCAAGAAGGTGGCAGAGAAGGATCCGTCCTACGTTAAGGAAGGCGGAGAAGTGGAAAACTGGTTCGACCGTGATGATGAAGTGGTGAGAGAGGGATATTACTCCATCGCAGATTCCATGGCAACTCTGAAGCAGAATCCTGCAGCAGCAGCCCTGGTTGGCCGTCTCATGGAACAGGCTAAGAAGAGCTACGGTGATGTGGCACAGGCAGTGCAGATGCCGGAAGCAATCCAGAGACAGATGGATATGGCATCGTTGAAGAGCATGATCAAGCAGGCCAGCAAGGCAGTGACACCTGAGATGGTGAAGCAGCTGAACGATGCTTTAAACCAGATTCCAAGAAACTAGGATTTCGATGGGATAGCCGTAGCAGAACCGTAGGACTGCAGACGGTATTCGGTAGGACTCATGCCGGTTTCCTTCTGAAATGTCTTGGAAAAATAACTTTGTGAATGATAACTCAAAGCTTCGCTTATGTCAGTGATGCTGTTTCCCGTTGAAGAAAGCAGTATCCTGGCATAGGCGATTTTTTCTTTCTGAATATATTGATTGAGGCTCATGCCTGTTTCATTTTTAAATTTCTTTGTCAGATAATATACTTTATACCCTGTCAGATCCGCCAGGGTTTCCGCTTCGATGGGATCTTTCACATGCATACTGATATAGTCAATACAGGTGGCGATGGGAGCGGAAATATTTGGATTTTTCCGGTGCTCATGGACCCGGCTGACAAAGTCATGGAGAATGGCGTCATTCAGATTTTTGATATCATTGACTGACTGGCATCCGTCCACGGCATTAGTATACAGATCACAGAGGGAATAGGAAATGTCCGGGGACAGCCCGCCCCGGATTGCGGCTCTGCTGCAGATGGTAATAAAGATGATACAGTTGTATCGTGCCCGCTGCAGGGAATTATGTTGAACGGCCCGCACACCGCCGGAAAGAATGGCCCCTTTGCTGACGATATCAAGTGCACCGAGATTTCCCTGTTCGATTACCAGATTCAGTTCATTTTCAAAGCTGACAATGCCGGAATGATCCGTTGAGGTGAAGACGTCCTCCTGTTGATAAATAAAATTTGAGGAGAGTTTTTGGGCATCAGTGGACATGGGGGTACACTGACTGGTCATATCCCGCAGCTTTTTCTTTTGGTTTTCAAAATCGTCTTTGGGAGAAGGGGTATCGTCAAACAGCGTTTTCTGCAGAATGTGCCGGAAGGTCAGGGTTTCCTGTCGGATGCACCGGTGCAGCATCAGCACGTACTGGTAAAATACCGGGCCAGGAACCATGGGAAGAGAGTAAAAAAAGTCGTGGATCTGCCTACGCATGGAAACGGACAGGGCATACTGGTCTAGCTTACTGCTGAATTGCTGCAAAGAATAGTCGTTGGCCAGAACCGGACCCATGAGAAGGATCCCATCCACAGAACCATCCACTGCCGTGGAAAAAACAGCTGCCCAGAGAACCTCAAAAACGTCGCTGAGGATCAGTGGTAAGGTGGAATTTTGGGCTGCCTGCTGACAAAGGTAGGACCTGCCGCCGTTTAGAGTCAGTAACTGGTTAGCGTATTCTGAAAATGGACAGTTGCTGTTTAAAAGTTCCATGTCCGGGGTATATTCCCAGAAGAAGAAGGGATAGTTTACGGTGGCCAGTTCCTGGAAATATTGATATCTTTCTTTTGAAAACATAATGGCAGCTCCTTTTTACTGAGTTTTGATTTGAGGACTTGTCTGTATTATCTGAAATATCCTGGAAGTTTTCAAGTACAAATGGCAAAAAAATACATATGGGGTCAAAAAAAGACATACGTGTTTCTTGGGGTATCTTCTATAATAAGGTCACATATTTATGCCGGATCTGCAGGACAGAACCGGGGAAAAGGAATGGAGGATATGTTATGGGAACAAAGAAAGCCGGCATTTTAAATGCCAGTGAGAGAGACGGTGTTCAGTACCGTAAAGCGAAGACCTGGGAAATGATCGTAGGTATGGCAAATAATGGATGTGCCATTGCATTTTATCTTGTTATCGGATTTGCCAGCATGATAGCCAGCCAGGGATACGGAATCGCTGTGGTGGTTGCAGGATTGCTGATCACCGGAACCCGTATTTTTGACGGAGTCACAGATGCGTGGTTTGCAGTTATTTTTGAGCGTTTTAATCCGAGAAAAGGAAAACTTCGGTTTTTCATGATCGTGGGATGGGCCATCTGCTGTCTGGGAGTGCTGCTGATGTACAACTGGGCTGCAGGTCATTTTGAAGGACCGGCAGGTGTGGCAATGTTTCTTCTGGCATATATTATTTATGTCATCGGTTATACTTTTAATGGTCTTGGCGGAGGAACTGTTCCGACGGTTATCACAAATGACCCTACCCAGAGACCTATGGTTGGTGTTATCGGAACCTGTTATTCTTATCTGGTGCCCTTACTCTTTACCAATGTCACCACTTTTGTGATCCTTCCAAAGTATGATAATAAATACAACCTGCCCATGTTAAAAGAGATGGTATGGTGGTATGTGGGAATCTCATTGATCTTTGTGCTGATCGCATGTATTGGTGTCAGCAGATTTGATGTGGCAGAGACTTTC
The DNA here is from genome assembly GCA_945946605.1 of uncultured Pseudobutyrivibrio sp. Classification (GTDB taxonomy): domain Bacteria; phylum Bacillota; class Clostridia; order Lachnospirales; family Lachnospiraceae; genus Pullilachnospira_A. Next base: position 5,487 of record CAMEWP010000047.1, on the reverse strand, counting down.
GAAGGCATCAAGTCTGAGGAAAAGAAGAAAGAAAAAGTAGGATTCAAGGATATGTTTGGCGCCCTGAAGGGCAACCGTCCGCTGCAGCTTTACATGATCACCGGTATTCCCGATAAACTGGCACAGCAGACAGCAGGACAGTCTGTGATCACAACACTGGTAAACGGTGTACTCATCGGAAGTTATGCGGCAACTACCATGGTGGGGAATTTCTCCCAGATCGTGGGTATCGTATTTGCCTTTGCAGGCGGAATCTTCATTGCAAAATGGGGTAGCAAGAAAGCTACTTCTGTATGGTCCTGGATCAGTATCGGAATTTCTGCTTTCATGATCGCATTCTGCTTCTTCCTTGGAGGCCCCAACGGAATGAGCAAACTGGGAGAAATGGGATGGCCCATTATTCTCTGGGCAGTATTAAATCTGGCAAAGGGTGGAGCCATGATGATCCTTACCACAGCAGGTTCATCCATGCGTGCGGATATTACTGATTATGAGTGCGAGCGAAGCGGTAACTATATGCCGGCAGCAGCCACAGCGGTATATTCCTTTGTGGATAAACTGGTATCTTCCTTTGGATCTACCATTGCAGCGATTGGAATCAGTCTGGTAGGATATACCACTACCGTTCCTCAGATGGGAGACAAGGCAACCTGGCCCATTTTCTGGATGGGAATGTTTTTGATGTTCGGTATGCCGATCCTGGGCTGGCTCTGCAATGTTGTGGCAATGCATTTCTACAAGCTGGATCGGGAACGAATGATTGAAGTTCAGAAGAATCTGGCGGCAAGAAAAGAGCAGGCGGAATAAAAGAGACAGAATAAAACAGATATCGGATTCTTGATAAAAAAGACAGAAATTGTGCTATCGCAAAAATAGTGAAAATGTTATACTGCGTGCATATGCAAACAAGGAGGACAAACAGGTGCAGATTTATGATGCAAAGGTCAATCATATGACCAACCCGTTGGGATTTTTTATGGATGCCACATCTTTTTCCTGGAAGGTAAAGGATGCCAAGGGGACAAAACAGAAAACTGCCAGAGTTGCGGTGGCAGCAGATGAGCAGATGAGCCGTATTCTGGCAGACACCGGACTGCAGGAGGATCTGGATTCTCTGGATACGGTGCTTGAAGTGGCGCTGGAGCCCAGAACAAGATATTACTGGCAGGTGACGGTAGTCAGTGATGTAGATGAGGAAGCAGTGTCTGAGGTGCAGTGGTTTGAGACAGCCAAGATGGATGAGGAATGGACAGGAAGATGGCTGACCTGCAATAATGAGGAGCCGCGTCATCCTTATTTTAGCAAGGAGATCAAACCTGCAAAAGAGGTGGCAAAGGCCAGACTTTATGTTTCCGGTCTGGGCCTTTATGAGGCATATATTGACGGTGAGAAGGTGGGGGATGAGTATCTGGCACCCTTCTCCAACAACTACGACCGCTGGGTACAGTATCAGACCTACGATATTACGGAGCAGATCGCTTCCGGCGGTAAACTTTCTATCCTTCTGGGCAATGGATGGTATAAGGGAAGATTTGGTTTCTCTGCTCACGAGGAAAAGGGCTATTACGGTGACGAGTGGAAACTCATCGCAGAGGTGGTACTTACCTATGCAGACGGTTCTGAAGAAGTGGTGGGAACAGATGATTCCTGGACAGTTACCAGAAGCAATATTACCTACTCCAGTCTGTATGATGGAGAGCATATGGATGATACCTTAGAGGCACTTCCGGAGGAGAAACCCGTATATTGTGACGCACCAAAGGGTGCTCTGGAAGCTAGAAGAAGTCTTCCGGTTGTAGCGCATGAGCGGATCACACCGGTGGAACTGATCCATACACCGGCAGGTGAGCAGGTGTTTGATATCGGTCAGGAGATCGCAGGCCTCTTTACCTTAAGAGTAAAGGAACCCAAGGGCACCGTGATCCGTATCCAGACCGGAGAAGTGCTGCAGAAGGGCAATTTCTACAATGAGAATTTAAGAAGTGCCAAGTCCGAATATTACTACACCAGTAATGGAGAGGAGACGGTGATCCGTCCCCACTTTACCTACTATGGTTACCGCTATGTAAAGGTGACAGGTGTCAGTGACCTGAAGCCGGAAGATTTCACAGCAGTGGCTGTCTACAGTGATATTGAGATGGGCGGAGATGTAAGTACCGGCCATGATCTGGTAAATAAACTGGTATCCAATGTGCGCTGGGGTATGAAGGGCAATTTCATTGATGTTCCCACAGACTGTCCTCAGGGAGATGAGAGAATGGGATGGACCGGTGATACTCAGGTATTTTCTCCCACAGCTACCTTCCTTGGAGACACTTACGCATTTTACAGCAAGTGGCTTCATGATATGTATACAGAGCAGCTGGATCTGGATGGTATGGTTCCGGATGTGGTTCCTTCTGCCGGCGTACATACCACAGCCTGTGTATGGGGAGATTCCTCCTGTATTGTTCCATGGAATATGTATACCTTCTACGGGGATAAGAAGATCTTAAAGGATCAGTATGACAGTATGAAAGCCTGGGTGGACTATATCACCAAAGTAGATGGGGACAATCATGGATGGCGTTATGTGTTCCACTATGGTGACTGGCTGGCACTGGATAATCCTTCCGGAAGAGTGGATGAAGTGATGGGCGGTACCGAGGAAGAGTACATTGCCAATATTTACTATGCAGCCAGCGCAGGACTGGTGGCTAAGGCCGCAAAAGTTCTTGGATATGAGGAGGATGCTGCAAAGTATCAGGCCCTTTCCGATCAGCAGTTTGATGAAGTAAAGAGAGAATATTTCTCCCAGACAGGCCGTTGCTGTATCAAGACCCAGACAGGTCTGATCCTTGCTCTGAAATATCATCTGTCCAGTGACGAGGAACTTACCAGAAAGATGCTGAGAAATCTGTTTAAGGTCAGCGACAATAAGCTGAAGACCGGATTTACCGGAATGCCTTTGATGTGCCCGGTTCTTTCCGAGAACGGTATGGATGATCTGGCATACAAGTTGCTGCTGAACGAGGAGTTCCCGGGATGGCTCCATGAGATCAAGCTGGGAGCCACCACCGTATGGGAGAGATGGAATAGTCTGGATGAAAATGGTGAGATCTCCAGTACAGGTATGAACAGTCTGAATCATTATTCCTATGGTTCTGTCTTGGAATGGGTATTCCGCTATGTGGCAGGATTCCGTGTAAGTGAGGAGCATCCGGGCAGCAGACATCTGACCATTGCGCCTACTCTGAACTGGGAATTGAAGAAGGCAGCAGCTTCCTACGAATCACCTGCAGGACGATATGAGAGTGCCTGGGAAGCAGTTGATCCTACTCATGCAAAGGTGAAGATCACAGTGCCCTTTAACTGTACGGCAGAGATTGTGCTTCCGCTGGCAAAGGAGGAGACCTTTGAGGATCAGAGCAATCCGCTGTTTGCTGATGTGAGAGATGGCAAGTGCTTTGTGGGAGCCGGAACTTATGAAGTGAGTTATGAACTTACGAAGCCTTTGAAGAAGAGTTACAGTACTTATTCCACCATCCGTGAATTGAAGGAAAATCCCGCCATTGTGGCAGCGTTGGGAAATCAGGCACAATTGGATCAGATCCCTTCCCAGGCTATGGATATGACACTGCGGGAGATGGCAGAGCGCTACGCCAAAGATATGATGCCGGAGAGCATGCTGGATCAGCTGGATATGGTGCTGAAGAATTTCTAAATATAAGATCATACACTTTTTCTGCGGACCAGGGTGGTGCCGATCTCGATCTTTTCGGGAACTTCCCCTTCGTCAGCAATCAACTGGGCAAGACGGCGAACAGCTGTCTTGCCCATATTTAATTTCGGCACTTGGATGGTGGTAAGGGGCGGATTGATATAGGTGGCAATGGGCATATCGTCAAAGCCCATCACGGCCACATCTTCCGGAATGCGATATCCTTTTTCCGTCAAAGCCCGGATGGCGCCGCAGGCAATGAGATCATTGTCGGCAAAATAGCAGCGGGCAGGTTCTTCCCCCTGGTTTAACAGTTCTAACATATCGCTGTAAGCCCCTTCTGTGGAGGGGGTCAGCAGATGGACCTGGCTTTTGGAGGTGGCCATGCCATGCTCCCGGATGGCTTTGTAGAAGCCGTCGGCCCGCTGGTCGAAATTGCAGATAGCGTAGGAGGAGCGCAGGTATCCCGGCTGTGTCTTACACTTGTTGATGAGATAGGAGGCTGCCTGACAGGCGCCCTGCACATTGTTGATCATGACACAGTTTACAGACAGACGGTCGAAACAGGCATCTAACAGCACCAGAGGCAGGGTGGTGCCGGTAAAGGGTGCAAAATCCTGGGGCTGCATTTCTGTGCCTAAGAGAATGATGCCCTTGCAGCCGATCCGGGTGATGGTGTCCAAAAGAGCAGCCACATCCTCCCCTTCATATAGGTAATGAATATTCAGATGATATCCGAATTCCTTGCATCCCTGATCGATGCCTTCGGAAAGCTGGGAGAAGAAGGGAGTATCGGAAACCACGGCACCGTGTTTCCGGAACAGGATAAAGGCAATGGTGCCTAAGATCTCGCTTTTAGCGGGATTTTTTTCTTCTATCCGGGAAAAATCATATCCCCTTTCTTTGGCATATTCTATGATCTTTTTCCGTGTGGCGGTGCTGACACCGGGTTTGTTGTTCAGAGCCATGGATACGGCGGCTGCTGAAATATTTAACTCCCGGGCAATCTCTTTTGCTGTAACTGACATAGGAAAACCTTTCTGCGCTCCTGGCGCCTGTGCATTCTATATAGAATAAATAAATTCATGCATGATATGAGCATATTTTAGCAACTGTAGTGGGCTCTGTCCATAGAATTAAGTGAATTAAGTTTGGAAAATGCTAAATTATACTTAATTACACATTGTGATTAAGGTGAAGAGGAAGGATAATGAGGATAGGAAATAATGAGTTTTTTGCATGAAAGCAAGAAGGAGGATATGATTATGGCAAAGGTTGTAATTGGATTTGCACCCACAAGAAGAAGTATTTTTTCCGCACCGGATGCAGTGAAGTATGCGGATCTCACCCGGGCAAAATTAAGAGAAATGGGAGTGGAATTTGTGGATATCGATGATATCGCAGAGGATGGACTGCTCCATGATGATAATGACAGGATCCGTATTGCAGAAAAGTTTAAAGCTGCAAAAGTGGATGGATTATTTTTCCCACATGGCAATTTCGGTACGGAATACGAAGTGGCAAGACTGGCAAAAGAACTGAATGTGCCGGTGTTACTCTGGGGACCCAGGGATGAACGCCCCGATGAGAATGGTGTCCGCTTAAGAGACAGCCAGTGCGGATTGTTTGCTACAGGAAAGGTGCTGCGCAGATTCCAGATTCCCTTTACCTATCTGTGCAACTGCAGACTGGAAGATCCGGAATTTGAGCGCGGTATCCGGAATTTTTTGGCAGTCTGCAATGTGGTAAAGGCTTTCCGTTCCACCAGAATCCTTCAGATCGGACCG
>CAMEWP010000046.1 GCA_945946605.1 uncultured Pseudobutyrivibrio sp. | reverse complement strand
CTCTATCGTTCCTGGTGGCTTACTGGTCAGATCAAACATTACGCGATTGACCCCTTTCACCTCATTGATGATTCTGCTCATCACTCTCTGCAGCACGTCAAATGGGATCTGTGCAGCCTCCGCTGTCATAAAATCAATGGTATTTACTGCGCGGAGCGCAACGGCATAATCATAGGTTCTCTCATCACCCATAACGCCCACAGAACGCATATTAGTGAGAGCTGCAAAGTACTGATCCGGTTTCCAGGGAGCCGGCTTGCCTTCTGCCTCTTTATAGGCAGCAGCTGCCTTGTCCACCTCTTCCCGGTAAATAGCGTCCGCATCCTGTACGATCCGCACCTTTTCTCCGGTGACTTCACCGATAATACGGATTCCAAGACCCGGGCCGGGGAATGGCTGACGGAATACCAGATATTCCGGTATACCCAGTTCCAGACCTGCCTTGCGGACTTCATCTTTAAACAGATCACGCAGTGGCTCAATGATCTCCTTGAAATCCACATGTTCCGGCAGACCGCCTACATTATGGTGAGACTTGATCACAGCAGACTCGCCGCCAAGACCGCTCTCTACCACATCTGGGTAAATGGTTCCCTGAACCAGGAAGTCTACCTTGCCAATCTTCTTGGCTTCTTCTTCAAACACGCGGATAAACTCTTCACCGATAATCTTTCGCTTCCGCTCAGGTTCTTCCACACCTTCCAGTTTCTTATAGTATCTTTCCTGTGCGTTCACACGGATAAAATTAAGGTCATAGGGGCCTTCCGGTCCAAATACAGCCTCAACTTCATCGCCTTCATCTTTACGCAAAAGGCCGTGATCCACAAAGACACAGGTCAGCTGTTTTCCAACTGCCTTGGAAAGCAGCACGGCTGCTACGGAGGAATCTACTCCGCCGGAAAGAGCGCAAAGCACTTTGCCGTCGCCCACCTTTTCCCGGATGGATTTAATAGACTGCTCCACAAAGGAATCCATACGCCAGGTTCCTTCGCATCCGCAGACACCACGTACAAAGTTATAAAGCATTGCAGTACCATTTACAGTATGCAGCACTTCCGGGTGGAACTGGATCGCATAAAGATTTTTCTCCACATTTTCTGCAGCTGCCACCGGGCAGTCTGCTGTGTGGGCACAGATATGAAATCCGTCTGCCACTTTGGAAATATAATCGAAATGACTCATCCAGCAGATGTTCTTTTCATCAATTCCGGCAAACAGCGGAGAGTTCTGGTCTACAAATACTTCTGTTTTACCGTACTCACGCACCGGCGCTTTCTCTACCTTTCCTCCCAGCACATGCATCATCAGCTGTGCGCCGTAGCAAAGTCCCAACACCGGGATGCCAAGTTCAAAAAGTTCTCTGGTATAGGTGGGTGCACCCTCCTCATAACAGCTGTTAGGTCCACCGGTCAGGATGATTCCTTTCGGATTCATTTCCTTGATCTTTTCAATGTCTGTGCGATAAGAGTAAATCTCGCAGTACACATTGCATTCCCGGACACGCCGTGCTACCAGCTGATTATACTGACCGCCAAAGTCAATTACAATGACTTTTTCTCTGTCCATATTGTTCCTCCTTACTTATTCTGCCTTCTTTTCAGCCTCACCATCTTTACCCGGCAGGATCGCATTGAATAATACACCAAGAATAGCTGCGATAGCCAGTGAAGTCAATGTTACATCAGTACCTGCTATGGTAAAGGTGATTCCATCAGAGAATCCCAGTCCGCTGACAAGGATGACCGCTGCGATGATCAGATTTCTGGACTTGGTAAAATCAACCTTATTTTCCACCACATTACGAACACCGATAGCAGAGATCATTCCATAAAGGATGAAACTGATACCACCGATGATAGCTGTGGGCAGTGAGCCGATCACTGCTGCAACCTTCGGTGAAAAACTCAGGATGATAGCATATACAGCAGCCAGACGAATAACCTTGGGATCGTATACACGGCTCAGTTCCAGAACGCCGGTATTCTCTCCGTAAGTGGTATTGGCCGGTCCGCCGATGAAACCGGAAAGAGCAGTCGCAAGTCCGTCTCCGATCAGTGTGCGATGAAGACCCGGATCTTCGATGTAATTTTCGCCAACCGTTGCGGAAATTGCGGAGATATCTCCGATATGTTCCATCATGGTCGCAATGGCGATAGGTGCCATAACAAGAATGGCTGTAATGTCAAATTTACATAACTGGAAGGGCTGAACCTGTACCCAGTTGGATGCCACAACAGATGTAAAATCGATGATGGCTGTTCCGTCCGGATTTGTCAAACCCACACCGTTCATGATCAAAGCGATGAGATAAGAAATCACAACACCCATAAGGATCGGGATGATCTTAAACATGCCCTTACCCCATATATTGAAAAATACAATAACCGCAAATGCAATGATTGCCAACAGCCAGTTGGTAGATGCATTGGAAACAGCAGACGGTGCCAGTGACAAACCGATACAGATAATGATGGGACCGGTTACAACCGGAGGCAGGAAACGCATAACCTTCTGTACGCCTACCAGCTTCACGATCAGCGCCAGTACCAGATACAAAAGACCGGCCACTACAATACCGCCGTTCGCATAAGGCAGCTTCTCAGCCATGGTCATATCTGCATAAATGCCGGTATCCAGCTGAGCTACCATTGCATATCCGCCAAGAAATGCAAATGAGGATCCCAAAAATGCAGGAACTTTTCCTTTGGAAATAATGTGGAATAACAGTGTTCCAACACCTGCGCAAAACAGGGTAACCTGGATGTTCAATCCCTGTCCCTCAAAATAGTTGTTTACCAGGATCGGAACCAGGATCGTTGCGCCAAACATGGCAAACATATGCTGCAATCCCAGAAGGAGCATTTTGGATGTCCCCAACTTACTTGCATCGCGAATTGCTTCTTTTCTCTCATTCATAATTGTCTTCTCCCTTTTTCTTTTGATGGAATAATTCCTTCCTCAATGAGTATAACGATTTTCCCCTTATCTGACAACCTTTTTCACAGGAAAATGGCACCAAAAAGGAACTTCATTTGACTTCTCATCTATAATAAACTAAAATATTTGCAATGTGATATATCGACACAATTGCGGCTCGGCAGCCGTTTACACACAAGGAGGAAAACACGCCATGGAAAATGTAACAATTATGGATCACCCGCTGATTCAGCACAAGATTTCAAGGCTCCGGGACAAGAATACCGGAACCAACGAATTCCGCACTCTGGTGGAAGAAATTGCCATGCTCATGGGTTTTGAGGCACTCCGGGATTTACCCACGGAGGATGTGACCATTGAGACTCCCTTAGAGACCTGTCAGAGTCCCATGATCGCAGGAAAGAAGCTGGCCGTTGTGCCGATCCTTCGTGCCGGTCTTGGTATGGTCAGTGGCATTCTGAACCTGGTGCCCAGTGCCAAGGTTGGACATATCGGTCTGTATCGTGATCCCCAGACTCACGAACCCCACGAATACTACTGCAAATTGCCGGATCCCATTGACCAGCGTACCATTCTGGTTGTTGATCCCATGCTTGCCACCGGCGGTTCCGGTTCCGAAGCTGTTACATTCATCAAGCAGCACGGCGGCAAAAAGATCAAATTTATGTGTATTATCGCTGCGCCGGAAGGCTTGGAGCGTCTTCACAAGGATCATCCGGACATTCAGATCTATGTAGGTCATCTTGACAGAGAACTGAACGAAAACGCATACATCTGCCCGGGATTAGGTGATGCCGGTGACAGAATCTTCGGAACAAAATAAACAAACAGTATAGGAAACAGACATATGACACAGTCAATACACACACCTTCCTCCGATAATATCACTTTGATCGGTATGCCCGGTGTCGGCAAGAGTACCGCCGGAGTCATTCTGGCCAAGGTTCTGAACTATGATTTCTTAGATTCAGATCTGGTGATCCAGAAGCAGACAGGCAAACGGCTTAGTGACATTATCGCCCAGGAAGGTATTGATGGTTTCAATGCCATTGAAAATCGCATCAACAGTCAGATTGAAGTAAATCGCACGGTGATCGCCACCGGCGGCAGCGTCATCTACGGTGCTGACGCCATGGAACATTTTCGTGAGATCAGCACCATCGTTTACCTGAAGATCAGCTATCAGCTTCTCCAGCATCGTCTCGGTGACTTGGATGCCCGGGGTGTTGTACACAAAAAAGGCCAGACACTCCTGGATCTGTATCTGGAGCGCTGTGCCCTTTATGAAAAATATGCCGATGTCACTGTTGTTATGGACGGTTTAAATATTGAGCAGGCGGTAAACCGCATAAAGGATGCACTCCCCTAAAGGGTGCATCCTTTTTTTATTTCTTTACCCCTTCCAGATGTTTCTCTTCCACCACCCGGTCCAAAGCCGGAATGATGTACTCCCCTGCCCATCTGATCCGGGCTTCCGGTGTCAGGTGAATGCCGTCACGCACGAACAGGCTCTCATCAAATGCCCCGTCATGATAGGTCATCTCAGCCGAATCCACATATTCCAGATACGGAATCCTTTCGCAGAGTTCCTTTAACTGCCTGTTAACTTCCAGTCTCAGATCCAGGAATTGTTTTCTTCCCGGCAGCAGAATTCCTGCCATCACAAGAAACTTTGCTTCCGGCAGCCGCTCATGAAAGAGTTCAAACATTTTTTCTTTCCGTTTCATGCAGACAGCAATCTTCTCCTCATCCGTTCCGCTTTCGTTCACATAATCGTTGGATCCTGTCTGGAATACCACAATCTTAGGATTGTAGGGATACAATATTTTTTCAGCGTTCGCCATCAATCCCTCATCATCACTTCCTCCAAATCCGTGATTCTGAACCCGATACATGGGAATATCTTCTTCCATGGTCTTCCAGAGTGTAAAATTGCTGGCTCCGTAAAATACGATTTCTCCCTGGCGTGCAGAAGCATCATATTTCTTAGCGATCTGCTGCACCTGCTTTGCCATATATTTTTCGTTTCCCCTTCTGATAAATCTCTCTTTCCATGTTTCTTTCATCACAATTTTCTCCCTTCTCCCAACATCAGATCCCCTGAATCTCATTTTATTGCCAGAAGTTTTTCATCCAGCTCCTTCATGGTTTTCTCTTCCATATTCATATATCCAAACAGTGCTCTCAGTGTCATGCCGCCGGTTTTTGGATTGGAAGTGGCCATTTCAAACATTGCAAACATCTGCTTCACAATGCTTGTTGCCTCTGGATTCTGGAGAATTTCCGACACAGTACTGTCAATGCTGAATCTTCCGTTTCTTCCATCATTTACACCATATATGGTAAACTCACCGAATTTATCCTTCAGCCAGCTGACTGCCAGCGGGAACCATGTGGCGTACACCTCATCCACGCTGTTTTTATCACCGGCACAGGTCAAGGCATTTGCCAGGGACATTCCATGTTCTCCATGTCGGAAGATATGCAGTTCATAATCTACCCCATGCTCATCCAGTGCCATAGCAAAGGCCAGCGCATGTCTCGGCGGTGTGACGGTATCCTCCCTGCCCACAAACAGAAAAGTGGCCGGCGTTGTCTCATCCACACATTCCACAATGTCCGGACAGTCCAGGGCTCTCAGATCACTGTGTAAAATTCCGGGATAACCCAGCAAAAGCACATCCGGTTTCAGAGGACAATGTGTGGCAACCGCTGCTGCCAGATGCGCACCCCCTGAAAATCCCAGCATCGCCAACTGTCCTTCCGTAACCTGATAATCTTTTTCATGCTCCCGAATATGCCGGATAGCCAGCTGCACATCCTCCATAGGATCCTCGATCACCGCATCCGGCTTTTTCGTCACCGTGGTATAATCTAAGACAAAGGTCTGAAATCCTTTGGCGTAAAAGGAAATTGCCACCGGCTCCGCTTCACGGAAACTGCAGAATCGGAATCCTCCCCCCGGCAGAACCAAAATTCCCGGAAAACTGCTGATATTTGGGAGTTCCCCATTCCTTTCATGAAGATAACAGGTAAGCACCGCATTATCTGATAAATTGATTTTCTCTATGATCATTTTTCTTTCCCCCCTAATGCTTCTATTTATCAGATTACCTCTCTCTGACAAATTTCACAATACTATTCCAGATTTTTGGGATTTTCTCTTCCTCTTTTGGCAGAATGGATTATAATGTAACTCATGAAAGCAAATACCATTTTTGAATCAATTCAACAGGGGATCCTTGTGTGCGACCGACAGGGGCGAATTTCCTTTTTCAATGAAGCCTACAGTCATTTTATCGGACATTCTTTAGCCGAAGTTCAGGGTATGCCCATCAAAAAACTGCGGCCTCACAGCCATGTTCCTGCAGTACTGCGGGACGGTCGTCCGGTGGAAGGGATCTATCGCAAAGAAAAGGAGCAGGAATATTATGTCAATATTTACCCCATTCTGGAAAACGGTCAGGTAAATGGCACCATATCCATTGTAACCACCTTAGAAATTTCCCGAATGCAAGATGAATCCACCGGCCTTACTTTAAAAGAGCGGGTACATCGGTTTGAAATTGCAGAAATAGAAAAAATGCTGAACCTTTACGGACACGATTTAAAAGGAAAAAAGATCACCGCGGAAAAACTGGGGATTTCCCTCTCCAGTCTCTACGCTAAGCTACAGGAACAATAGGAAATAGAAAACAGAAAGAAGATTATTTTATCATGAACAATGTTTTAACTTTACAAATCACCATGCTCCTTCTCATCATCATCGGAGCTGTTATCAAAAAGATCGGTATCATCAGTCCTGTTGGCCAGAAGAATATCAACGATCTGGTCATCTATTTGGTGTTGCCCTGCAATATTGTGAAATCTTTTATGATTGACTGCGATGACAGCATTTTCAAGCAGTTTGCACTGGTACTCATCATCTCCATCGCAGTCCAGATTGTCAGCGTCATTTTAGGTAAGGTCCTGTACGGCAAAAAAGAAGTCGGGCACCGCATGAGCCTTCAGTATGGCGTGATCTGTTCCAACGCCGGATTCCTTGGGAATCCTGTGGCAGAAGGTGTCTTTGGTTCCATTGGTCTTGCCATGGCCAGCGTTTTTCTGATCCCCATGCGTATCATGATGTGGTCCTCCGGCATTGCCATCTACACACAGACCACCGACTGGAAAGCCACCTTGAAAAAGGTTGTCACACACCCCTGCATCATTGCCTGCTTCCTGGGTCTGATCCTGATGCTGACCCAGTGGCAGATGCCTGCCGTGGCAGAAAAGACCATTGTAACCATCGGCAACTGCAACACGGCGTTGTCCATGATGGTGATCGGAATGATCCTGGCTGATGCTGATGTCCGTTCTCTTTTTGATAAAGAAGTATTTGCCTATAGTTTTCTTCGCCTGATCCTGATGCCACTGGCACTGTATGCCGTCTGTCTTCTGTGCCACGTTCCGGCACTGGTCACCGGTGTCTGCGTCATCCTCACCGCTATGCCCGCCGGAGCAACCACCAGCATTCTGGCATCCAAGTATCATGCCGATGAACTGTTTGCCACCAAGCTCGTAGTGGCATCCACCATCCTCTCCATGATCACAATCCCGGTGTGGAACATGATCTTAACCGCGGGGCTTTAAGCCCCATGTCTGTGGGCATATTTTTCCTTTGTGGCCATTCCGCCCCGGATATGACGTTCAGACTTATTGATGTCCAACACTCTGCGCACCTGGGAAGCCAGTGACTGATTGATCTCCGGAAGCCGTTCAGACATGTCTTTATGTACCGTACTCTTACTGATCCCAAATTGTTTCGCTGCCTGTCTCACAGTTGCCCTATGATCAATGATATAATACGCAATCTCCACTGCCCGTTCTTCAATATAATCTTTCATAACCATCCTGCATGATCGTTTTTTACAATCTATGCAGCAAGGAAATCGCATATGTCAGAGTTTCTCATTTCAACACCTCATTTCAACAAGGGTTTTCTTTCCTCTCCCGTCATGCTAAAATGTAATCCTGTAAAATACAATCTTGCAAAAAATAACTTCCCACAGAAAGGGCGGAATAAGACATGCGTTATCTAAAGCCACATTATTATGATGATTTCAAATGCACAGCGAACAGCTGTCCGGACACCTGCTGCGCCGGGTGGCAGATCGTTATCGATGATAAATCTCTGGAAAATTACAGTCAGGTACCCGGGGCATTCGGAACCCGGCTGCGCAATTCCATCGACTGGCAGGAAGGGGTATTTTGCCAGTATGACAGACGCTGCAGTTTTTTAAATGAGGAAAATTTCTGTGATATTTACCAGGAACTTGGTGAAGGTGCTCTTTGTGAAACATGCCGGTCTTATCCCCGCCATGTGGAAGAATACGAAGGGCTTCGGGAATTATCTCTTACCCTTTCCTGTCCCGTTGCTGCCGAGATGATCCTGGGCTGTAAGGAAAAGGTCCGGTTTTTGGAATCTTTTACAGATGAGGAAGATGATTTTGAGGATTATGAAGACTTTGACTTTCTGATGTTTTCTCAGTTAGAAGATGCCCGGGATGTGATCTTCCAGATCCTGCAGGATCGCAATCTGGATCTTCGCAGCCGCATACACACAGTCTCTGATCTGGCAGCGGATTTCCAGCATTGTGTAGATGAGGACTGCAGATATGAAATTGATGCTCTTCTTGAAAAATATTCGTCAGCAGACCGTTCTCATACTGCCTGCAGCCTAAATTTTGATCCGGAAGACTATGAAGATCTCTATTCCCGCCGGATAGAAGAATGGGAACTTTTAAACAGCTTGGAAAGGCTCCGGCCGGAATGGAGCGAGATTCTTGCCAACTGCCGCAGTCTCCTATATTCCCAGGGAAAAGAATCCTATAAAAATCTCTGCCGGGAATTTCAAGGCAGCTGCGGATTCGACAGCAAGCACCGCGACTCCTGGAGCATCATGGGAGAACAGCTGATGATGTTTTTTGTGTACACCTATTTCTGCGGTTCTGTTTATGATGATATGGTCCGCACCAAAATGGAGTTTGCTGTATTTTCCGTCACATGGATCCAGGAACTTCTTATAGCCCGCTGGCTGGAAAATGATAAAACGCTGGGATTTTCCGATATTACAGAAATCGTCTGGCGCTATGCACGGGAAGTGGAGCACTCTGACCAGAACCTGGACATAATGGAAGAATGGCTGGCCAAAAGAGACCTTTGCTAATGACCGCAGGCTTCCTTTCGGTATTCTCCCGGCGAGATTCCCATAATCTGCCGGAAGACTTCCCCGAAATAACTTCGGGATGAAAAGCCCACTTTCTCACTGATATCCTGTATATCGTCATTTCCGCTTTTCAGTAATTCGCAGGCGCGTTCCACCCGTTTTCGGATCATATAATCCCGCACAGTCATTCCCACTTCTTTTTTGAATTTCGAGCTAAAATAGTAGTCAGTATACCCCAACCGCTGGGCAAGCAGATGATTCTCCGACATGCGTTCCTGCATTCCTTTGTTCCACAAAGTTCCCAACTGCTCCCGATACGCAAGATTTCCTTCTTCCACAAGTTTTAGGATGCTTTGTTCCAGCATATAGGCACCCCGAGGATCTTCCAGTTCATAGAGGGTCATATCCGGTTTCTTTTTTTCGGAAAATTCAAACTCGTCGATCCGCATTTTTTCACCGGTGATACAATAATAAAGCATCATGCCATATTCATAGAGACGATTCAGGGGAACCACCGGGAATCCCTGAATGGTTTCCATAAATTGTCGCTTGGTCTTTACTGACAGGCTCATCTTCGCCAGACTTTTTTCCACTTTCTGGGTGGAATATTCATTCAGAAAGACCGGTCCCAGCACATGGATTGCCTTAATCCGACCACGGATTACCTCCGTGGTCGACACATATCCCATACCAAGACTGTTTGTAAAGACTACCGGTTTCCCGCCATATGAGGGATCCGGTCTTCCAACTTTTTGTTCCATTGCGGAGAGATTCACATCAATGCTGTCTCTGTTCTCGTCAATTGCCATAAACAGATAAAAAACTTCCGGGTTGGGCAGATTGCTGTAGACCTGTTTCAAATTTTTATCCAGCTGCATATAACATATGTTTCCCACCTGCTGCAGCATCTCACTCAACCAGCACAGTTTTTCATCCACGATCTCTGACCTCACTCTTCCGGCGTTCTTCTATTTCTGCATGAATCTGTGGGAGAGAATCCTCCAGTTTATATTTTCGTATTGCAAGAAATGCCACTGCATATAATGCCATTGGCACAAAGCTCATCAAAAGTCTCAGCACAAAGATAGCGGAATCCGGCTGCTCATAGTACAGGCCGTCGGCGGAGCTGACAAAACCGCCCACTGCCAGAAGCGCAGTGGCAATAAAAGTTCCCAGTGCCGTTCCGATATTGCCAGTCAGACCCGGAAGCGCACTCATGGTTGCCTCCATACGGGGCAGTCCCTTCCACTCGTTATAATCTGCGCACTGTAAGATCAAGACTCCCGGCAGCATACTTGTGGGGAAGGATCCAACAGAACAGAACAGTGCACCAACCAGCAGCATTCCAATATTATCGTAGGCGAACCAGTTGATGAGATTACCGATGGCGCATAAGGCAAATCCGATGCACATCACTTTATTCAAATTCATCTTTTTGGATAAAAACGGGATCAGAAGCATGGCCGGAAGACCCACGATCTGCATCAGACCTGTCAGGCTGGCCAGACCCACATTCTTTACCACATATGTATAGTAATAAGTACCGATACCAAAGTTTGCCACGATAGATGTTGCCATCAGCATAATGGCGATGGGGTAAATATTGTGATTTGTCTTCAAAACCTGGAAGATATCCTTGACGGATACATGGTCAGATTTTGCATCCACACTGTACTTCTCCTTGATCACAAAGAAACGGACCATAGCCAGCAAACTCAAAGGAATTGCCATGGTGACAGCGATGCGCAGCCATCCTTCCGGTGTACTTCCATAGGAATCCAGAAGCTGAGGCAGGATCAGATTGACACCTACTGCACCGATGAGTGAAATCATACCGCCGTAGGAATTCAGTTTGACATACTTCTCGTTATCGTTAAATGCACGTACCATGTAAGGTCCTACCGCTGCCCCATACAGGGAATTGAAACCGGAACTTGCCAGGGTGTATAATCCGATGATCCAGATGCATTTTCCCACCAGTGACCAGCTCTGGGGACAGGCAAAGATCAAAATCATACAGATCCAGGAACCGATCATACAGAAATCGTAAGGTCTTCCGCGCCCCCATTTGCTGTTGGTATTATCTACAATGTAGCCGATCACAAAATCGGTAAAGCAGTCAAGAACCTTGCTTGCCACCATCAATGAGCCGATCAGCGCTACCGGCATGTTCAGAATAGAAGTGCAGAACAGAGAGATCTGACCGATCATCATCATCTCTGCTGCCAGACTCAGCCCGGGCAGAGCCCAGACAACCGTAGTTACGAACCCAATTTTATGTGGATCCTTTTGTTTTTTCCCCATAGTTACTTCTCCTTTTTTCTTTTTATTCTATCATCAGCCCCTTTTGCTTTATTATCGCCAATTCCATTTTTTGTCTGCAAATTCATGTTTATTCCGCCTCTCATCCGGGATAAATATCATAATATAGCTTATCATTTATTCAAAATTCATCTTAATTTTTTGACAAATTTTATCTATTTCTTATACATTTGTATAGTCATTTATGTTATACTCTACCCATTGAAAATAAGATTACTGTCTTTTGGCAGATGTTGTAAGGAGGATGACATGATACGCAAATATGTTTTTGGCACACCGTTTAACACCGAATCTGTTGTAAGTGACATTGCCCCCGCGGAAGGGCTGCCTGTTTACGGAGAGATCTCCACAGAAAAAGGATTTTCTTTCACCATGCATCTGGATGACGACGACCGTGTTTACGGTCTTGGTCAGGCAAATCGCGGAATCAATAAACGTGGTTTTACATACACCAGCAACTGCACAGATGATGATGAACACATCGAAAGCAAGGTTTCCCTCTACGGCGCACACAACTTTATCGTGATTGCCGGAGACAACCAGAATGTTGGTCTCTATTTTGATTATCCCGGTATCATTACCTTCGATATCGGCTACACAAAATATGACACTCTTCTTGTAACCTGTGATCGGGCCGACATGGATCTCTATGTTATCGAAGGTGATGGTCCTTACGATATCACCAAACAGTTCCGTGGTATCATCGGTCAGAGTTACATTCCTCCCAAATATGCTTTCGGTTTCGGCCAGAGCCGTTGGGGTTATAAAACACCGGATGATTTCCGTAAGGTGGTAAAAGAACACAGAGAAAACCATGTGCCCCTGGATATGGTTTACATGGATATCGATTACATGGATCACTATAAAGATTTCACCGTAAACGAGGAAGTCTTCCCGGATTTTGCCGGTTTTGTACAGGAGATGAAATCCGAAGGAATCCATCTGATCCCCATCATCGATGCCGGTGTTAAGATCGAAGAAGGATATGATATCTACGAGGAAGGTGTGGAAAATGGCTATTTCTGCAAGAAAGCCGACGGTTCCTATTTCGAAGCAGAAGTATGGCCCGGACTTACCCACTTCCCGGATGTATTGAATCCCGAAGCCCGCAAGTGGTTTGGTGACAAGTACAGTGTCCTTCTGGATCAGGGCATTGACGGCTTCTGGAATGATATGAATGAGCCTGCCATTTTCTTTACACCTGATGGAAAAGAACGGATGCTTGGCGTATTAAAAGGCATGGTGGACGGAACCTCCCGTTATCCGCTGATGGCTGTGGGATATATGGGCCAGATGATGAAAAACAGTCCGGAAGACTATGCAAGTTTCTATCACAATGTAGATGGTCAGATGGTTTGCCATGCTGATGTACATAACCTCTTTGGATACAATATGACCCGTGCTGCCGGAGAAGCCTTTACCAGACTCTGCCCGGATAAGCGAATCTTAATGTTCTCCCGGTCATCCTATATCGGCATGCACCGTTACGGCGGTATCTGGACCGGTGACAACAGATCCTGGTGGTCACATATTCTTTTAAATCTGAAGATGATGCCATCCTTAAATATGTGCGGATTCTTATATGTCGGTGCAGACCTGGGCGGATTCGGCGATAACGCTTCCCGCGATCTGGTACTTCGCTGGCTGGCTCTTGGTGTATTTACACCGCTGATGCGCAATCACTCTGCACTTCGTACCAGAGAGCAGGAATTCTATCAGTTTGAGAAACCGGAAGATTTCGCCAGCGTCATCAGTGTCCGCTATCGTCTGATACCCTACCTTTACAGCGAATACTTAAAGGCTGCCTTTGATAACGATATGTACTTTAAGCCACTTGCTTTCGTATATCCGAAAGATCATATCGCCTGCCAGATTGAAGATCAGCTGATGGTTGGAAACGAGATCATGATCGCTCCGGTTTACACCCAGAATGCTTTGGGACGTACTGTATATCTGCCGGAAGACATGATGTTTGTAAAATTCCTTGCCGACGGTTCCATCTTTACCCAGGAACTGGCTGCAGG
>CAMEWP010000045.1 GCA_945946605.1 uncultured Pseudobutyrivibrio sp. | reverse complement strand
TGAGAACAACACCATCTATGGAACAAAGTATAAGACACTGCCTAACACCAAGGGACACATTCTGGTGGCAGATGTTTCATCCTGTTTCCTGTCTGAACCGGTGGATGTGACAAAGTACGGCGTGATCTACGGCGGCGTACAGAAGAATATCGGACCTGCAGGTGTCGTGATCGTCATCATCCGTGAGGATCTCATCAGTGATGATGTATTGCCGGGTACACCTACCATGTTAAAATACAAGACCCAGGCAGATGCAGACTCTCTTTACAATACACCGCCCTGCTACGGTATTTACATCTGCGGTAAAGTCTTCAAATGGCTGAAGAAGATGGGCGGCCTGGAAGTGATGAAACAGCGCAACGAGGAGAAGGCAGCGATCCTGTACGATTTCCTGGATCAGAGCAAACTCTTCCACGGTACTGTCCGCAAGGAAGACCGTTCCCTGATGAATGTGCCTTTCGTAACCGGAGATCCGGATCTGGATGCCAAGTTTGTGGCAGAGGCCAAGGCAGCAGGATTTGAAAATCTGAAGGGCCATCGTACCGTTGGCGGTATGCGTGCTTCCATCTACAATGCAATGCCCAGGGAAGGTGTTGAGAAACTGGTGGAATTCATGAAGAAGTTTGAAGAAGAAAACACAAAATAAATTTTACGAAGAATAAAATATACCGAAAGTAATTATATAAAGTAATTTTACGGATATTAAGAAAGAAGGATCTTATCATGTTTAACTATCATTGCCTGAATCCCATTGCAAGCGTGGGATTGGATATGTTTACCACAGATTACAGAAAGGTTGAGGATCTGGCAGAAGCAGATGCTGTGCTGGTAAGAAGTGCATCCATGCATGAGATGGAACTTCCCGAAAACTTAGCAGCAGTAGCAAGAGCCGGCGCCGGTGTCAACAACGTTCCCCTGGACAAATGTGCAGAGCAGGGTATTGTGGTATTTAACACTCCCGGAGCCAATGCCAATGGCGTAAAGGAACTTGTTTTTGCAGGTATGCTGTTAGCTTCCAGAGATATCGTTGGCGGTATCAACTGGGTGAAAGAAAACGCATCCGATGAAAATATTGCCAAGGCTACAGAGAAGCAGAAGAAAGCTTATGCCGGAACAGAACTGGCAGGAAAGAAACTGGGTGTGATCGGTCTTGGTGCCATTGGTGTCAAGGTGGCCAATGCGGCAACACATTTTGGTATGGAAGTGTACGGATATGATCCCTATATTTCCGTAAATGCTGCATGGAGTCTTTCCAGAAATGTAAAGCATATCAATTCTGTGGAAGAAATTTACAAGGAATGTGATTTTATCACTATTCATGTACCGCTTATGGATTCCACCCGTAAGATGATCAATAAAGAAGCCATCCAGATGATGAAAAAGGGAACCATCATTCTGAATTTTGCAAGAGATCTGCTGGTGGATGAGCAGGCTGTATTAGACGGTCTTGCTTCCGGCAAGATCCGCAAGTATGTTTCCGATTTCCCAAATCCCACCACAGCAGGTGTTGACGGTGTGATCCTGATCCCGCATCTGGGTGCATCCACTGCTGAGGCAGAGGATAACTGTGCAGTGATGGCTGTTCAGGAGATCTCCGATTACATGGAGAATGGTAATATTACCCATTCCGTTAACTATCCGGACTGCAACATGGGAGTATGTAAGAGTGCTGCCAGAATCGCGATCCTTCACAAGAACAATAAGGGTATGATCGCAAAATACAGTACCATTCTGGGAGATGCAGATATCAATGTGTCTGATATGACCAACAAGAGCCGGGGAGATTATGCTTATGCATTACTGGATCTTGATGCACCGGTAACAGATGAGGTGGTAGCAAAGATCAGTGCCATTGATGATGTGATCAAAGTGCGCGTGGTAAAATAATTTTCAATCACTTTAAGGAAACTTTAAGGAATAGAAAGATATGGCAGAGATAAAACCATTTCAGGGAATAAGACCATCCAGGGAGAGAGCGGCAGAAATTGCTGCTCTCCCTTATGATGTTTACAACCGTAAAGAAGCAAAGGAAGTTGTGAAGAAGAATCCTCTTTCCTTCCTCCGGATTGACCGGGCAGAGACAAATTTCGATGATTCCGTCAGTGAGTATGATGATGTGGTCTACCAGAAAGCCCATGATCTGCTGTGGGAGATGGTGGAGAACGGAAACTTTGTTCAGGATAAAGAGGATGTATATTATATTTATGAGCTGACCATGGACGGACGCAGCCAGACCGGAATCGTGGCCTGTGCCTCCATCGATGATTACCTGAATAATGTGATCAAAAAACATGAGAATACCCGGTCGGAAAAGGAGGCAGACCGTATCCGTCATGTGGATACCTGTAATGCCCAGACCGGACCGATCTTTCTTGCATACCGGTCCAACGCCGGCATCAATGCTATCGTGGAGCGGGTAAAGACTCAGAAACCTTTGTATCATTTTACTTCCGACGACGGCATTACCCATAGAGTATTCATTATGGAGAATCCGGAAGATATCGCAGCAGTAAAGGATGCATTTGCAAAAATGGATTCCATCTATATTGCAGACGGTCATCATCGCTGCGCATCGGCAGTCCGTGTGGGACAGAAACGCCGGAAAGAACACCCGGGTTATAGGGGAGACGAGGAGTTTAACTATTTCCTTTCCGTGCTGTTCCCGGATGACCAGCTGATGATCATGGATTATAACCGTGTGGTAAAGGATCTGAATGGAATGAGCAAAGAGTCCTTCTACAACCGGGTTGCAAAGAAAGTGGATATCTTAAAACGTCAGAGGACGCCGGTGGCGCCTGGGCAAAAGGGACAGTTTTCCATGTTTTTAAGCCAGCACTGGTATTTGTGCCAGTTTAAGGCGGAAGATGTGGAGGAAGCAGCAAATGATCCGGTGGCATCTTTGGATGTATCCCTTCTGCAGGATCTTTTACTGGAGCCCGTTTTAGGGATCGAAGACCCCAAGCGGGATGAACGTATCGATTTTGTGGGCGGTATCCGGGGGCTTGGAGAGTTGGAACGCCGCTGCAGAAGCGACTGCAAGGTTGCTTTTGCCATGTATCCCACTTCCATCACAGAACTTTTTGCAGTGGCCGATGCGGGACTTTTGATGCCGCCCAAGTCTACCTGGTTTGAACCGAAACTGCGAAGCGGGTTATTTATTCATGCTTTGGATAGTATATCGGAATCTGCAGATAATAATTAGGAGAAAAGCGTATGTTTTCACAGGTACTTTCTGATAATCTCATCAAAAATATGGAAGAAGGCTGGCTGAAAAACTGCCTGGAAACTGTACTTCCCGAAGTCATCAGTTTTTTCTGGTGCGTGGTGCTGGCATTGATCACCGTGTATGTGGGAACCAGGATCATCCGGTTTGTCAGAAAATTTTTCCATAAATCCATGGAACACCACAACTTTGAAGAGGGTGTAAAACAATTTCTGGATCAGGTCATCAAATATCTGCTCTATGCAGTGCTCATCGTCATTGTTCTGAATCTGTTTGGCGTGACCACCACCTCAGTGGCTGCTGCAGTTGCATCCCTTGGTGTGACAGCCGGACTGGCATTGCAGGGCAGCCTTTCCAATTTTGCAGGGGGCGTGCTGATCCTTTTGCTCCATCCTTTCGGAGTAGGAGATTACATCATAGAGGACACCCATGGGAATGAAGGTACTGTGGCGGAAATTTCTGTGTTTTATACCAAACTTCGTACCGTGGACAACAAGATCATCGTGGTGCCCAACGGCACACTGGCCAACAGCAGTCTGACCAATGCCACCAGAAGTGACAGACGCCAGATGGACCTGAAGATTCCCATTGCCTATGATGCAGATATCAGAAAGGTAAAACAGATCCTGTACGATCTGGCCCAGGAGGAAGAACATCGTCTTCCGGAAGAGGAGATCAAGGTCTTTGTCAGTGAACTGAACGACAGCTCTGTGGATATCGGACTCCGTTTCTGGGTTCCCACAGATGATTACTGGAATGTACGTTGGAAGATGTTAGAAGACATTAAACTCACCTTTGATGAGGAAGGTATCACCATTCCGTTCCAGCAGGTGGATGTTAATATTAAATCGTAAAAAGGAGACCATAAGATGCATGATGCATATGAGTTGATAAAGGAAGAAGAACTGACAGATCTTCAGGCAAAAGGATATGTTCTGCGGCACAAAAAGAGTGGTGCCCATATCAGCCTTATCAAAAATGATGATGAGAATAAGGTGTTTTATATCGCATTCCGCACACCGGCGGCTGATTCCACCGGTGTGGCTCATATCAATGAACATGCGGTACTCTGCGGATCGCAAAAGTATCCCCTGAAGGATCCTTTTGTGGAACTGGTAAAGGGATCTTTGAACACTTTCCTGAATGCCATGACCTATCCGGATAAGACCGTTTACCCGGTGGCCAGCTGCAATGATAAAGATTTTCAGAATCTCATGGATGTTTATATGGATGCGGTTTTCCATCCCAATATCTATCAGTATCCGGAAATCTTTATGCAGGAAGGATGGCATTATGAACTGGAACATCCCGAGGATGATCTTACCATCAACGGTGTTGTCTACAATGAGATGAAGGGTGCTTTCTCCTCACCGGAGAGCGTGCTGGACCGGACGGTTTTGAATTCTTTGTTCCCGGACACCACCTACGCAAATGAGTCCGGCGGTGATCCCAAGAATATTCCGGAGCTGACATACCAGGAATTTCTGGACTTTCATCGTAAATATTATCATCCATGCAATTCCTATATTTATCTTTACGGTGATATGGACATGGAAGAGAAACTGGATTATCTGGACCGGGAATACTTATCAAAGTATGACGCCATGGAAGTGGATTCCAAGATCCGGCTCCAGGAAGCCTTTGATGCACCTGTGGAGATCCACCGGGAATATCCTGTTTCCATGGAGGAAGAGGATGAGGATCAGACCTACCTGGCATATAATCTTGTGATCGGAACCGCTTTGGATCAGGAATTGTACCAGGCATTTGAAGTGCTGGATTATGCCCTGTTAAATTCTCCCGGTGCCCCCATACGAAAGGCTTTGCTGGATCGGGGCATCGGAAAAGATATCCTGGGATCCTATGATAACGGGACACTGCAGCCTATCTTTTCTGTGGTGGCAAAAGGAGCCAGCCCTTCGGATAAGGATGCCTTTGTGGAAACCATCCGTGAGGTTCTTCAAAAACAGGTGGATGAGGGAATCGATAAGCTGGCACTCCGGGCCGGAGTCAACGGTGCCCAGTTCCGTTTCCGGGAGGCGGATTACGGCAATTTCCCCAAGGGTCTTATCATGGGGCTGCAATGCCTTGATAGTTGGCTTTACGATGAGGACCAGCCCTATCTGCATCTCCATGGAATTGAGGTGTTAGACAGTCTGAAAGAAAAGATCGACACCGGTTATTTTGAACAGCTCATCGAAAAATATCTGTTAAATAACACCCATGCTTCTGTGATCGTGGTGGAGCCTAAGAAGGGACTTACCAGCCAGGAGGATGAACAGTTAAAGAAAGAACTGGCGGTCAGAAAAGCTACCATGACACCGGAGGAGATCCATGAACTGGTGGAACAGACCAGACATCTAAAAGAATATCAGGAGGAGCCTACTTCCAGGGAAGATATGGAAAAACTTCCCATGCTGACAAGGGAGGACTTAAATCCCAAGGCAAGACCCTTAGATCTGCAGACCACTACCATCCGTACGGTTCCCCTTTTGCGTCACAAGGTCCATACCAACGGGATCCATTATCTGAACCTGGTATTTTCCGTCAACGGGGTATCCGGCGAAGATTTGGGATATCTGTCTTTGTTTGCCAAGATGCTTGGTGTGGTAGATACCAGAAACCACAACTATTCTGATCTGGCAAATGAAGTAAATGTCAATACCGGCGGCATCAGCTTTGCCTTAAATCTGTATCCGAAGCCGGAGCATGATTATGAATTTACCCTGGAGGTCCGCTCTAAATTCCTGTACGAGGACTCTGCGGCGGCTATGCGTCTGATAGAAGAGATCATTCTGACATCTGATTTCTCCGACGAGAATCGTCTGAAGGAACTGGTGGATCTCACCAAATCCCGTCTGGAAATGCAGATGAACAGTGCGGGACACTATATTGCATCCCTTCGGGCAATGGCCAATTTCTCCAAGACCGCCAAGATCAATGATGAGATCGGCGGAGTGGGATTCTATCAGTTTATGAAGGATCTGCAGGAACATTTTGATGAAAAGAAGGGAATCCTCCAGAAAAAATGTGAGTCCCTGATGGAGCAGATCTTTACAAGGGATCATCTTCTGGTAAGTTCCGCAGGCACACCGGAGGCTATGATCTCTGTGGAACGAAATCTTCTGACATTGCTGGATCGATTGCCCAATACGGCAAGACTGGAACAGGAAGCTCAGGTCAGCTGTGTTCATGCAAGAGAGGCGTTTAAGGATGCATCACAGATCCAGTATGTGTGCAGGGCAGGTAATTTCGCAGATGCGGGATATGCTTATACCGGCACCATGAAGATCCTGAAAGTGATATTGGGATACGATTATTTCTGGCTGAATGTCCGTGTAAAGGGCGGCGCTTACGGATGCATGAACCAGTTTTCCAGAAACGGCAACATGTATTTTGTATCCTACCGTGATCCGAATCTGGCAGAGACCATCGATGTATTTGAAAAAACACCGGAGTATATCCGTTCCTTTGATGCGGATGAGCGGGATATGACCAAATACATTATCGGTACCATCAGTGAGATGGACACACCGCTGACACCTTCCCAGAGAGGGCTGCGGGCTCTTGGCGCCTACTATATGAAGGTAACGGATGAGGATATTCAAAGAGAGCGTACCCAGGTCATTGAGGCTACGGCAGAGGATATCCGGGCATTAGCAGACCCGGTGGAGGCGGCTCTTAACCAGGGCGTGCTCTGTGTTGTGGGTAACGAAGATGCAATTGAAGAGGAAAAAGAACGGTTTGACAGTGTGAAGGGACTGTTCTGAAAGGAGAACTATGGAGAATCATTTTAAATCCGGATTTGTTACAATTATCGGCAGACCCAATGTGGGAAAATCTACACTGATGAACCGGCTCATCGGTCAGAAGATTGCAATCACATCCAACAAACCACAGACTACCAGAAACCGGATCCAGACGGTATACACGGATCCGGAGGTGGGACAGATCGTTTTTCTGGATACCCCCGGTATTCATCAGGCAAAAAATAAACTGGGTGAATATATGGTCAGCGTGGCGGAGCACACCATTGCAGATGTGGATGTGATCCTGTGGCTGGTGGAACCCTCAGATTATGTGGGAGGCGGTGACCGCCATATTATCGAACAGCTCCAGAAGACGGATACACCGGTGATCCTGGTTATCAATAAGATCGATACCGTGGAGCATGACGCTGTGTTTGGTGTTATCGATGCCTACCGCAAACTTTACGACTTTGCCGAGATCGTGCCTTTGTCTGCTCTTCGGGGCAACAACTGTGAGGTACTGATCCAGCAGATCTTCAAGTATTTGCCCTATGGCCCCCAGTATTACGAGGACGATGTGATCACAGACCAGCCTCAGAGGCAGATCGTTGCTGAGATCATCCGGGAAAAATCCCTTCATGCGCTGAATGAGGAGGTTCCCCACGGAATTGCCGTTTCCATCGATCAGATGAAATGGAGAAAGGGCGGTCACGGCATTGTGGATATTGATGCCACCATTATCTGTGAGAAGGATTCCCATAAGGGGATCATCATTGGAAAAGGTGGATCCATGTTAAAAAAGATCGGAAGCAATGCCAGATTTGAAATCGAGAGACTGCTGGAGTGTAAAGTAAATCTGAAACTCTGGGTTAAGGTGAAGAAAGACTGGCGTGACAGCGATTTCCTCATCAAGAATTTCGGTTACAATAAAGAGGATATTTAAACATTAACCCTTCCATTTTTTCACTGGTATAGGTTATGTTCTCCCGGGAGAAGATATCTTTGTAAAGAAATTTACAGGATATGGACAGGGAGGATAACATATGGAACAGGAAGACTTGTGGAAACAGTTTGCCGTATCCGGCAGGATTGAGGATTACCTGGCGTTTGCTCGCCAGGTGGAAGCAGACCGGGAGGAAAAGGAAAGACAGGATGGAAGCCCTGCGGCATCCGGACGGATAGATCCGGATGCAGGGAAAACAATAAGCAGAGGAATCAGGGATGGCTTTTAACATCATAGTGACGGGAATGGTGCTTTCAGCCATTCCCGTTGGTGAGTATGACAAGAGAATAACGATCCTCACCAAAGAGCGGGGAAAGATCACTGCTTTTGTCAGGGGAGCCAGACGCAGCGGCAATCAGATGATGGCGGCGGCCAATCCTTTTGCTTTCGGAGAGTTTGAGGTTTATCAGGGAAAGAATACATATACAGCGGTTCGGGCGGAGATCAAAAATTATTTTCGGGAACTGAGTCTGGATTATGACCGGGTCTGCCTGGGGTATTATTTCCTGGAAGTGGCGGAATATTACGCCCAGGAGAATGCCATAGAGACGGAGCGGCTGAAACTTTTGTATCAGACTCTCCGGGCATTGGAAAGCGGCAAGTTTCATTTCCGTCTGCTGCGAAGCATTTATGAGTTGAAAAATATGGCCATCAATGGAGAATACCCCAATGTATTCTCCTGTTTGCGTTGTGGGAAAAAAGAAGATCTGACCTTTTTCTCCATGCGGCTGCGGGGATGTATCTGCAGTTCCTGTCAGCAGGAAGCCGGTGGGACGCCCATTTCCTCTTCCCTGTTGTATGCCATGCAGTTTATCATTTCCACACCGGTGGAACGGCTGTTTACTTTTGTGCTGTCAGAGAGCGTAGAGGAGGAACTGTCACGGATCTTATCCGAATATCGGAATCATTATGAAGGACATCATTTTAAATCAGAGGAATTTCTGGCCAAAACTTGAAATATTTCATTGGGAAATATATAATGATAAAGATTGACAGCAGTAGGAGGTATATATGAAGGAAACAAAAAACCGGTCCAATCATATTACCGGCGGCAGAAAGAACAGACGGCAGAGGATCCTGATGCAGCGCAGACTGATGCTTGCAGGAATTCTTCTGGCAGTTGCTGTTGCGGTTGTGCTGATGGTGTGTTACTTTCTGGGTGTCTTTGACCACAGTGCAAAGGTGAGCACACTGACCCTTCGGGAAGACGGCACCGTGATGTGCGAGGAAGTTACGGATTTTGATGCGGATTACTACGACAAGTCCGAATTAAAGCACTTTGCCCAGGAGGAGATCGCGGCTTATAATGAGGAATACGGCAGCCAGGCTGTGAAGTTAAAAAAATTAAAGGTGAAGGACGGCAGCGTCTATATGCGCACAGAATATGCAGACTGGACCCATTACAGCCGGTTTAACGGTGTGGATATGTTTTTGGGCACAGTGGCAGAGGCACAGGAAGCAGGATTTGATTTTTCAGATTCCTTTGTGAAGGTGAAGGACGGCGCAAAGGGAGATTCTGTTTCAGCGGAGAAGATCTTAGAGGACGGTACCCGGCAGATACTTGTGATCCGGGAGAATATCACTGTCGCACTGGAGAAAAAGATCCGTTATCTTTCTGATGAGAGCACTACGGTGACAGATGCAGAGCATGTGACCATTTCACAGGCGGACGGTAATGAGGATGCCACCTCGCTGACTTATATTATTTACGAGAAATAAAATCATGGATTCATTTATATGTAATATCAGTGATAGAAAGAATCAGATAAATTATAGAAAAAGGGAGAATTAACATGGAAAAAACAATGGACAAGATTGTCGCACTGGCAAAAGCAAGAGGTTTT
Source organism: uncultured Pseudobutyrivibrio sp. (assembly GCA_945946605.1). Taxonomy (GTDB): domain Bacteria; phylum Bacillota; class Clostridia; order Lachnospirales; family Lachnospiraceae; genus Pullilachnospira_A. The sequence goes on along the minus strand of CAMEWP010000045.1, from coordinate 3,698 downwards.
GTATATCCGGGTTCCGAGATATACGGCGGCCTGGCAAACACCTGGGATTACGGCAATCTGGGCGTGGAACTGAAGAATAATGTAAAGAAAGCCTGGTGGCAGAAATTCATCGTGGAGAGCCCTTATAATGTAGGTGTGGATTGCGCCATTCTGATGAATCCCCAGACATGGGTGGCTTCCGGCCATCTGGGTGGATTTTCCGATCCCCTGATGGATTGTAAAGAGTGCCATGAGCGTTTCCGTGCGGATAAGATCATTGAGGATTATGCTCAGGAGCAGGGCATTACCCTGGAATCTTCCGTAGACGGATGGTCCAACGAGGAGATGGTGGCCTTTATTGAGGAGCATCAGGTTCCCTGTCCTACCTGCGGCAAGCATAATTTTACAGATATCCGTCAGTTCAACCTAATGTTTAAGACATTCCAGGGTGTTACCGAGGATGCAAAGAATACCGTATATCTTCGTCCGGAGACTGCACAGGGTATCTTTGTGAATTTCAAGAATGTACAGCGTACTTCAAGAAAGAAGATTCCTTTCGGTATCGGACAGATCGGTAAATCCTTCCGTAACGAGATCACACCGGGTAACTTTACGTTCCGTACCAGAGAATTTGAGCAGATGGAGCTGGAGTTCTTCTGCGAGCCCGGAACAGATCTGGAATGGTTCCAGTACTGGAGAGGTTTCTGCCGTGACTGGCTTCTGTCTTTAGGTATCAAGGAAGATGAGATGCGTCTGAGAGATCATGATCCGGCTGAGCTGGCATTCTACTCTAAGGGAACCACCGATATCGAGTTCCTGTTCCCCTTTGGCTGGGGTGAGCTCTGGGGTATTGCAGATCGTACCGATTACGATCTTACCCAGCATCAGAATACTTCCGGACAGGATATGTCCTATTTTGATGACAGCAAGAATGAAAAGTATGTGCCTTATGTAATTGAGCCCTCCCTGGGTGCTGACCGTGTGGTACTGGCATTTCTTTGTGCTGCTTATGATGAAGAGGATATCGGAACAGAAGAGCGCCCGGATGTGCGTACGGTCCTTCATTTCCATCCGGCACTGGCGCCTGTAAAGATCGGTGTTCTGCCGCTTTCTAAGAAACTGTCTGAAGGTGCGGAAAAGATCTATACACAGCTGAGCAAGAAGTACAACTGCGAATTCGATGACAGAGGAAACATCGGTAAGCGTTATCGTCGTCAGGATGAGATCGGTACACCTTTCTGCGTTACCTACGACTTCGATTCTGAGGTAGACGGTGCGGTAACTGTCCGCGATCGTGACACCATGGAGCAGGTACGTATCAAGATCGATGAACTGGATGCATACTTTGCAGACAAATTTACATTTTAATACCTGAGATGAACGACAGATACGAGACCCTGCCCTTTCATGGCGGTGTCTCGTATTTTTTCCGGTGGAACCCGAAGAGGATATAAGGCGAAATCCGGAGAGGATATAAGGAAACATCTGGAGAAAATTTATGAAAACATACAGAAAAAATCCCAGGATGATCCTGGGCATTGCAGCAGGCGTGATCCTGGTGGTTCTGCTGATGGCAGCAGTGGTGATAAATCATAGCAAAGGGACGAACCCTTCCAAAGAGGCAGTCCCCGGGGATGAGACGGACACCCAGCTGTCAGAGGAAGAGTATTACGAAAAAGAAGAGGCGCTTGACGAAAGCGAAGACAATGTCCTGTACGAAGAAGATCCGGCAGAAACCGGAGCCGGAACCGGAACTGAAACAGGAGAAAACAACGGTACGGCGGGAACCACTGGAACAGTCAGAACAGAAAAACCTTATTACATTAAGGTAAATCGTCAGGCCAACTGTGTTACGGTGTATGGAAAAGATGAAAGCGGAGCGTATACTGTGCCGGTGAAAGCAATGGTTTGTTCTGTGGGTCAGAATGGAAGAACGCCCAAAGGCGTCTTTAAGACTTCCACCAAGTATGCCTGGAGAGCATTGTATGGTGGAGTATACGGCCAATATGCCTACCGCATTCACGGAGCCATCCTGTTCCATTCCGTGCCGTATATTTCCCAGACAAAGGACAGCCTGGAATATGAGGAGTATAACAAACTGGGACAGGCAGCCTCTTTAGGATGTGTGCGGCTTTCCTGTGCAGATGCCAAATGGCTCATTGACAACTGTCCTTCCGGGACAACCGTTGAGATCTATGACAGCATAGACCCGGGACCTCTGGGAAAACCATCGGCTGCCTTTGTTGATCCATACAGCCCGAACCGGGGATGGGATCCAACGGATCCGGATGAGAACAATCCCTGGAAATACAGCAGCGCGCCACCCACCATCTCACAAGTTAACGCACCTACGATCTTTGGTGTAAAGGACCTTCAGGTGGAGAGAACAAAGCCTCTGGATCTGTTGGCAGGTGTTTACGCCATTGACAGTCTGGGAAATATAATCAATGTGACAGTAAGCCCGGAAAGTGTTGATGTGACAAAGACCGGCCTTCATCATCTGACGTATACCGCTGTGGACTGTTACGGGAACAGAGCAAACGTTTCCGCAGTATTAGAAGTGTTGGATACCACACCGCCCACCATCCGGGTGGAAGAGGGGATTGTGATAACGAAGGAAGCGGCGGCAGATATCAGAGGATATCTTTTGGATTATATCTCGGCAGAGGATTCCGGGACACCCCTTGGCGGGGATGATATTGTCTTAGAGATCAGTGAATTAGAGAATGGGATAAATGGCGGAATTTCCGGCAGTTATACCTGCAGTGCCTATGCCATTGATGCCACCGGAAACGAATCAGCCAATGTGACCTTTACTGTTTTGTTTCAGAACGACGGTGGGGAAGGTGAAGCCGGTGAGGGTGAGCAAAAATAAAAACCGATGTCGATGAAAAAATCGGTTGCGAAACTGGGATTATATGGTACAATAAATATGTGCGCTCAAAACGCACCTTTTGCACAGAATTTTGTTCGGGGGAATAGGTTCTGTACATAAAGAGTATATATATTAGGAGGAAATTGCAATGGCAAAGAAATGGGTGTACCTTTTTAGCGAAGGTAATGCTAACATGCGTGAGCTCCTTGGTGGTAAGGGTGCCAACCTGGCAGAGATGACCAGTCTTGGACTTCCGGTTCCGCAGGGATTCACTATCACAACTGAGGCATGTACTCAGTACTACGAGGACGGCAGAGAAATCAACGAGGAGATTCAGGGACAGATCAACGAATACATCGTTAAGATGGAAGAGATCACCGGTAAGAAGTTCGGCGATGAGAAGAATCCGCTTCTGGTTTCCGTTCGTTCCGGAGCTCGTGCTTCTATGCCTGGTATGATGGATACAATCCTGAACCTTGGTCTGAACGAGACTGTTGTTAATGCGATCGCAGAGATGTCCGGTAACCCCCGTTGGGCTTGGGACTGCTACAGAAGATTTATTCAGATGTACTCTGATGTCGTTATGGAAGTTGGTAAGAAGTACTTCGAAGAACTGATCGATAAGATGAAGGCTGAGAAGGGTGTTACATATGACGTTGAACTTACCGCTGAAGATCTGAAGGAACTGGCTACCCAGTTCAAGGCTGAGTACAAGGCTAAGATCGGTGAGGACTTCCCGGATGATCCGAAGGAACAGCTGATGGGAGCTATCAAGGCTGTATTCCGTTCCTGGGACAACCCTCGTGCAAACGTATATCGTCGTGACAATGATATCCCGTATTCC
>CAMEWP010000044.1 GCA_945946605.1 uncultured Pseudobutyrivibrio sp. | reverse complement strand
GGCCATTTTCATATCATGAGTTCTCCGCAGGAGAACTTTCCTATAAAGTAAAAAAGGAACAAACCTTTGGTTTGTTCCTCTCGTCGTGGGTGGTGGTGGATTCGAACCACCGAAGCAATGTGCAGCAGATTTACAGTCTGTCCCCTTTGGCCACTCGGGAAACCACCCATTTATCAGCATCTTTGCCTGACAAGGATGAATTATAGCATACATCTATCTGTTATGCAAGGCTATTTTTCGCTTACACCTGCGTATATTTTCTAATATTTTCTACATCTTTTGGTCCGGCTGCCGGTAGCGCAGCACCATGCCGGTCAGGGGCTTCATCACGCCACGCCATACTCCGTTTTGTATGGTTCTTTTCACCGGCAGAATGGAGTATCCCACTTCATTGGTGAGCATCACCTGCTTCATCTCTGCTTCCATGGGCACTTCCGCCTTCCATACCGGAACAGATACCTCCAAGGCTTTCTCTCCGCTGTTAATCAGTACCACCATCTTTTCCTTCTCATCAAAGCGTCCGTAGCTGATGAAATTCTCGCTGCACTCCAGGAAAGTAAATGCACCTGTCCGCAGGGCTGTACTGTTTTTGTGAAGCATAATCATATCCCGATGGAAATCGATGAGCATCCGGTCTTCCTTCCCCCAGGGATAGGTCCGACGGTTATCTGGATCCGTAAAGCCGCACACTCCTGCCTCATCTCCATAATAGAGGGTGGGTGCTCCCGGCCATGTCATCTGTATCATAACCGCTTCCTTCATCACAGGCACCGACACTCCTTCCGAAGCAGCCTGGCTGCCCAGGGAAGAAAGGCGGCCCACCTTATGATTGGTTCTTGTGAGAAACCGGGAATGATCGTGATTGGACAGCTGATTCATGGCACAATGCAGAGACGGCGGCATCAGACGACTCATGAAATGCCGCATATTGTCCCGGAATGCCTCACCGTTTCCAAGGGCGTGTTTGTCATAAGAATCGCTGTGTTTCTCCATTCCTGTGAGGAAAAAGGATACCGGTTCCATAAATGCATCATAATTCATCACCGTATCCCACTGATCTCCCATCAGCCACTCGGAAGCATCCCCGTAATGCTCCGCAAGGATCACCGCCTCTGGATTTGCCTCCTTTACCGCCCTGCGGAAATCACGCCAGAATTTGTGATTAAATTCCCGGCTGTGTCCCAGATCCGCCGCCACATCCAGACGCCATCCGTCTGCATTGTAAGGAGGGGAAACCCACTTTTTACCGATTTCCAGAATATAGTTGTAAAGGTCCTCAGAGCCTTCATAATTCAGTTTCGGCAACGTATTGTGTCCCCACCAGCCCTCATAACTGTCGTTATCCGGCCACTGGTTCTCATCTGCAAATCCAAAAAACGAAACATAGGGACTGTCTTTTGTCAGATATGCCCCGGGGGCATACCCTTCTTTATTCTCATAGATCTTTTCTCTGTCCATCCATTTATTGAAGGAACCGCAGTGGTTGAAAACTCCGTCCAAGATCACCCGGATCCCCCTGGCATGGGCTTCCTCCACAAAAGCGGCAAAGAACTGGTTGGAAGCTTCCAGGTTTTTATAATCCGTCACACGCTTCTGGTACTTGGTGGCATGACGATTGTCCTGATCATCCTCCGAAAGCAGCTGACCTCCGTCTTCTGCGATTCTGCCATAATGGGGGTCAATATAATCATAATCCGCCGTGTCATACTTATGATTGGAAGGGGATACAAACAGCGGATTGAAGTAGATCACCTCCACACCCAGACTCTTTAAGTATCCCAGTTTTTGCCGGACGCCCTCCAGATCACCGCCGTAAAATTCCGCCACATCAAAATCTCTGGGGCAACGGTCCCAGTCCTTTACCCGGCCGCTCATGGTCTGAATATAGTAGTATTCCCTGTCCTCCACATCATTGGAGGGATCGCCGTTTGCAAAGCGGTCCACCAGGATCTGATACATCACCGCTCCCTTTGTCCAGTCCGGCGTAGAAAATCCCGGCATAATGGCAAAAGCGTATTCCCTTCGGATCTGTCTCGTCACCCCCACCCGGTCATAGTACAGTGTCTCACCCTGCTGCTCCAGGCGAAAAACGTATAAAAAACGTTCCTCCGTAAGCTGTACCGATGTCTCATAATAATCAAATACACCTTCCGAAAAAGCCAGATGCATGGGAAAGCACCGTCCCTCATGGAGCAGCGCGATCTCTGCCGTCTCACCCCGGGCTACCCGCAGGCGGATCTTCACCTGCTCATTAATGTCCGGTTCCCAGGGAACACAGTATTCCTTTGTACCATCGCAAAAAATCGCTTCCTGGTTCATGTTTCTTCCTCTATCTGTCAACATTCGCAGCACCTGACCCAGATCCGGTGCTGCAAAAAAGTTTTATAAAATGTAAAAAAGACAGCTATCGAACGCTGCCTTTTTAGGAGAAGGTATTTTTACTATGGGGTTAGTAAAAATTATATAATGTATTGGGGGGTTTTTACGATACTTATTATATCTCCCGTCTACCGAGAAGTGTGCACAAACTTGCTAAAATTCACACAATCTTTTTGTGCAATTTATACAAATTACATTCCTTCCACTCTGACACCCTCCTGGGTATCTTCCTTCTCACGGCCGTCATCCGGCTCTATTCCAAACAAAGCTTCAAACTCGCTCCGTCCGATTTTTTCTTTTTCCAGCAAGAGATTCGCACAGGCATGAAGAATATCCTCATGCTCTTTGATCAGCTCTGTTGCCTTCTGGTAACACTCTTCGATCATGCGCTTGACTTCTCCGTCAATGGAGGATGCCACCTGTTCTCCGTAACCTCTGGTATGTGCCAGATCTCTGCCGATAAATACTTCATCCTCATCTTCATCATAGTTGATGGGGCCAATCTCTTTTGACATACCGTATTTGGTCACCATGCTGCGGGCCATCTGTGTGGCTTTCTTGATATCAGAAGATGCACCGGTGGTAATATCCCCGAAGATGATCTCCTCTGCCACCCGGCCGCCCAGGGAAACAATGATATCCTGCAGCATCTGGCCTCTGGTCTGGAACATTTCATCCTTCTCCGGCAGAGGCATGGTATATCCGGCAGCTCCCGCTCCGGTAGGAATAATGGAAACAGAATATACCGGTCCCACATCCGGAAGCACATGGAATAAGATGGCATGTCCCGCTTCGTGATACGCCGTGATACGCTTTTCCTTGTCGGAAATGATCTTGCTGCGTTTCTCTGCTCCTAATCCCACTTTCACAAAGGATCTCTTGATATCATCCTGCATGATATATCCACGGTTTTCCTTTGCTGCAAGGATCGCAGCCTCGTTCAGAAGATTTTCCAGATCTGCACCGGTAAATCCGGCTGTTGTCTGGGCGATCTGTTTCAGATCCACATCTTCAGCCAGGGGCTTATTCTTGGCATGAACCATAAGGATCTCCTCCCGGCCGCCCACATCAGGTCTTCCCACGAAAACCTTTCTGTCAAACCGCCCCGGCCGCATAATCGCCGGATCCAGAATATCCACACGGTTGGTGGCCGCCATCACAATGATACCCTCATTTACACCGAATCCATCCATCTCTACCAGCATCTGGTTCAGGGTCTGTTCTCTCTCATCATGGCCTCCGCCCATACCGGTGCCCCGGCGACGGGCCACTGCATCGATCTCATCAATAAACACGATACAGGGTGCGTTCTTTTTGGCATCTGCGAAAAGATCCCTCACGCGGGATGCACCGACACCCACAAACATTTCCACAAAATCGGATCCGGAAATGGAAAAGAAGGGTACTCCTGCTTCTCCTGCCACAGCCTTGGCAAGAAGGGTCTTTCCTGTTCCCGGCGGGCCCACCAGAATAATTCCCTTGGGAATCCGGGCACCCACCTGTGTATATTTTCCGGGATCTTTCAGGAAATCCACGATCTCCTCCAGCTCCTCTTTTTCTTCCTGAAGACCTGCCACCTGATCAAACCGGACTTTCATATCCTGCTGCTTTGTCATGCGGGCACGGCTTTTGCCAAAATCCATCATCTTGGCATTTGCTCCGCCTCCGGCTGCCGCCTGGGCATTCATGAACATCACAAAAATAACTATCATCACCACCCCTAACAGCAAGGTGGGTAAAATGTATTTCAGCCAGCTGTCCTTGGGCACATCCTGCACCTGATATGCGATATCTTTCTCATCCAGTTCATCCTGAAAATCATTGATATCCGACAGGTACACCCTGTAGGTATTCCCACCAGAAAGTTTTACCAGGGCTGATCCGGTAGGAACTTCTCTGTTCTGTGAGATGGTAACGGATGCTACTTCCCCCTTTGCCACATCCTTTCTGAATGCAGACAGACTGGCGGTCTGAGTCTGATTTGCAGACCCAAACATCACCCAAAGCAGCACACCCATGATCAGCAAAAAGCTGATATAGACTCCGATCCCGCCTCTTCCTTTATTCTGATTCACCTAAGTGCCTCCTCTAGTCAAATTCTACAACGCCAATGTAAGGCAGATTTCGATACTTCTGATCATAGTCTAATCCGTATCCTACTACAAACTCATCCGGAATGGTAAATCCGCTGTAATCAACATGCACATCCACTTCCCGACGTTCCGGCTTATCCAGCATGGTACACATACGAACGGACTTGGCATTCCGCTCTGCAAATACCTTAGACAGGTAATGAAGGGTATTGCCGCTGTCAATGATATCTTCCACGATAATAACATTCTTTCCTTCCACGCTGATGCTGACATCCTGCTTGATCACTACTTCCCCGCTGGAAACTGTGCCTGACCCGTAGCTGGATGTAGCCATAAAATCAATAACCACCGGCACTGTAATACGCTTTGCCAGCTCACAGGCAAAGAAAGCTGCTCCTCTTAAAACACAGACAAGATACACTTCCTGCCCTTCATAATCCTTACTGATCTGTTCTCCAAGTTCTGCAATCCTTGCAGCCAGCTCTTTCTCCGGCAGCATCACCCTGATACGCTCACTCATCTTCCGATTCCTCCATAAATTGTACTTCCAAAATACGCTCTGTTGTATGCTCTACTTTAAAATATACGCTCATCCGATATCCCGGTATCCACATCACATGATCTCCACAGCACAAAAGTGGCAGATCATCCCGCATCTTCCGGGGTATCTTTTCGTCAATCAGATATCTTGCCAAAGACTTTCGTCTTCCTGCGTCATCGAACACAAGGTAATCTCCTTCCTGCCGATTCCGAATCTGAAAACTTCTTTCTATCTTATCATAATCAAACCATTTCGTATAGGATTTTATTGGTATTTCCATAGTTTTTTCAGCCTGCCGCAGCATCAGACGCCATTTTTTTCCTGCAAATTCCACTTCCATTTTTCCGCAAGAAGTAAGGGTATCCTTATGGACGGTCACGGCATCTGCGGCATCCCCGCCGGCCTGCCGGAAGCGCTGTCCATCCCAAAACTCCAGACAGTCATATCCGGATATTACACTTCGGTTTCCCGGAAGCTGCAATTCTTTCCCCACCGGCGCCTTGATGAGATCCGACAGCCGGACCACATGATCCCATGTGATATCCTTTGCGCCCCCGGGCAGCCTCATCAGCCAGCGGTGCAGCACTTCCCGCCGAAGAAATTCCGGCAGCAAAAGCAGAGGTTCTTTCTTCAGGGTTCTCTCATCTTTTGCCTGCTCTAAGATCTCAGACGCCTGCTGCTGCAGATAAAGATCCAGTTCTCCCATCAGTTCTGCCGTCTGATTGATGTGATTCACCGCCCCGGGATTCACCTGCTGCATCTGTGGAAGTACATGATGACGGATGCGGTTTCTCTGATAACAGTCCTCATCATTTGTAGCGTCCAGGCAGTAATCCTGTCCCAGCTCTTTCAGCCAGTCCACAATTTCTTCCTTTGACACTGCAAGCAGCGGCCGGATGATCCGCCCCCGCACCGGAGGTATCCCGCAAAGACCGCGAATGCCGGTGCCTCTTGCCAGGTGATACAGCATGGTCTCTGCATTATCATCTGCATGATGAGCCACCGCTATGCGCCAGGGTTTGCCTGTGAGCCGTTCCATTCCCTCTGCCTCTTCTTCCAGAATGCGATACCGTTCCTGGCGGCCTGCCTCCTCCTGGGAAATTTTTCTCTCCGCTGCAAGCCCCGGGATATCACAGTGATAAACCTTACAGGGTACAAGAAGCCTCTGACACAGTTTTTGTGCAAACGCAGCATCTTCTAAGGCTTCCTTTCCCCGGATGCCGTGCTCCACATGCACCGCCATAAGCTCCAGTTCCAGTTCCCGGCGAAGCTGCACCATCAGGCGAAGCAGGCATACGGAATCAGCACCTCCTGACAAGGCAATGACCACTCCCATCCCCGGCGTTATCATCTGTTTTTCCTGCATATAAGAAAGAACCTGTCTTTCCAGATCTTTTTTCATCTAGGTCTCCCATGTTTTCACCACAAGCACCGTCATATCATCCGAAATCCGGCCGCCTGTATGCTGCAGCACCTGCTCCAGCAGCTTTTCGGAAAATCGCTGGGGGTCCTGCTCTGCCATTTCATCTATCTGTTTTTTCAGCACCTCTAAGGGGTGCGGTTCTGTGAGATATTCTAGCACACCATCTGTGATCATGACAAGAAAATCCCCGGTTTTCAGATGCCCCCTCCAGGGCTTTGGATCCACCCCTGATGCAGCTCCCATGGGCAGGCTCTCATCCGCTACCACTTCCACACTGCGCTGATGCTTCAGGAAAGAAACATGGCCTCCCACTTTGTAGAACTCGCAGATCCCGGTATATCCATCCACCGCGCAGACATCCAGGGTGGAATAACGCTCACCGTTTCCCCCGAAAACCATGGCGGCATTCATCAGACGCAGAGCCACGCCCATGGAAAAATGCGCACAGAGAAACTGTTCCAGCAATTCCAGCACCGTCTCGCTTTCACGGTTTGCCTGCCAGCCGCAGCCCATCCCGTCGGACAGAGCATAAATATAATGCCCCTCCGGTTCTTCCAGCGCCATAAAATTATCCCCGGAAACCTCATATCCCTCCGCGCTCATACGGCAGACACCATAGCTGCAGCACAGTGCCGGCCTGGTGACAAAGGTATACACACTTCTTTCCCTTCCCACATAGCGGCTGCTGTTTTTCGCAGGGTCCATGGGCAGTCCGGCACAGTTTCCCACCAAAGGCAGGATCTCTTTTACCGGAACGTACTTTGCCCGGCCACTGCGCATCTCCACTGTCAGGCGGCTTGTCCCATCACTCCTGTCATAAAAATGGATCTCCCCGGGCCGCAGTCCCCGCTCTCTCAGTGCAAATTTCAACCTGTAGATCTCCTGGCGTTTCCCCTCATCTGCCTGCTTTTCCCCTGTAATACAGTCTTTCAGGCAATAGGACATGGCGTCAATCTGTCCGGCGATCATTTCCCGGTTCTCAATAAGGCGGTTATACCAGGCCATGTTAAGATTTGCCTTTTCAAAAATCCTGGTGGCTTCCGCTATCACCTCATCCGGACAACTGCACCTTTTTCTTAAATCTTCTGTCAGGTTTTCCTTCACACTTCCGTTTTCATAAAGGCCCTTCAGAAGCTGCCCGAAAATCCCTGTCATATCTCCATTTTTTATGGTACATACGGCAGAACTGCCGCAGTCTGTGCACACCTTTGCAGTGAGCTCCTGCCGAAAAATCCCCATCTCCAGGGGCTGCGCTGCCGGCTGCCGGCTCATATCCGAAAAACTTTTCGAAAGGCCGTCCATGGCATCCGCATAGGCTAAAAGTCTTCTTTCCTCCGGATGTTCCCTTTGACGGGGCCGTGGTTCCCACTGGATCAGCCATGATGCCGGTGCCCCTCCCAGAAAACCAAGGGAAAACACCATCATCCCTTCCAGCAGCGGAATCCACCGGTAGCCGAGGCGGACGATCTGTAGCGCATTTCCTCCATAGGAAACCAGCATCACCGTTATCCCCATCAGCACAGTTCCTGCCATCCTGCTGCAGCCTCCATACATTCGTTCCAAAAACAGCACTCCTACCGCCGCGATCAGGAACAACACACCATATTTGACAACCCCCGCCACAGGAAGCCACAGGAATAGGGCTATATACGAAAAAAGAAGGATTTTTCCTCTGTGAAAATCCTCCAGGTATACTGCCATGAATGCTGCCGCCAAAACCGGATAGCACCCCATAACATCTATATGCGCTGCTCCTGCAAAAAGCAAAAAGAACAGCCCTAATTTCCAAAGATCCCGCTTCACGTCCTGTAACCTCCGTTCCAAATTTTCGTTATGGAAGGGATTATAGGAACATCACCGGAAATATTTTGTCAAAAAATATGACTAACCTCCGTTTTTATTGTTTTTCCCTGAAAATGATCTCATCGCTGTAGAGCATCCCGAGCTTGCCTTTTGCCGTATTCTCCACATATTCCTGGGACTGGGTGTATATTTCATATTCAATCAGTTCTTCCTGCTTCTTCTGCTGCTCTTTCAGTTCAGCCTCCAAAGCCTCCTCCCTGGCAATGTAACTCTGATTCTTCTGGTAGAGCCGTACCATCTGGGTCGCCATGACCAGTGCCAGAAACAGAACGATACTAACGATGGCGATCCTGCCTGTGGGATTCTTCTTTTTCCTGTTTTTGTTTTCTATGACCTGATTTCTTTTCTGCATGTTTCAGTCTCCGCTTTTCCTTTCGCTTATCCCTATTATAGCGCACCGCCGCTGCAATGCAAGCTGTCATTTTCTTCCAGGGTCTCAGCAGAACCCCTAAGATCCTGCCCAATATCCCCAACACCCTTTTCAGCACAAATACCAGAGCCCCCAGCACAAACCTGCTGAAACACAGCAGATACAGTCCCATCCCTAAAAAAACCGCCCCAAGGGAAAACATACGGACCACGCCCCGATCCATGGCGTCTAGCATGGTCATCACCGCCAGCGCCCAGATAGTCCAGAAGCAGAAATCCTCCACCATAACCACCCGGAGATTATGAGGGATCAGACGGCGGATCACCCGGAAAAGATCATAGAAAAAGCAAAGTCCCACACCTTCTAAGACTGCCGCAAGAAAAATCTGCCACTGATCCTTTACCAGGTCACCTATCCCCATCATTTAAACAGTCTTCCCAGCAGCGATTCCCCTGAATTCTTACTGTGAGAAATATCCGAATAAAGGAAAGCATCCAGGCGTCCCTCAATCTCCACATCCCCCTTTTCCACGGAAAGCCGGTTGATGTGCAGATCATTCCCCCGGATAGTAAGCATTCCCTGCTCTGTCTCAAGCAGGATCTCCTTCAGATCAAAGGAAATCACATCCAGCACTCCGCTGAGGCTTGCCATATGACGGTTCGATGCCAGCAATTTATGGTTGGTTCCCGGAATTTTTTCTTCCATTCTCTTCCTCCTGCAACATATCCTCTTCCCCGGCCACAGGCCGGGTTCCATCATTCACATTTCACTATATGTCCCTGCAGGAAGATTTATGTTAAAGATATCGGAAAAGATCTTTTGCTTCCTCTTTTTTGGTGGTCTCCTGAATATCCAGCACTTCCACCTTCACCGTCTTATTCCCAAAACCGATCTCAATGATATCGTGGGGTTTCACAGACACGGAAGCTTTCGCCACCTTGCCGTTTACCGATACTCTTCCTGCATCGCAGGCTTCATTTGCCACCGTCCGGCGTTTGATCAGCCGGGACACCTTCAAAAACTTATCCAGTCTCATACCTGTTACCTCTTGTAAAACTTTTACTGTACAAAAAATGCTTCCAGCAGGATGAAAAAAAGCTCAGGACCGAAGTCTTGAGCTCTTGATCTATCCTTTACACTCTGAATTAGTTCATCATGTCCTTCAAAGCCTTACCAGCCTTGAACTTCGGAGCCTTGGAAGCTGCGATGGTCATTTCCTCGCCAGTCTGAGGATTTCTTCCGGTTCTTGCTGCTCTCTCGGATACTTCGAAGGTACCGAATCCAACCAGCTGGATCTTCTCACCCTTCTTCAGCTCTTCTGCTACTACATCAGTGAAAGCCTTTAAAGCAGCCTCTGCATCCTTCTTGGAAATCTCAGCCTTCTCAGCCATCGCTACAACTAATTCCGTCTTATTCATGTTTGTTCCTCCTCGAAAAACTCAAATATATGATATTTTGTCCTCCGGCTTCTCCCGGACAACTACAGAATATTTATAATGGTTTTCCGGCCTTTTGTCAAGGTGGAACGTCGTTATTTTAGAGAAGGAAACACTTTTTATACAAATCTGTAGAAAATCTCATTTCCCGTTTGTACAACATTTTCCCTTAAGGTCCCCGGAAGCGCTAAAATCCCGCAGCTGTCCCAAGAACATCTGCCGCCGCTCTTCCTCCTGCAAAAGTTTCTCCAGCTTGTCAATATCCCGTCCCGAAACCCAGGCCTTTTTGCTGTTATAATAGTGATTTGCAATATTCCAGAAGCGCACCGGATATGCTATCCGAAGGTAAAGTCCGTATCTTTCATCCTCCTCTAAGGGCCGTTCCTTTTCATAGGAAGATAGCATCGCAAATCCCAGACGCCGGTCCCAGTGATTTTTCTCCAGTACCTTCCGCATAAATTTTGCCAGGTCACTCACCGGTTCATCCCATCTCATCTGCTCTAAATTGATGATCACAGGGCCCTGCTGGGACATCAGGACATTATGCTGGTTATAATCCCCATGGCAAAGACTGCAGCCGCCGCCTCTGTTGGTTTCCCCGAAACGCTCATAGGCCTCTTCCACCATTTCCGCCTGATCATAAAACCTCCGGAAGCTGCCGGAAAACAGTTCTTCAAATGCATTTTTCTTTTTTCTTTTCATGACATAATTGCGGACATAGCGCAGCTCCCGGTTATGCCGGGCCATCTCATTGGAAAACATATGCTCCGGATTTTTAAAATTTTGCTCCTCCCCCTGGCTGCAGGTTTTCAATGCTTTATGAAAAGATGCCAGTTTCCCCGCCGCAGCCGTTACATCCCCGGCATTTTGCGTGTCACATTCTTTTCCCAGGGCGCAGGTTTTCAGCAGATAGGTGTGTTCCTCCTCATCTGTCACCAAAAGATTCCCTTCCCCATCCCGGATCAGCTCCTCACTTTGCTCATCCCACTGCTTCAATCTGCAGCAGACAGACTCCAGATGTTCCAGCCGCTGCACAGAGCCTGTGTATTCCTTCAGGATCACTCTCCCTTTGTCCGTCTCTGCGATCACGGTTCCTCTCCCCTTAGAAACAGCCTGCACTGTCAGATCATATTTTTCCAAAAGCTGTTCTTTCTGCTGAAACATAAAAACCCCTCCATATGTTTTTATGCAGCAGGATCCCCTATCAGGATCCCGTCACACAAAAAATCATATGTCGGGGTTTTCTAATTTATACCTTTTCGCTTCCTCAAGAAGCAAAGACCTCTGATTTCGATCCGGATCTTCCAGCACCCAGTCCAACAGATGTTTCAGCACCGCTCCAACGGCTTTTCCCTGGCCAATGCCAAGATCCATCACATCCTTGCCGTCCACCTGCAACTCCCGGATGGAAAGGCATTCCTTTTGTTCCATACAGCGATGATACAGCTGCTCAAAGGCTGCAATCTCCTGAAGTTTTTCCTTCCTGCAGTAGCAGCTCTGGGCCATGACATCCGCCCGTTTCACATCAAAGACCCTGGGAAATGCATCCTGGCCGATCTCCACAACCGCCCGGCGCACGCTGATACCGGTTGCTTCCGGCCGTTTATCATGGGCGCCCACCAGAGCCTTTACCCGGTAAATGGTGTCATTATCAAACTTCAGCCTCCGCAGGATCTGCCCTGCCATTTCAGCCCCCCGCTCCGGGTGACCGTAAAAATGATCCCATCCCTTGGAATCCGTTGTCCGTGATGCAGGTTTTGCCACATCATGCAAAAAAACCGCAAGGCGGGTAACCTTGTCCTTAGGGGTCCACCGCAACGCCTCCATGGTATGTTTCCCCACAGGATAGCAGTGATGCCTGCAGTGCTGGTCCGTTTTCATCATCTCATCCAGTTCCGGCAAAATGACCGCCGATAATCCTGTCTCATATACCTGCTCCATCATCTCCGGGTGATCGGACACGAGAAGTTTTACCAGCTCCACCGATATCCGCTCCGCGCTGACTTTGGCGATGGTGGGAGCCAGTTCTGTAATAGCAGCCCGGGTGCCTTCTTCCATGGAAAATCCCAATTGGGCACAAAAGCGCACCGCCCGCAGCATCCGCAGTGCATCCTCCGAAAACCGTTCCATGGGATCTCCCACACATCGGATCCTGTGATCCTTCAGATCCTGTATACCATCATAGGCATCCACCAGACCGGACCGCTCATTGTACGCCATGGCATTGATGGTAAAATCCCTGCGTCTGAGATCCTCCAGCAGATTGGATGTGAAGCTGACCTCACTGGGATGTCTTGCATCCTCATAGGCACCGTCGATGCGGTAGGTGGTCACCTCATAACTGCCGCCCCGCAGCAATACCGTTACGGTGCCGTGGGCAATTCCTGTATCCACTGTTCTGGGAAAGATCTTTTTGACCTGTTCCGGCAAAGCAGAGGTGGTGATATCCCAGTCTGCGGGAGTTTTCCCTAAAATACTGTCGCGGACACAGCCGCCTACAGCATAGGCTTCGTGTCCGCAACTTTCCAACGTTTCTATAATTGTCCTGACATTTTCCGGCAATCTGATCTTCATTCTAATATGCTTTTCCCCAGTAAACCAGTTTCTTGGCAGGCTTTCCGCAGCACACGCACACATCGGAGATCTTCTCCTGCTCAAAAGGCATGCACCGGCTGGTTGCGGTGGTGTCCTCTTTGATCTTCAGTTCGCAGTCTAACTCTCCGCACCACATTGCCCGGATAAATCCCGGTTTATTTTCTACTGCATCCTTAAATTCTTCATAATCATGAGCATCGGAAATATGGCTGTAAAGATAATTCTTTGCACGCTCTAACATATCCTTCTGCATCTGTTCCATCAGTTCCGCTGCCTTCTCGGCTGCCTCAGTGATAGCAACCACCGTCTTTTCCCGGGTATCGCGACGCACCAGCACACACTGTCCCTTTTCCATATCCTTCGGTCCGATCTCCACGCGGATAGGAATACCTCTCATCTCCGCATCGGCAAACTTCCATCCCGGGCTCTTGTCTCCATCATCCAGTTTCACTCTGATATCTGCTGCCTTAAACTGCTGATAAATTCCTTCTGCAGCGTCTAAAACGCCTTCTTTTCTCTGCTGGATGGGGATGACCATTACCTGAACAGGCGCTACCTTCGGGGGCAGAACCAGACCGGAATCATCACCATGCACCATGATCAGCGCGCCGATAAGACGGGTAGACATACCCCAGGAAGTCTGATATGCATACTTTAACTGGTTGTCCTTGTCTGTATACTGAATACCAAAAGCTCTGGCAAATCCATCTCCGAAATTATGGCTGGTACCTGACTGCAGTGCCTTACCGTCATGCATCAGGGCCTCAATGGTATAAGTAGCCTCCGCACCGGCAAATTTTTCCTTATCTGTCTTTCTTCCCTTGATCATGGGGATCGCAAGTACTTCTTCACAGAAGTCTGCATAAAGATTCAGCATCTGGATGGTACGCTCCTCTGCCTCCTCTGCCGTAGCGTGTACCGTATGTCCTTCCTGCCACAGGAACTCAGAAGAACGAAGGAAAGGACGGGTCGTCTTCTCCCAGCGGACAACAGAACACCACTGGTTATATACCTTGCGCAGTCCACGATAAGACTGGACAATGTTCTCATACAGATGGCAGAAGAGTGTGTCAGAGGTAGGGGGGACGCAC
>CAMEWP010000043.1 GCA_945946605.1 uncultured Pseudobutyrivibrio sp. | reverse complement strand
TCGCCAAGGATTATATTCCTTTTATCGCAATTGATGCACCTTTTGCCATGCTCTCCCCGGTACTGTCCAATCTGCTTCGTGCAGAGGGAAAACCAACTCTCTCCATGATCGGTTCTGTGGTGGGTAATATTGTAAATATTGTTCTGGATGCTGTGTTTATCTGCGCATTCCATTGGGGTACTGCAGGTGCCGCTGCCGCTACACTTCTCGGAAATCTTGTGGCTGTGGTGTTTTATCTGTATCTTATTCTTTCAAAGAAGAGCAGCATCAGTATCAGGCTTTCAGACTTTTCCGGAAAAGATAAAATTGCTTCCAGTGTATATGCCATCGGTATCACAGCAGCAATCTCTACCATCGGACAAAGCCTTTGCCAGATTTTAATGAATACGAAGATGGCTGTTTACGGTGATATTCCGGTAGCAGGACTGGGGGCTGCCTGCAATATCATTACCATCGTTATGGTATTTGCACTTGGCGTTGCCCAGGGAGTGCAGCCTCTTTTGGGATATCAGATTGGAAATCAGAATAAGAAAAAATTCAATGCACTTTTGAAATATTCTTCCCTTTTGCTGATTTCCATTGCGGCAGTTCTTACAGTGATATGTTACCTGGCCATGAAGCCCATCATCAGTTGCTTTGTATCCAGTCCGGATGCCATCAATTATGGGGTTACCTTTGGAAAGATCCTTATCACAACAGGATGGTGCTATTGCATTTTCCAGTTCTGTTCGCTGTTGATCCAGGTCATGAACAAACCGGTGGCAGCTCTTGTGGTAAATCTGTCCAAGAATGCTTATGTATTTATCCCGGCGCTGGCCATCACCTCCAGACTTGGCGGCATGAATGGTGTTGTATGGTCCATGCCGGTGGCAGATGTGATCAGTGCCATCATTGCCGTTCCGGTTACAATCTACTGCATTAAAAAATGTTTTGACGGGGGAAAAGAAGCAGATGTTTCCCAGATTCATGATGAAGGATTGTCGGTGAAAGATTCTGATGCAAAAACAGACTACATTATCTGCATCGGGCGTTCTTATGGCGCAGGGGGCAGAAGCGTAGGGAAACTGGTTGCCGAAAAACTTGGCATCGCTTTTTATGATAAGTTAATTATGAAAGAAACAGCGGAAAAAAGCGGACTGAGCAGAAAATATCTTGATTCTGTAGATGAAACTTCTGCAATGACAAAGCGTGGCGGTGTGTATTCCAACAGCTCCAATATTTACACAACAGACCAATACACTTCGGTTGAAGATATTGCATACAAAGCGCAGAAAGAGGTGCTTGAGAAAATTGCATCTGACGGCCCTTGCGTTATTGTGGGAAGGTGTGCTGACCAGATCTTACAGGGGAACCATAAGGTGTTTGGTGTATTTGTTTGTGATTCCATGGATCATCGTTCCAAGAGGGTTTCGGAACGGGACAGAGTCTCCATAGAAGAAGCAAAGAAAAAGATGGTCCGTGTGGACAAAGAACGCAGCCAATATTACGACAGTTTTGGCAGTCAGCAGTGGGGTAGGGCAGACAGTTATGACCTGACACTGAATCTGCAGTCTATGACGATAGAAGATGCAGCAGAAATTGTGATTTCTGCCCTTCGCTGTAAAGAGGATTTTTGCGCAGAAGGTGGTGAGAAGTGATGACGCAGGATAAATATATGATCGGAGATATAGAAGTGGCAATGCGGAAAGCCAATCCGCTCTCGGAGGCAGAGTATCCGATTCCTGAGTTGAACAACCACTCTGTCGTATACAAGAAAGGCAGTGTGATAGAAAAGGGATATATGCCGCTTCCGGTGGATATTGAACGCATTCAGGATATAGCGATTCCATTGCGTGATGGAACCACCGTTTACGGGGATCTTTACAGAAAACAGGGAGAAGATCCCGTACCGGTAATCCTTGTATACACCATGTACAGTAAGCAGGGAGGAAACTTTAATAAGAACTTTACTGTCTGCAACACCGGTTTCCCGAAGAATCAGGTTTCTGGACTTCAATGCTTTGAGTCGCCTGATCCCGCTTATTGGTGTCAGTATGGATATGCAATCTGCATTGTAGATCAGAGAGGAATTGATCACTCCGGCGGCAATCTGGTTTTCATGGGAAAGCAGGCCGGTGAAGATGTTTATGATGTGATTGAATTTCTTGCAGAACAGGATTTTTGTTCCGGTAAAGTGACAATGATGGGAAATTCCCAGCTTGCCATGATCCAGTGGACGGCAGCGGAGGCAAAACCTCCGCACCTTGCTGCCATTGCTCCGTTTGAAGGGCTGCGGGACGAGTATCGCGACTGTGTGTGTCGGGGAGGTATTCCCAATACGGTATTCCATGATACCGATATTATAGCTTACCTTTATGGCAATAATCAGTTTGAAGATGTTTCCACCATGTTGAAAAAATATCCTCTGATGAACGAGTATTGGGATGACAAGATTGCAAAGCTTTCTGACATTACCATTCCTGCCTATGTGGTAGCCAGTTGGACACATTCTATCCATACGAAGAACAGTATCAATGGTTTTCGTGAACTGGGAAGTACGGATAAATGGCTTCGGATTCACAATACGCATGAGTGGGGAGATCTGGATACAAAAGAGAATGCAGATGACCTGAGAAAATTCTTTGATCATTTCCTGAAAGGAATCGACAATGGATGGGAAAAGACACCGCATGTCCGTTATGCGGTTTTGGACTTCAATGCGGCAACAGATGTTTTTAGGAGCAGCGATACATATCCGGCAGTTCAGACAGACACAAAGATGCTTTACCTGGATGCTTCCAATGGCACAATGTCTCAGGAATGTCCGAAACAAACCTCTGCTGCGCAATAACGATGGACGAAGCGACAGTGTGAAAGAATGTGTTCGTTTTGAATATAAAATAACAGAGGAAATGGAAATACATGGAGCTTCTAACATTCGGGTCTGGATGAGTACAGATAAGGGAAATGATGCAGATTTGTATGCCTGTCTTTATAAGAAAGACAAAAAAGGGAGAGTGAGATATCATATCGTATTCCCGGGATTTCGTAAGAAACTGGACCTTATTTGCAGGCTGATTCCCAAAAATAAACAGTTACCCGGGGGACCCATCTACACCGGACCAAACGGTCGTATCCGCGCGTCGCACCGCAAACTGGATACAGTGCTGTCCACAGATCTGGAACCGGTTTTGACCCATGATGAATTGCAGATGCTGACACCAAATGTACCGGTACAGATTGATCTTGGTATGTGGCCAACCGGAATGCTGCTTCATCCGGGAGAGACACTGGTTCTTGAAATTGCCGGTCATGTAGCCGGTCCGGTGGCAGAAGCCAGAGCAACCAACGACAAGCCGGTTGAAAAAATGAAAAGTGCAAACGAAGGAATACATACCATTTACACTGGTGGTGACATGTCATCGGTTCTTTTTTTGCCAATGGTGAAGGTGAAATAACAGGGTGACAGAAAGGAGAAGACCATGAAAATCATTGCGATCTACGGGTCCGCCCGAAAGAAAGGCTTCAGTGCTCTTGCAGTGGATACGGCAGTATCTTATTTTGAAAACAGAGGGCAGGAAGTAGAGAAGTATTATCTTTCTGATATGAATATACAGCCTTGCATGGGATGTTTTGCCTGCAGAAAGAAGGAAGGCTGTGTCCGGCATGATGATATGAGCGAACTTTTTCAGAAAATTGTGGAAAGTGATTTTGTTATTTTTTCAAGTCCGATTTATTGCTTCTCCACAAACTCGATTTACAACAGAATGTTTGAGCGGCTTTATCCCATGCTTGAAGGTGGAATGGCTCTTGGCGAGGGAGCCAGGAAATACACACAGAGATATCCGAACAAAAAGTGTAGTACAATTGTCAGGAATTAGGATAGGTGTTACGCCACCAAAAAAGTCATACATGTGAACATGGGCTTTAATCCAGTTCTTGGATTTCTCATCCATGAAGCCTTCTACAAAAGCGTATTGACTGTAAGTTAAAACACCAACAAACAGCCATACAGGTGTTAATTCACCCGTGTCAGGATCAATGATATAAGCAGGATCACCTGCCCAATCTACTTCGATTTGTTGACTAGGCTTTCGAGGGATATGCATTGTTGCATTTCGTTTTTGCTCTTCCTGTTGGATATAGAAACAAAAACGTGAATACATAAGAGGCTCTTCGTTGTTAAGACGGCATTCCTCACAGTATTCAATCCACAAGAGCTTCTTGGTTACCCCGTTGCGAAGTAATTCCTTGTGGATGTAATTGTAATCTGGCATTCGTCTGGTTGTAGACGTTACCTTTTCAGATTTAGGAAAGAAAAGATTCTCTAAATCTGCATCTGTCATTAGTTCATCAGAAAGAGGCCATGAAACATTAAGTTCATTAGCTTTCTTAAGAACACGTGCTATTGCGCGGTTGGTTATGAAAGAAGAATTTCAAGAATATCCTTGCTTTACGCGAGAAGATTTTTTTGAAGAATTGATGAGACAAGGTGTTGCATGTGAGGAAGCTTTTGTAATATCGGAGGATATTAGAAAGGGGAAAGTACAAAGGTTATATGATGAAAATAAGATGAGTAAGAGAGCAGAAATATATAGGGGGTTACCTGAAAAATTTCGTAAAGTGGCTGAACAGAGTAAATATGTGATACCTCGTTCAGAGGTAGTTAATGCTATCATTTTGTATTCTTTATTAAGTTTTTACATGAAAAAAGATAGTAAAACATATGGAAAAATAGTGTTTCAAAATAAAAAGTGGGCATCGGAATTCAAGGAAGCTGCATTGATTTTTTATAAATAAAATAATAGAATGTATAGAATATTAAAGAGCCGTGGGAAGGCATGGGTAGTGCCCTAAATCCCAATATTCCATTTACGGGACGAGCAGGTGTATATCATCTGCTCGCTTTTTATTATTTATGTGGAAATTTAATAGATAATATGATAGTATGACGATAGAACTTATGTTCGTGGCGAAGCGGGTGCAAATGTACATAGCTTTAAGGAGATCAAAACATGGATAAATTCATATTACATTCCAAATATAAACCCACCGGTGACCAGCCACAGGCTATCGCTGAGCTGGTGAAAGGATTTAAAGAGGGCAATCAATGCCAGACACTGCTAGGCGTTACAGGATCCGGCAAGACTTTTACCATGGCCAATGTCATCGAACAATTAAATAAACCAACACTGATCATTGCACATAACAAAACCCTGGCTACGCAGCTCTACGGAGAATTCAAGGAGTTCTTTCCGGAAAACGCAGTAGAGTATTTTGTCAGTTACTATGATTATTATCAGCCGGAGGCCTATGTGCCTTCTACGGATACCTATATTGCCAAGGATTCTTCCATTAATGATGAGATTGATAAGCTGCGGCTGTCTGCCACAGCGGCTTTGACAGAACGGAAGGATGTGATCATTGTTTCTTCCGTTTCCTGCATTTATGGTATCGGAAGTCCGGAGGATTACCAGAATATGATGGTTTCCCTTCGGCCGGGAGATGAGAAAGACCGGGACGAAGTGATCCGGCAGCTTATTGATATGCAGTATATGCGAAATGACATGGATTTTGACCGTGGTACCTTCCGGGTGCGGGGAGATGTGCTGGAGATCTTTCCGGCCAATACCTCTGATTTTGCTTACCGGGTGGAGTTTTTCGGAGATGAGATCGACCGGCTGACAGAGATTGATGTGCTCACCGGTGCGGTAAAGAAAGAGCTAAATCATGCGGCAATCTTTCCGGCGTCCCACTATGTGGTGCCTCAGGATAAGATCCAGAAGGCCTGTGTCAGCATTGAGGAGGAACTGCAGGAGCGGGTGCGTTATTTTAAAGGTGAGGACAAGCTCATCGAGGCACAGCGTATTGCAGAACGGACAAATTTTGATGTTGAGATGCTGAGGGAGACAGGATTCTGCAGCGGTATTGAAAATTATTCCAGACACCTGACAGGGCAGAAACCCGGGGAACCGCCCCAGACACTGATGGATTATTTTGGAGATGATTATCTGATCATTGTGGATGAGTCCCATATTACCATTCCCCAGGTGCGGGGCATGTACGCAGGGGATCAGTCCCGGAAAACGACTCTGGTGGATTATGGATTCCGGCTTCCTTCTGCAAAGGATAACCGGCCATTGAATTTTGGGGAATTTGAGTCTAAAATAGATCAGATCCTTTTTGTTTCAGCAACACCGGCAGAGTATGAGCAGGAGCATGAGATGCTTCGGGCAGAGCAGGTGATCCGTCCCACGGGACTACTGGATCCGGCGGTGGAAGTGCGGCCTGTGGAAGGGCAGATTGACGATCTGTTAGCGGAGATCAAAAAGGAAGTGGCAGAGCATCATAAAGTGCTGATCACTACCCTGACGAAACGGATGGCGGAGGATCTGACGGATTACATGGCGGAGCTGGGAATCCGGATCAAATATATGCATTCTGATATTGATACCATGGAGCGGGCGGAGATCATCCGGGATCTTCGGCTGGATGTGTTTGATGTGCTGGTGGGTATCAACCTTCTGCGTGAGGGACTGGATATTCCGGAGATCACACTGGTGGCAATCCTTGATGCAGATAAGGAGGGCTTCCTTCGATCGGAGCGTTCCCTGATCCAGACCATCGGCCGTGCAGCCCGGAATTCTTCCGGTCACGTGATCATGTATGCAGATACCATTACAGATTCCATGCGTATGGCCATGGATGAAACGGCCCGGAGAAGAGCCATCCAGCAGAAGTATAATGAGGAACATGGCATTACTCCAAAGACCATCGAGAAATCTGTCCGGGATCTGATCAGCATTTCCAAAGAGGTTGCCAAAGAAGAAATGCAGTTTGCCCGGGATCCGGAAGAGATGGATCGGGAAGAACTGGAGAAGACCATCGAAAAGATTAAAAAGAAGATGGAGAAGGCTGCGGCAGAGTTGAACTTTGAGGCGGCAGCAGAATATCGGGATAAACTGATAGAATTAAAGAATATGTTGCAGGATTTCTGATAAAATATTTGTCAGAATGAGGAAGGAAAACAACAATGAAAGACAGCAGTAACAGAAAATATATTAAGATTCGGGGGGCCAACGAACACAACCTGAAGAATATCAGCCTGGATATTCCCAGAGATGAATTCGTGGTTCTGACAGGACTTAGCGGATCCGGTAAATCCTCCCTGGCTTTTGATACCATATTTGCAGAGGGACAGCGGCGTTACATGGAGTCCCTGTCCTCCTATGCAAGACAGTTCTTGGGTCAGATGGAGAAACCGGATGTGGAGAAGATCGAGGGCCTTCCGCCGGCTATTTCCATTGATCAGAAGTCTACCAACAGAAATCCCAGGTCTACAGTGGGAACCGTGACGGAGATCTACGACTATTTCCGTCTGCTATACGCCCGGATCGGTATTCCCCATTGCCCCAAATGCGGAAAAGAGATCAAAAAACAGTCGGTAGATCAGATGGTGGATGCGGTGATGAAACTTCCGGAGAGAACCAAGATCCAGCTTTTAGCGCCGGTGGTGCGTGGACGGAAGGGCACTCATGAAAAACTCTTTGCCAAGGCCAAGAAGAGCGGTTATGTCCGGGTGATCGCTGACGGAGAATTGTACGATCTGTCGGAAGACATTACCCTGGAGAAAAACAAAAAGCACAACATTGAGATCGTGGTGGATCGTCTGGTCATAAAAGAGGGGATCGAAAAGCGATTGACGGACTCCATTGAAAACGTTCTTCATTTGTCCAACGGATTACTGATGGTGGATGTGATGGGAGGAGAACCCATGCTTTTATCGGAGGGATTTGCATGTCCTGACTGTGGGATCAGCATGGATGAGATCGAGCCCAGAAGCTTTTCTTTCAACAATCCCTTTGGTGCCTGTCCGGAATGTTTTGGACTGGGATTTAAGATGGAGTTTGATGAGGATCTGATGATCCCGGATAAGAGTCTCAGCTTTAATGAAGGGGCGGTACAGGTGATGGGATGGCAGTCTTCAGCGGATCCCAAGAGTTACAGCCATGCTATTTTACAGGCGTTGGCAGATGAATATGGATTTTCCCTGGATACGCCTTATGAACAGCTGCCGGAGAATATTCGTCATATGTTTATTTACGGATTCGATGCCCCGGTAAAGGTGCATTATAAAGGGCAGCGGGGGGAAGGCGTTTATGATGTGCAGTTTGAAGGTCTCATCAGCAATGTCAACCGCAGATACCGGGAGACCCATTCTGAGACCACAAAGAAAGAATACGAAGAATATATGTACGTCAGCGACTGCCCTCTCTGTAAAGGACAGCGATTGAAGCAGGAATCTCTGGCAGTGACCGTGTGTGATAAGAATATCTTTGAATTGACGGAACTGCCGGTGAGAGATCTCCAGGTATTTTTGCAGACCATGAAACTGACAGAGCAGCAGGAGAAGATCGGACATCAGATTTTAAAAGAGATCCGGGGACGAGTGGGTTTCCTTGTGGATGTGGGGCTGGATTACCTCTCGCTTTCCAGAGCTACCGGCACGCTTTCCGGCGGTGAGGCGCAGAGAATCCGTCTGGCAACCCAGATCGGATCGGGTCTGGTAGGTGTGGCATATATTCTGGACGAGCCCAGTATCGGACTGCATCAGAAAGATAATGATAAACTGCTGGCATCCTTAAAGGGACTGAGGGATCTGGGCAATACCCTGATCGTAGTAGAGCATGATGAGGACACCATGCTGGCGGCAGACTGCATTGTGGATATCGGTCCTAAGGCAGGAGAACACGGCGGAGAAGTGGTTGCCATGGGAACACCTCAGGAGATTATGGATAACCCCAATTCCATTACCGGAGCATATCTTGCCGGACGCAGGAGTGTGCCTGTCCCATCGGAGCGCAGAAAACCCACGGGATATCTGACTATTCGGGGAGCAAGAGAGAACAACCTGAAGAACATTGACGTGCAGATCCCTCTGGGGGTTATGACCTGTGTCACCGGTGTGTCAGGTTCCGGAAAGAGTTCCCTGACCAATGAGATCTTATATAAGCATTTGGCCAAAACCTTGAATCGGGCAAAAAAGATTCCCGGTGCCCATGATGGCATTGATGGCATAGAACAGTTGGACAAGATCATTGATATTGATCAGTCTCCCATTGGCAGAACACCCAGGTCCAATCCGGCCACTTATACCGGTGTGTTTGATATGATCCGGGACCTTTTTGCCGGCACCGCAGATGCCAAGGCCAGAGGATATACGAAAGGGCGGTTCAGTTTCAATGTAAAGGGCGGCCGCTGTGAGGCCTGTTCCGGTGACGGTATCATCAAGATCGAAATGCATTTCCTTCCGGATGTTTATGTCCCTTGTGAAGTATGTGGGGGCAAGCGCTACAACCGGGAGACCCTTGAAGTAAAATATAAAGGCAAATCCATCTATGATGTGCTGGATATGACAGTGGAGGAGGCACTGCATTTCTTCCAGAATGTGCCCAGCATCCACAGAAAGATCCAGACATTATATGATGTAGGCCTTTCTTATGTAAAATTGGGACAGCCATCCACCACACTGTCCGGCGGTGAGGCTCAGAGAATCAAACTGGCAACAGAACTGAGCCGGAGAAGTACCGGAAGAACCATCTATGTATTGGATGAGCCGACCACCGGCCTTCACTTTGAGGATGTGCGTAAACTGGTGGAGATCCTGCGCCAGCTCTCTGAAGGCGGCAATACGGTTGTGGTGATAGAGCACAACCTGGATGTGATCAAGTCGGCGGATTATATCATTGATATGGGGCCGGACGGCGGAGACCGGGGAGGAACTGTGGTAGCTTGTGGAACCCCGGAGGAAGTGGCACAGCACCCCACCTCTTATACAGGTCAGTATATTAAAAAGTGCCTGGAAAGAGACAGGGAACTGAGAGAAGGCAAGAATTAAAAAAGAACGTAAAGATATTTTTATTCCAAGGGCGGCAGAGCGCGAATGCCGCCCTCCACAAAGGACGCCAGATATTCCAGTTCTTCCTCGGTTCGCTCCTGCTGGGAGTCTTTCCGCAGCCCGATGAGACCGCTGATAATAAAATCTAATATAATGGAAATTCCCTGATATTTTGAAAGCTGCACGCCCTGGGCGGCGACTTTTTTGTCAATAGCTTCACTGAGCCGATGGACAAAAAGATTGCTGTTGGCACTCATTGGAGGAATATTTTCTATGTTCAGATATTCCATGCCGGAATACAGTTGAAGAATGAATCCTCTGGGGTTGCTAAACAGCAGACTAAAATTTTCCAGATGATCTGTGACGGCATCGATAAATTCTAACTGCACCGTATCTAAAAGATCGTAGATGGTTTCATAATGAGCATAAAAAGTAGTTTTGTTGATCTCTGCCAGTTCTGATAATTCTTTCACTGTGATTTTTTCAAAAGGCTTTGTCTGGAGCAATTGAAAAAAGGCTCTTCGAATCGCCCGCTCTGTTTTCTTAACGCGTAAGTCCATATCCATTCTCCTTGTATCATATGTCTTATCACTGCCTGCTTTGCATTATGCCATTGCTTTCGGCAATATGTGCACCCCTTGTTTCTCCCCCCTGCCCTTCCCGTTTTTGTCACTGGTTAAAATTGGGTATTTCCCGATCTGGTGGCGGCATTTTTGTTATGATCAGTGTTCGTCCAATGTTTGACATTTGCCACGGTAGATGTTCGCCCCATAACGACAATGATTTGGCCAATTTCCCAGCTGCCTTAGGGTGCACAAGTGAGGAGAACGCAGTCTGGCAAAGCGCTGATCCATTGATCGGCGACGCTTGCCAGACAAAGTTCATATCCACCGAACGAGTGCACCCTTAGACAGCCCGGAAATTGATGCCATATTGTCGTTATGGGGGCGGACATCACCGGGCAAATCTCAAAGCAGTGTCCGGACACCGAACCTGAAATACCGCCATCAGATCTGGGAAATGCAACCAATTTCAACCAATGTTTTACAAAAACGGGAAGGGCAGGGCGGCGAAATAAGGGATGCACTTGTTCTCTCAAAGTGAGGACATAGTGCGAAACCACCAGTGATAAGACATATTATACCATCGCCGGGTTGGAAAAACAACTATTGCGTTGATAAAACAGAACGGGGAGGAGAGGGATATTTTCATGGAAGAGGCGAAATTCTTGATATAATTGTAAAAAAATAGATATAAGAAACGGCCGGCCTCGTGCTATAAACAAGGGAGAAAGAAAATGGACCCTTTTATGGGTCTGAAAATATAAAAGCAGGAGGACGGAACATGATTCATATTACAGACGAGAACATCCAGGAATTTGAGAAAAAGCATATTGATGCAGTCAGAAAGATGTCTGCAGAATGTGCAGTATTATTAAAGTGTAACGGTGCAATACCATTGGCAGCACCCGGCAAGATCGCGCTTTTCGGTAATGGAGCAAGAAAGACCATCAAAGGCGGAACCGGATCCGGAGATGTCAATGTGCGTTCCTATACAACCATCGAGCAGGGACTGGAAAAGGCCGGATTTGAAATTACCAGCAAGGCATGGCTGGATTCCTACGCAGAAATGATGGTGAAGGCACGGAAGGAGTTTGTGGATAAATTAAAGGAGGAGGCAAAGGCCTGGGGAGCAAATGCCATCATGTACTGCATGGGCAAGGAGATGCCGGAGCCGTCCTATGATCTTCCTTTGGAAGGTGAGGGAAATGTGGCAGTTTATGTTCTTGCCAGAAATTCCGGAGAAGGCGCTGACCGTAAGCCAATCCCCGGAGATGTGGAACTTACGGAAACAGAGATCAGGGATATCCTGGCACTGAATGAGAAATATGAAAAGTTTGTTTTGGTGCTGAATGTAGGTGGCATGGTAGATCTTTCCCCGGTACAGGAAGTGGGAAATATCCTGCTGCTGAGCCAGCTGGGAACACCTACAGGTGATGTGTTCGCTGATCTGCTTTTGGGTAAGAGCTATCCCTCCGGTAAACTGACTACCACATGGGCGCCCATTGATAAATATCCTTCCACCGAAGGATTTGGTGATCCTAACGATACCTATTACAAAGAGGGCGTTTATGTAGGATACCGCTATTTTGACAGCTTTAAGGAAGAACCGGTATTTCCTTTTGGATATGGACTGGGTTATACCACATTTGACATAGAACCCAAGGCAGTATCTGCTGATGGGGCAAATGTTTCCGTGACGGTTACTGTCAAGAATACCGGTGCAGCAGCAGGAAAGGAAGTTGTTCAGGTTTATGTATCCGCACCTTCCGATAAACTGGATAAGCCCTATCAGGAATTGAAAGGATATGTGAAAACAAAAGAACTGCAGCCGGGTGAAGAGACGGAGGTAACCGCAACATTTGCAACAGCTTCCATGGCATCTTTCGATGAAAAAGCATCTGCCTATGTGATGGAGGCAGGTAATTACATTCTTCGGGCAGGCAGCAGCTCCCGTGAAACAAAAGTCTGCGGAGTCATCGCATTGGATCAGGATGCAGTGACAGAGAAGACAAAACATTTCTGCCCGGGCTGGGGATTTGAAGACATGAAGCCGACAGATGCAGGATGTGATCAGGATGCAGAAGAGATTGCAGCGGCACCGGTGATCCGTCTGGCAGCAGCTGACATCGCAGTGACAGAACATACCTATGCAGAAGTGATGGAAGAACTTCCGGCAACAGAACCTTTTGATTTCGCAGAGGTTCGTTCCGGTGCAAGATCTCTGGACGAATTTGTGGGATCACTGACAGAAGAACAGCTGGCATATCTGTGTGTTGGACAGTACATGGATGTGGAGGGAATGGATCCCTTCTCCGCAATCGGCGCGGCTTCCACCCAGGTGGCCGGTGCAGCCGGAGAAACCAGTGGACGTATTAGTGAACTGGGTGTTCCGGGACTGGTAATGGCAGACGGTCCTGCAGGCCTTCGCCTAAGCCCCACCTACAAGATCGTAGGCGGAGAAATAAAGAGCGGCGGTGGATTTGATGGATTTGCAGAATTTATGGATGAGCAGGAACTTCAGGCCATGGCAGCTATGGCACCCAAGCCCTCTGAGGAAGAGATGAATGCGCCGGTAAATTATCAGTACTGCATTGCTATTCCCATCGGTACAGCACTGGCTCAGTCCTGGAATCCGGAAGCCTGTGAAATGTGCGGCGATCTGGTAGGACAGGAAATGGAGATGTTTGGTGTAAATATGTGGCTGGCACCGGCACAGAATATTCATCGTTCGCCTCTCTGCGGACGCAACTTTGAATATTACTCCGAGGATCCCCTGGTAGCAGGTAAGATATCTGCGGCTATCACAAGAGGTGTGCAGGCTCATAAAGGATGTTCCACCACCATCAAGCATTATGTATGTAACAATCAGGAAACCAACCGTTTCTGTTCCAACAGTGTGGTAAGCGAGAGAGCTTTGCGCGAGATTTACATGAAGGGATTTGAGATCTGTGTGAAGGAGGCACAGCCTCACGCCATCATGAGTTCCTACAATCTGGTAAATGGAGAACATTCCTGCAACAGTAAGGATATTCAGACCCATGCCCTTCGGGATGAGTGGGGATATGAAGGCGTTGTTATGACTGACTGGTTTGTGACAGGTGCTCTGAGTGCCGCTTCCGGACAGGACAGCAACAATAAATATACCTTTGCATCTGCAGCCGGATGTGTGAAGGCAGGAAATGATATTACCATGCCGGGAGCAGCAGGAGACAAGAATGATATTCTGGCAGCTCTTGCAGACAGTAGCCATCCTTATGCATTGACAAAGGCGGAACTTCAGACCTGCGCCAGAAGAGTACTTGAGGCGGTCTTAAAACTTTCCTAAGCAGACGCAATGTAAGCAGACGCAATGTAAGCAGACATAATATAACCGGATATCATATGGACGGACATTATGTCGGACAGGTGTACAGAAAACAGACGGTGGGTCGAAAACTGTAAGTTGCTTTTGTGAGCTGTTGCTGATATAATTTACACAGATATCAAAAATAAAATATCAGTGGATAAAAGGAGGTATTACATATGGCTAAATTTAGTCTGGATACACCGGTTAAGGATCTCATCGCGGATCCGGAGAGCGCAGCAATCATGAGGGAAGTGATTCCTGATCTCATTGACGGCCCCATGGCAGGAATGGTAAAGGATCTTCCCATGAGCTTAAATGCCATCATGAAGTATGCGGCAGGTCAGATTCCTGAGGAAAAATTAAAGGAACTGGAAGAGAAACTTGCAGCATTAGGCTAGGTATCAGGTTAGGTAAAAAAGAATAAGTGTAAACAAGAAAGGGTGATGCCCGGCGAGACCGGAGTATCACCTTTTTTTACTTTATAGGAAAGTTCTCCTGCGGAGAACTCATGATATGAAAATGG